>NC_014633.1:320541-641082 GCF_000165505.1 Ilyobacter polytropus DSM 2926 | reverse complement strand
CAGATATATCTGTCCAACCTGCCATACCTTTCCTAGAGTCTGTTTTAAACTAGTTCCAAGCTCTTCTTCACAGTAGTTACTTATAACAAATCCCATGACCATAACCCCAATAAGGGAGTTGATTTTAAGAATTTTTAATTCTTCTAAGACTCTCATCCCAACACCGGTTGCCAATACTAAAAAACAGTGAGTTATAGGATTTTTTGTAATTTTACATAAAAATTTTAATAAAAGTGCCGCGGCGATACCAGAAAAAACTCCTAAAACTATAGAGACCGGCACCAACAATAAGTTGGATGCTATTCCTGAAGAAGATCCAAGATAAAGACTCATAAATGTAGTAAAAAGAGCTATTGCGATACTGTCATCTGCTGATCCTCCAGCTAACATCATCTGAGGTATGGCCTTTCTCTGACCTATTCCTCTGCTTATAAGGTCAACCATAGAGGGAATCAGTACAGCAGGACTCACTGCAGATATTATAAATCCTAAAATTCCACCCTGTATAAAAGTAAATCCGAAAAGTTTCATTGCTGCAAAGGCAACTGCAAAGCCTTCAAGTCCTGCTGGAATAAAGCTTAATAAAAGAGCAGGACGACCCATTTTTTTCAATTGTTCTGTACTTATTCCCAGTCCTCCTGTAATAAGAACAGTAACCAAGGCTATACTTTTTAATTCCTTACTCATATGCAGGGTAAGGCTGTCTATCTGGTTTAGGTATGCAGGACCGACGATACATCCGAAGATAATCATACCCATTAGTTTTGGAAGTTTCATCTTTTCTGCAATTTTACCGGCATAATGTCCCCCTATAAGGAGAATAGCCAGAGAAAGTAGTGTTTTCATTTTTCACCCCTTTTAACAAAAAAAGCTCCTACAGTTTTTTCTGTAGAAGCCATCATCTCCGTAATTAGAAGCATTTGGAATTTTTCCGGGAGAGCTTCATCCCCCTTTTATTTTTCTATTTTAAATATTATACATCATTATTTACATGCTGTCAATAAAGGTGATATTAATTTTAAAGTTAGAATATATTTTAAGGTTTGCACTACTCATTAGCTAACACTCGGAATATATTGAGAATACCGCGTCACCCCATACAATTGACTCATCGGACTCTAGTGTGATCTTTATCACTCGGCTTTCTTCTGCTATTTTTTTGACACATTTATTAAAATTTAAAAGAATATCTTCATTTATATTATCCTTGTTTTTTTTGAGGGTTTTAATACTCTGAAATTTTTCAATATTCTCAATAAAATTGTCTCCCTCTATAGAAATTCTAATATTTATTTTGTCTATTTTATTTTTCAGGGAAAGGTTTTTTATCCTTAAGGCGGCTTCGATCATATCTCCACCTGCTATCTCCTTTGGAATTTCAAAAGAAAATTTACAAATTTTAGCAGGACTATTTTGAGTGAACTTAAAATTATAATGATTGAGCGTCTGTTCTCCACATATATCAATTGACATGAGTTTTTTTACTTCTTCTGAATCCTCAGTCTTACCCAAGAGATACATGAGTTTTGTCAGTGCTGCTTCAGGTGTTAAGTCTAGCCCACTTACTACTCCTGCATCTACAAGCTTAATGCTGGCCTCATACATTCCCATTTTTACAGTACCAGTAGTGCACTGTGTAATGTTTATAACTACGATACCTCTAGAGGTAAGAGAATTAATAACATCTATAAAATCAACGTTGGTAGGAGCATTCCCGTTTCCATAGGTTTTTAAGATAACACCTTTTAGATCCCCTATACTCTCAAATATATTTTTTAAGTATGAAGGTTTTAATCCGGGGAATATTTCAATTATTATTACTCTGTCGTCCAAAGCAGTTTCTATATGAAAAGTACCTTTGGATTTTTTTAAAAGCTTGTTTTTCTTGATTCCAAGTTCTGCCCCAGCCTCAGCCAGTGATGGATAGTTTGGAGAAGAAAACCCAAAATAGTTTCTGGCATCATTTTTTCTGCTTCTGTTACCTCTTAGAAGAGTATCTCTGAAAAATATACAGACTTCAGGGACAAGTCTTATACCATAAAACTCATTTCCAGCTATTTGAATGGCGGTAACCAGGTTTTGCAGAGCATCACTCCTAGGCTTTTCTAGGGGCACCTGTGCTCCAGTAATAATTACCGGTTTATCAAGATTTTTAAGCATGAATGATAAGGCAGATGCCGTGTACGACATGGTGTCAGTACCGTGAAGAAGAACAAATCCCCTATAGTTATTATAATTGGTTTCGATCACTTGAGCCATTTTTGTCCAGCTTTCTGGGTTAATATCAGAGGAGTCCACAAGTGGATGAAATTGATAATAGTCAGTTGCAAAGCCTTTAAGAACAGGGTGTTCCTTGGCAATCTCATTCCAATTTTCGGCCGGTCTTAAGGGACTCATGGTGTTTCCCTTTTCGCTGTGAACCATGCCTATCGTTCCGCCAGTGTTAATAATAAGAACTTTATCTAACATTTATCCCTCCTTTTGATTGTAATTAATTTAAAGTATTTTACAAAGAAGAAACATACTATTTCAGGTTGTATATTTACTTTAAGGTTCTTCAACTATAAAAATAACTTTTTAATTTAAATTGATATATTAAAATATCTGAAAGTTTAAAAAATTTGATTTTCCTATCTGTGAAAATGATAAAAAAATGAATACAACACCTGAAAATTCATGTTTTTTCTGAAAAATTAAAAATTCAGATATTATCTACCGGTCTTATCTAATAAATAAACTCATTTTTTAATTTTTAAAGGTGCCAAGAAAAAAGTGGGCAAAATACCCACTTAATCTCTCAATGCTAAAGGCATAAGTATATATTTATAGTTTTTATTTCCAGCCTCTTCCATTATGAACATAGAACTGGAGTTCGTAGCCTTGATAAGGATATTTTTTTGGATATTAGATATAAAGTCATATACAAATTTTACATTTAAAGAGGCTTTGAAATCTTCTCCTTCTTTTATCGTATCTATCTTTTGGACTGTCTTTGCACTCCCTGAAGAAACAGTTGAAATAAGTCGATTTCCTTTAAATTCAAAGATAGCCCCGTTTTTTGTCTCGATATTTCTCTTAGCCACAGTAAGGACTTTTTTCATACTTCCCTTAAAGTCTGCTGTGTTAAGTTCTATATTTTTTGTATAGGACATATTTTTAAATATTGTTTTATAGTCGGGGAATGGAAGTTCGATAAGTCTTGTAGACATAAAAGAATTTCCTTTTTTTATTGTTAAAATACCGTTTTTAACCCCAAAAGAAGCTTTTTCTTCTGAATCTTTCAATAGCTTACATATTATATTTACACTTTCAAGGGGAATTGATACTTCCATTTTACTTTTGCAAGGGGTCTCAAGAAAATATTTTGTTAGTCTGTATGAATCTGTAGAGATCATATTTAACTCATTGTCATCACAGGCCATTCTTATGCAGTTTATGGCCAGATTATCTGCAGTTGGAAAAGCTGAAAATTTAACCTTTTCAAAAGCTGATATTATCTCCTGACTTTCAACTTCAAAAATATTTTCAGACTCAGGTTGCTTTATCTCTGGATATTCTTCCCAGTCCATTATTGAAAATTCTGCTCTGTGAATCAAAAGTTTACCCTCGCTCACTGTTATATCAAGATTTTCTACCTCTAAAAGTTTGATATACTCCAGAATAAGAGGAATTTTAAATACTGTTACACCTTCATTTTCTATCTGTGCAGGGATAGAAGATATAAAACTGAATTCAAGATTTGAACCAGTGAATACAGCCATTCCATTTTTTGCTTCTAATTTTGTACCGGATATTACGGGTTTTATTGAATTTTCTTTTATTACTACAGAAAGATTTGAAAGGAGTTTAATAAGTTCCTCTCTGTTTACTCTGATTTTCATTAAATTCCTCCAAAAAACAGTTTTTAAAAATTATACTACATAATTAAATCAGACACAAGAGATTTCAAAGGAACATAATTCATTTAGTTCCTGATATATAATATGTAAAAGTTAAGCTGTAATTTTTTGATTATTTATCTTTAACCGCTTTCAAGATAGATATAATAGCGATTTATCTGTAACAAGTGGTATTTATATTTTTTATTCTGTGTAGCAGTTTTTTATTTGATTTGACAATATATGCAATTAAAGAAGAGGGATGATTATTCATCTCTCTTCTTTATGTTTATATAAATTTATTTTAGTATTTATAAAAATAACTTCCGCCTATAAATTCTTTGAGAATAGAGTCATCAGGAACAAAGTCGTGATTTATCTCTCTGAAATAATTTAAAAACTTAATAAGTCTCTGAGACTCCTCGTAAAATATACTTCCCGGTTTCACTTTCTTTAATTCCCCGTGAGCATATTTTTTAAGTACCCCCAATTCATAAATTAGGTTTGAATCAAATATTGCATCAGCCTCTTCTTGGAAGGGGAATATATTTTTTTCTTCTCCACGTCTCACAGATTCCCACATATTTAATGTTCCCTCTGCACCGGTACCTCTTGAAAGGCTATCTCTTACAATCCTTCGAAGTTTTCTGACTTCACTTGTTGGAATTCTATTATGGTCATCGACATTTAGGGTGGTCAGGCAGCTAATATAAATTTTATATTTATTTTGTTTTGGTATATCCCGGGTGAGTTCTTCATTTAGACCGTGTATTCCCTCTATAAGAATAATCCCATTTTTTGCTAATTTTACTCTCTTACCTGTGTATTCCCTCTCTCCACTGAAGAAGTTATATTTTGGTATTTCTACCTCTTTTCCGTTCATAAGGTCTTTCAAGTTTTTATTTAATAGTTTTGTATCCAGAGCTTTTATTGATTCAAAATCTTTTTTTCCATTTTCGTCTAAGGGAAGCAGCGCTCTCCCGATATAGTAGTTATCTAGAGAGATAACAAGTGGCTTTAGGCCATTTACCCTCAGATGTATTGCAAGCCTTTGGGTGAAAGTGGTTTTACCAGAAGACGAAGGCCCGGCTACTGTAACTAATTTAACATTTTCTTTTTTGGCGATTTCGTCAGCAATAAATGAAAGTTTTTTATGATGCAGGGCTTCATTTACCATTATGAGTTCGGCTATCTCATTGTTTAGTATTTTTTCATTTAAGGCTCCCACATCTGAAACTTCCATTATCTGACCCCATTCTTCTGATTCATGAAATATTTTTGCAAGTTTTTTATGGTCAGTTTCCACAGGTATTCTATAGGGGTCATTTTGGAAAGGATATTTTAAAATAAATCCTCCGTTATAAGGTGACAAATCGAACAAGTTGAGATAACCGGTACTACTTAACATACCATTGTGATAATAGTCATAAAAACCTTCCATTTCATAGACTCTTAGGTCAACCCAATCGCTGTACTCAATAAGCCTTCTCATGTCTGGTCTGTTATAAATACAGTCATGTTTTTCAATGTCACAGACAGGCATAATAACAGGCCTTATGGGAATATCTTCCCTTATAAGTTCATTCATTCTGTTTTTTATAGCTAAAATATCCTCAGAACGTATTTTAGGATCCTTTAGGATTTCACCGTAGATTCCTTTATTTAGAGAGTGGTGTATCTTAACTTCTGCCTCTGGAAACAGGTCGTAAGTAGCCTTGATCAAAATGAATTTCAAAGTTGTATAGTAGTTTCTTTCATTGTAGTTTTCCATGGTGTTCTCCCTTCAAGTATTATTTAGTTTGCATACCCCAATATTTTTAAGCCGTTTTTTATGCATTGTATGTCAAGAGGAAAATCAGGACCTTTTTCTCCGTCTAAATCTGTGGAGATAGATTCATTGCACTTTAGAGATAATCGGTTAGTTTTGAAGTGTATTACTCCCTTAGGATTTTCAAGATGCTCTTTTTTTAAAAACTTAAAAAAGGATAAAAGGGTTTCGGTCATTATTTCTGCCTTTACTATGACAATATCCAAAAGTCCGTCATCTAGCTGAGACTTATAGGCAATATCAATATTTCCAGCACTTTTTCCGTTGAAAGCAAATATAATAAGCGAGTGGCCTGTATATTTTAGTTCTTTAGATTCAACTGTTATCTGAAGTCTCTTGAAATTTGGGATCTCTATAATACCACTGAAATAATATGCCAATTTTCCCATTGTGTTCTTAAGATTGACATTTGTCTTTTGGGAAACATCTGTGAATAAGCCTGTACTGGCAACATTTACAAAATAAGTATCGTTTACTTTTCCAAGGTCGATTAGTTTAACATTAGAACTGAGGATCTGTTGGCAGGCTTCAGATATATCTTTTGGCATTCCCAGACAGGTTGCAAAATCATTGGCAGTGCCAGTTGGAAGTATGGCAACAGGTAAGTCAATACCTGTTTTTTTCATTATATTAATTATTTGATTTACTGTCCCATCCCCACCTGCTATGATTATGTGGTTGTATTCACCTCCAATATCCTTGAATGCATCTTCTATATTAGCTTCATAGCTTATTCTGAAAGCATCAATGGTATATCCCTTTTTCTGATAAACTTTAAAAATAGTATCTAAATGCTTCACTATATAATTTTCACCAGAATATGGGTTGTATATTAACCTTGCCCTTTTCATATTTCCTCCTGAATAAAAAATTAGATAAAAAGTATAACACAGTAACCTATTAAAAGATTACTCTTATTCTTTTATTTTCCTTTATTAGACAGATCCAAAAGAACTTTTGTCATAAAATTATTTTAATAAAATTAAATAATTAAGAGATTATTAATAATATATATAGTAGTCTAAGGGGGTATAAAAAAATATAATGATATGTATTAAAAAAAAACCTTTGACATTTTTTAATAAATTGATTATTATATTTTTAATAAAAATTTAATTAAGTCGGATGAAGGTATGGGGAGAGAGCTGTTTTTACAGCCACCGAAGAAGTAAATCTTTCAGGTAAATGGACCTATACTGGACGAGCCTCTGGAGAGAATTGGTTAATTCTAGTCACCGAAGGAGTAATACTCTCAGGTAAAAGGACAGAGGAAAACAGGCATGGCGTGTTTTCTAGAGGTTGCATTTTTTTGTAGTCTCTTTTTTTATTACGCCCCTTCTGCCATCTGACAGATAAGGGAGGAAAAAATGAAAGAAATTTTAGGACAACTAGACAGCATTATATGGGGATTTCCTACACTTTTTGTACTTGTGGGAACTGGAATTTATCTTACTGTAAATTTAAAAGGTATTCAGATTTCAAAACTTGTAACAGCTTTTAAATTTCTATTTGAAAAAGACGGTAATTCTGATTCTAAAGAGGGAGATGTATCTGGATTTGCAGCCCTTTGTACAGCTCTGGCAGCTACAATCGGTACAGGTAATATCGTAGGTGTAGCAACTGCAATAAAGTTAGGAGGTCCAGGTGCTATATTCTGGATGTGGATTGCTGCTTTCTTTGGTATGAGTACAAAATTTGCAGAAGGATTTCTTGCAATCAAATACCGTGAAAAAAAAGACGGAGAATATTCAGGCGGACCGATGTATTATATCGAAAAAGGTGCTAAAAACAAATTTTTAGGAAAAGTATTTGCTTTTTCTGGAATAATGGTTGCCCTTTTAGGAATAGGGACTTTCCCACAGGTAAACGCAGTGGTAGAAGGTGTGAAAGGTGCCATAGGAATACCGACTATGACTACCGGTATTGTCCTTACAATAGCAGTAGCCCTTGTTACTTTCGGTGGAATCAAGAGAATTTCTCAGGTTGCTTCATTCCTTGTTCCATTCATGGCTGTATTTTATATAGTAGGTGGAGTTGTAATAATGGCTTCAAATCCTTCTGCTACAATGTCGGCTATATCTCTTATAATAAAATCTGCATTTAATGGAAGTGCAGCAGTAGGAGGTTTTGCAGGAGCTGGAATTATGATGGCTATGAGAGCCGGTGTTGCTAGAGGAGTATTCTCAAATGAAGCCGGACTTGGTTCAGCACCAATTGCAGCGGCTAGTGCAAAAACTGACTCACCTGTTAAACAGGGTCTAATATCAATGATAGGACCATTTTTAGATACTTTGATAGTTTGTAGCATTACTGGAATAATAGTTGTTTCATCAGGTTTGTGGTCTCAAGACGGTTTATCAGGATCATTACTTACTTCAAAGGCTTTTGAATTCTACCTTGGTTCTTATGGTTCTCTTATCGTGAACATTGGAATAATATTCTTTGCCTTTACTACAATAATAGGTTGGAACTTCTATGGAGAAAAGTGTACTCAGTATCTTTTCCAAAAGGAAGCTATCAAGTGGTTTAAAGTTATATTCCTTGTGATGATAGCATCAGGACCTTTCTTAAAGCTAGATACAATCTGGCTTATTGCCGATATAGTAAATGGTGTTATGGTAATACCAAATCTTGTTGGACTTTTAGTACTTAGAAAAGTTATTGTCGGAGAAACACTGGCTTTTTTCAAAGAACCAGTTCTTAAAAAGGTTTAGAGTGTAAAAAAAATTGCTTTTTTTAAAATTTTAACCCATAATATATTACAAGCATATAATTCAGGGGGGTTGAAATGAACAAAGAAATCATAAGAGAACTAGATAATCTAGGTCAAAGTTTATGGCTTGATTTTATTAGTCGAGATATCATACAAAGCGGAGAACTAAAAAAACTTATCAATGCTGGGCTTATGGGTGTTACATCAAATCCTAGTATATTTCATAATGCCATAGCAAAAAGTAACGACTATGACAATGAAATAAAAGAACTAGCTTCTAATGGAAGATCAGTTGAAGAGATATACGACGAGTTAACTGTGAGAGATATACAGGAGGCGGCAGATATTCTGAAACCTGTGTATGAAAAAACTGCAGAAAGAGACGGGTATATAAGTCTAGAGCTTAACCCATTGTTGGCAGAAGACACAGAAAAAACCCTTTCAGAAGGAATAAGACTTCATGAAAAGGTAAACAGAGAAAATGTGATGTTTAAAGTTCCTGCAACTGATGAAGGGATAGTGGCTATAGAGGAGCTTATTTCTAGGGGTATCTGTGTAAATATAACACTTATATTTTCTCCAGAGCAGTACCGAAAGACGGCTGAAGCTTATATTAGAGGTCTAAAAAGGCTAGCTGATAATAACGAAGATTTAACCAAGGTTCACTCAGTTGCAAGTGTATTTGTAAGCAGAATAGAGAGTATGGTTGATGACCTTTTGGAAGAAAGAGGAAGAGAAGATCTTGCGGGACAAGCTGCTGTTGCAAACTCTATGATAATTTATTCTATTTATAGAGGGATTGAAAATTCTCCAGAGTTCCAAGAGCTATCTAGAAAAGGAGCTAACTTACAAAGAGTATTGTGGGCTTCTACTGGGACAAAGAATTCAGCTTACAGCGATATAAAATATGTTACTGAACTTATTGCTCCAGACACAGTAAATACTTTACCTTATAATACTCTTGAGAAATTGATAGATCACGGAACTGCTAAAATAGCCCTTGATGCAGATGATTCTAAGGCAAATGAAATTTTCAGAGATTTAGAGGATGCAGGGGTGTCAATGAATGAAGTCTTTAATGTCCTACTTAAAAAAGGACTGTCTGCTTTTGAGGATGCCTATAGAGAGCTTTTAGCTAGTATAGAGGCCAAGGCTAAACAATAAACTATACCAATATAAAAGACCTGGATATATCCAGGTCTTTTATATTGCAGAATAAAAATTTTTTCTATCTAAAAAACCTAAACCAAAGATATAAAGTGCTGAGTAATAGAGACTCTATCATTATAAGAGATCCATATTTGGTGAACTTCATAAATGAAAGGTTTTTTCCACTTTTTGATGCTATTCCAGCAGCTACAACATTGGCAGAAGCTCCGATTAGTGTACCATTACCACCGAGACAAGCTCCTAAAGCCAGAGCCCACCAGAGAGAATATCTAATTACTTGAAGAGATATCTCAGGATGTGAAGTTGCAATGTTTGGTATCAGTCCTGTCTTAATCATAGGAATAAGAGTGGCTGTATAGGGTATATTATCTACAACGGATGATATTATTGCCGACATCCATAGAATTAGGATAGATGTTTTGGGAAGGTCACCTCCTGTGAAAGTTAATGCCCTGTTAGCTAAAATATCGATAGCACCTATTTCTACGATACCTTCTACCATAATGAAAAGACCTATAAAAAAGAATAAAGTTTTCCATTCTATAGTCTTAAAAATCTCTTCCACGTCTTTTTTAGTAACTATCATAAGGACAACTGCACCCCCAAAGGCTATAAATGCAGGCTCAATATGAGTTATGGAGTGGGTCAGGAACCCTATAAAAACAAATAAAAGAACTGATAAAGATGTTATCATAAGATTTTTGTCCCTGAGAGCTCTGCTTGCATCAATATCCATAATTTTGGCTTTCAAAACATTAGATACCTTCATTTTATTCCCAAAAATAAATTTAAAATTAATAATTGTGACTACGAGTATAATTAATGCTATAGGTGATAAATTAATTGCAAATTCATTGAAAGTTAATTTAGAAGCACTTCCAATGAGAATATTCGGAGGATCTCCAATGAGTGTGGCAGTTCCACCAATATTAGAAGCGATAACTTCTGCTATAAGAAATGGAATAGAGTCAATTTTCAACTCCTCAGTTATCAGTATGGTTACAGGGCCTAGTAGTAAAATCGTAGTAACGTTGTCTAAAAGGGCTGAAAATAAAGCTGTTATTACCATGAGTAAAAGCATCAATGGAAAGGGCTCCCCTCTTACACTCTTTGCAATGTTAATGGCAACCCATTGAAATAAACCCGATTCAGATGTTATATGGACAATTATCATCATACCGATCAAAAGAAAAATAACATTTAGATCAATGGAATGAAAGGCCTTTTCTGAAGGTAAAATCTTCAAAATAACCATAAGCACACCACCTAACAGTGCAGAAAGGGTATGGGGTATTTTTTCAGTTATTATGAGGTAATAAGTAAAAAGAAAAATACAAATTCCCAGTGTAAAAGTGTTCATCTTAACCTCCTTATAAAGAATAAATTTATTAATAAAAAGTCAGCCCAATATAAAGCTCGGAAAGACTTTTCAATATATATAACAAAATACATAATCAATTATAACATATATTTTTTTAATAATAAAAAAAAGTAAGGCCGAAGCCTTACTTTAAAATAAAATCATTGAATTATTTTACCATTTCTGCATTTCCGAAATACCAAGTTCCTAAGATGTCTCTTTCCCATCCTTTAACATATTCTTGCACCATCATAGGTCCAGTATAGTAGTAGATAGGCATAGTTATCATCTCGTCCATAAGAATTTTTTCTGCTTCATAAAGAAGAGCATCTCTTTCAGTTCCCTGAGTAACTTTTGACTTTTCGATAAGTGCATCATATTTTTTATTAGAAGCAAATTTCTTTTCGTTAGTTGTCCATTTCCACTGTGCATCGTTGTTTCCAGAATAAGATGTCCATAGATCAAGGAATGTCATAGGGTCAGCATAATCTCCTATCCATCCTGCTCTTGCAATCTCAAAGTTACCAACGTGTCTAGTGTCTTGGAATACAGCCCACTCTTGGTTCATAAGCTCTACGTCTATTCCAAGGTTTTTCTTCCACATCTCCTGTACAGCTTCAGCTATTGCCTTGTGTCCCTCAGAAGTATTGTAAACTACAGTAAGTTTAGGGAATCCTTCTCCGTTAGGGTATCCGGCTTTAGCAAGATATTCTTTAGCTTTTTCGATATCTGCAGTTACACTGATATCAAAATCTCCAGCAGTAGCTCTGAAGTCTCTTCCTTCTGAATCAAAAAGACCATTTGGAACGAATCCTGTAGCAGGAAGCTGTCCGCCTTTTGCTACTTGTTCTGTGATTGCCTTTCTGTCGATAGCGTATGTAAGGGCTTTTCTTACATTTACGTCATCAGTTGGTTCCTTGTCTACGTTGAAAATATAGTAATAAGTTCCCAAGAATGGAGCTATAGAGAAAGTAGGGTCTTCAAGCTGAAGTCTAGGTATATCCTGCTGTGGCACTTCTCCATCTCTAAGGATGTCAAGTTCTCCATTTTCATAGGCGGTAAGAGCTGTAGTATTGTCGACTATCTCTTCGAAAATTATTTTATCTAATTTTACATTTTCTCTGTTCCAGTAGTTTTCATTAGGAAGAAGAATTATCTTATCAGAAGGGCTGTACTCGCTAATTACAAAAGGTCCGTTTGAAACAGCGATAGTTGTATCTTTTGCCCATCCTTCAGGTTTCTGGGTAACTACGTCTTCTCTTACAGGCATGTAAGTGTAGAATGTAGTAAGAGCAAGGAAATATGGAGTAGGACCAACAAGTGTAACTTCTAAAGTCTTATCGTCGATTGATTTTACTGCTACATCATCTGCAGAAGCATTTCCTTCAAAGTATTCTTGAGCACCTTGAATATAGTAAAGTTGGAAAGAATATTCTGAGGCAACTGCAGGGTCAAGGGCTCTCTTCCATGCATACTCAAAGTCTCCTGCCTTTACAGGCTGACCGTCAGACCATTTGGCCCCTTCTCTGATATGGAATGTATATACTTTACCGTCTTCAGATACCTCGTATGACTCTGCAGTTGCAGGAACTGGCATCCCTTCATTATTCATTCTCATAAGACCTTCGAAAGTATTGTTGATAACGATACCTCCGTCAGTTGCTGAGTTTAGCTGTGGATCTACAGTTTTTGGTTCAGCTCCAAGGTTGAATACAAGCACTTGCTCTGTATCTTTTCCTGTTGACGCTTCTTTTTTACCACCGCATGCTACCATGAGAAGTGATAAGATTAGAATTCCTAACATCATAAATCTTTTCTTCAATGTGTTTCCTCCCTTTATATATATTTGTTTAAGATCAAATTATTTATTATTGTAGAAGTCCTTTGAAAAATGACAGGCAGCCATATGTCCAGGAGCAACTTCTTGTAAGATCGGCTCTTGTTGTGAGCAAATTTCTTTGGCATATTTGCACCTTGTTCTGAATCTACATCCGCTAGGTGGATTAAGAGGACTTGGGACATCTCCCTCTAGAATCTCTCTTTCCATCTGGGCATTGAGCTCAGGGTCTGGTATAGGTATAGAAGACAGGAGTGCCTGGGTATAGGGGTGAGCAGGTTTTTCATACAGTTCATCACTTTCTGCCACTTCAACCATTTTACCAAGATACATTACCCCTATTCTGTCAGATATATGCTTTACCATAGAAAGGTCATGGGCTATGAAAAGATAAGTAAGCCCCAATTCCTTCTGCAGATCTTCAAGCATATTAACAACCTGTGCCTGAATGGATACATCTAAAGCAGAGATAGGTTCGTCACAGATGATAAACTCTGGATCTACTGCGAGAGCTCTGGCTATACCGATTCTCTGTCTTTGACCACCACTGAATTCATGAGGATATCTGCTTGCATGGTCTTTGCTTAGACCGACTTTTTCCAGTAGTTCATATATTCTGTTTTGTCTATCTTGTCCTTTGGCAATACCGTGAATATCTAAAGGCTCACCTACAATATCTGCTACAGTCATTCTTGTATTAAGTGAAGCATATGGATCTTGGAATATCATTTGAATTTTTTTTCTAAATGGAATCAAGTCTCTTTCTTTTAAGTTACTGATGTCCTGTCCGTCAAAAATTATATTTCCAGCGGTGACATCATAGAGCCTTATAAGAGTCCGTCCTGTAGTTGATTTACCACATCCGGATTCTCCTACCAATCCAAAGGTTTCACCTTTTTTTATATAAAAGCTAACATCGTCTACTGCTTTTACATATTGGGTTTTTTTTCCAAAAAAACCTTTTTTAGATTCAAAATATTTCTTTAAGTTTTTTACCTCTAAAAGTATATCTTCCTTTTTTATATCAGACACTTATTTAGCCCCCCTTCTGACACCGGTATCTACTTCTACATGAGGCGCATTTTCATCGAGAAGCCAGCACATAGCCCTGTGATTGGGACTAGAAGAATAGTAATCTGGTTTTTCTTCTAAGCAGATATTCATGGCATAGTCACATCTAGCTGCGAAAGGGCAGCCCACTGGTGGTTTTAAAAGGTCAGGAGGCGTCCCGTCTATTGGGATGAGTCTCTCTTCCTCTACTAGTTTTGGGATGGATTTTAGGAGCCCCATTGTATAGGGGTGCTTTGGTCTGTAAAAAATCTCTTCAGTAGTACCTTCCTCCATGATTAATCCGCCATACATAACTATAACTCTAGAACATACGTCAGCAACTACACCAAGATCGTGAGTAATAAGTATAATGGATGTATTTATTTTTTCTTTCAGATCTTTCATTAGTTTTAATATCTGAGCTTGTATTGTAACATCAAGAGCAGTAGTCGGTTCATCTGCTATAAGAAGATCCGGTTTACAAGATAAAGCTATGGCAATCATCGCTCTTTGTCTCATACCACCACTGAATTCGTGTGGATAGTTGTCTATTCTTGTCTCAGGAGACGGAATTCCAACAAGTGTAAGCATTTCTATGGCTTTTTTTCTTGCCTCATCTTTTGAAACTTTTTGGTGAATTTTTATGGCTTCCATAATCTGATCACCAACAGTATAAACAGGGTTTAGTGAAGTCATAGGATCCTGAAATATCATGGCAATCTCATTACCTCTTATATTCATCATCTCTTTACTGTTTTTCTTCAAGAGATTCTCACCCTTAAATAAAATTTCTCCTTCTTTTACCTTTCCAGGGTGCTGAAGTAATCCCATTACTGACATGGAAGTCACACTTTTACCACTGCCAGACTCTCCTACTATACCGAGAGCCTCACCTCTTTCAAGATGATAACTCACCCCTCTCACAGCCTGAACTTCTCCGAGGTGAGTGTAAAAAGAGGTTTTTACATTTTTCAACTCTAATAATTTATCCGACAAATCAAAACACCCCTTTATTATTTACGTAATCTAGGATCTAGTGCATCACGCAGTCCGTCTCCTAGAAAATTGAATGCAAGCATAGTTATACTAATTGCCAAGGAAGGAAATATAAGTTGATAAGGATATGACCTTAATCCACCTAAGGCATCACTTGCAAGAGTTCCCCAAGAAGCTTGAGGAGCTGATACTCCAAGACCGATAAAACTAAGGAATGATTCCGTAAAAATTGCGCTAGGGATCATCATTGTCAGTGAAACAATAATAGGTCCCATGGCATTTGGAATAATATGCCTTACTAATATTCTCGTATTACTAGCCCCTAAAGTCCTAGCTGCAAGAACATACTCGTGTCCCTTGATAGAAAGTGCTTGTCCTCTTACTATTCTTGCCATATTTACCCAATAAGTGATACCCATGGCCAAAATAATAGTTTTGAGACCCGGCGCTATTATTACCATCAGAAGAATTACATAAAGAAGAAGAGGTATAGTACTTATCAAGTCTATAAATCTCATCATGAATGAATCTATTCTTCCTCCGACATATCCTGAAATACCACCATAGAGTATACCTACAAAAAAGTTTACCAGTGTAGCCATAACAGCAACTGTAAGAGAGATTCTAGCTCCGTAAAGAACTCTTATAAAAAGATCTCTTCCAAAGGAATCACTTCCGAAATAATAGGTCTTATTAAAGACTTTCTTCAGCGGCTGTATTTCAGAATCATTTACAAATATTTGAAATTTTTTAATATTTGGATTTTTTTTCGCGTTTCTGGCATTCTTAAAATCCAAAACAACTTTATTTCCGTCGATTTCATATTCTTTTTTCAAATTTGGAATATCTTCTTTTGACGGAAGAATCATATCAAACAATTCTCCCTTTTCAGAAACTGAGATAAGCTTGTATTCTGAATGGACATAAACAAAATTATCGGCGTCAACTTTGTAAATTTCAAATCTAGGAGGTATGTTTCCAAGATTTAGATTCTGATCCTCATAACTGAATTTTGAAATTATTGGTCCAAAGATAGCTAAAATAAACAATAAGACTATTGTAACTAGACCAATCATAGAAAGTTTGTTTTGTTTTAGTCTTCTCCAGGCATCCTGCCAGTAAGTAAGACTGGGTCTGACTACTTTTTCTTTTTCAAGGGCCTCTTTAGGGACCCTTTCCCATCTTTTATCCATTAAGTGACTCCCTCCTAATCATGCAGCTTTATTCTCGGATCTATAATACCGTAGATTACATCCACTATAAAGACCATAATAATATAGAAAGCAGCATAGAAAACAGTAACACCGATAATGACTGTGTAATCTCTATTACCTACGCTTTCTACGAAATATTTTCCCATACCCGGTATGGCAAAAATTTTCTCGATTACAAATGATCCGGTTAGGATACTAGCGATCATAGGACCTACATAAGTGATAACTGGAATAAGAGCATTTTTAAGTGCATGTTTTCCGATTACTACAAATTCAGACAATCCTTTAGCCCTTGCTGTCCTTATATAATCCTGCTGCAGAACCTCTAGCATACTAGAACGTGTTAGTCTCGCTACAAAAGCAAGGGAAAATCCGCTTAGTGCGATAACAGGCCCTATAAAGTGTTTCCAGGTCTTAAGTCCAAAGGACGGAAGGACCTGAAGTTTTGCACTGAAGACATATATTATTAGTGTAGCCATTACAAAACTAGGAATCGTTACACCTATTGTGGCTAGTATAGTCACCACATAGTCTTCCCACTTGTTTTGCTTTAATGCAGATATAATACCCAGTGGAATACCGATGAGAAGAACCACCAATACTGCCATCATTCCAATTTTTGCTGAGGCTGGAAGTCCTTTCATAATCATATCTGTCACATCTACCCCTACCTTTTGGAATGAGGGTCCAAAATCAAAAGTAAAAACCCCTTTAACATAATCAAAATACTGTACGTGTAAAGGCTGGTCTAATTTGAATTTTGCTTCAAGTGCCTCTATAACTGCAGGCGGCAGAGGCTTTTCTCTAGTAAAAGGTCCTCCGGGTATAGCATGCATCAAAAAGAAAGTAGCAGTAACTACAAGATACAGTGTAATAAACATTTGTATCATACGCTTTACTATAAATCTACCCAATTTGTTTCTCTCCCTTCTAAAAAATATATTTTATAATAAATTTAGTCGTAAATATGCAGATAAAGATTTAAACAAGTCTTCATTTTATGAATATTTCCGGCTAAAATATTATTGACATAAAACTGACATAGTGACATTATATTCTAATAATTTTTTTCAATAAAATATAATTTATTATTTATATGCTCATTATTTCAAGGTAGTTTTGTACAAAATTTCACTATAATGAGTGCAATATTAAGCTTTTTTTGCTGAAAGATTCTTAAATTTTTTTAATTTTTTAAAAAAGTCAACTTAGTTATGTACTTAGTATTCATGTTTTAAGATAGATTTTTTTATTTTAATATGTTAAAATAAATGTTATTTGAATATGATCTCATATAAAATCAAATCAGGTGGTGGAAATGAAAAAATTAAATTGGAAGGTTTATACTGGTATATTACTAATATCTATGTCGATAATATTCTATCTTATTGCATATTTTTTATTTAAAAATCCACATCATATTGTTGAATTCCTTATAGAAGATATTGCTTTTATGTTTATTGAGGTTTTGCTGGTTACACTGGTTATACATAAAGTTCTTGAGAACAGGGAAAAGCAGGAACGTATGGAAAAATTAAACATGGTAATAGGAACCTTTTACAGTGAGGTAGGAACCGAACTTTTAAGTATTATAGCAAATATGGATGAGGGTATAGCAGGGTCTCAGTCTAGATTTAGTGTAACAGACCGTTCTTCCGAAAAGGAATTTCAAGATATGTGTGACTTTTTAAAGGGACACAAAAGTGAATTCGCTATAGAGGAAATTGAGTGGTCTAAGTTAAAGTCTCTCTTAGAAAATAAAAAATCTTTTCTATTGAGACTCCTTGAGAATCCCAACTTATTGGAACACGAAAGTTTTACGGAACTTTTGTGGGCTGTTTTTCACCTTGCTGAAGAGCTGAGGTATAGGGGGGCTCTTCATGAACTTCCTGAAGAAGATTATCAGCATCTTACAGGAGATATGAATAGAGTGTACGGAGAATTAAAACATCAATGGATCAGCTATATGAAACATCTGAGAAAAAGTTATCCTTATTTATTTTCTCTTGCCTATAGAACAAATCCATTTGATCACAATGCTTCAGTTATAATAAAAAAATAAATTGTTAAATGTCAGCTTTACAGGCTGGCATTTTTTATGAAGAATATTTTAAGTCTTATAATTAAAAAGATATTAAAAAATATAAAAAAATCTTTTTGAATTTCTAAAAAAAAGCTATAATGTAATTGTAATATGTTTATTTACAATTATCAGGAGGTACTTATGAGAAAAAGAATGATTAAGTTTATAGTTCTTTTAAGTTTGTTGATGTCCTCTACTTCTTATGCTCTTACTCCCAACAACTTTGATTTAAAAGACCTGTATGCTAGAATTAACCTAAAAGAAAAGGTTAGTTTTGAAATTTTTAAAAATGCTATAGCTGGATACCAAAAAATAAAAGAGAAAAAAAATTCCAGTATTTTAACTATTATTGATTATACAAAACCATCTACTGAACAGAGATTTTTTGTATTGGATATTGAAAATAAAAAGTTACTTTATGAAACATATGTAGCTCACGGTACAAGAACAGGTGATATTTTTGCTGAAAAATTTTCTAATACTGTTAATTCTCACAAAAGTTCTGTAGGATTTTTTCTGACAGATGAGACTTATGTGGGAAGTAAGGGTTATTCTTTGAGGCTAGAAGGGCTCGAAGAGGGGATAAATGACAATGCCAGAAAAAGAGCGATAGTTATCCATGCTGCAGACTATGCTAACCCTGATTTTATAAAAACTAGCGGAAGATTAGGAAGAAGTTGGGGCTGCCCTGCACTTCCTGAAGAACTTTCACCAGAGATTATAGACACCATAAAAAATGGAAGTGTCTTATTTGTAAATGGTAATGACTCGAATTATGCAAAGAAAAGTAAGTTTATCTAAATTATTGTAGTCTGAAAATAAAACAAAGAATACCCATAAATAGTTAGGTTATTTGGACTTTACTATTTATGGGTAATTTTATTTTTTAAATTTTTAATACTCTGTGTTTTATTAGAAATTAATCAGGATTCTTAACATACTCAGTAAGCTCTTTTACAAATTCCATTGTTTTACTGTTTTTGTCATAGATTGGATTGAATTCTACAATATCCACAGATGTAATGGTATAATTTTTAAATAAATATTTGAAACTGTGGAATATATCATCAGGGGCAAAACCACCTCTGACAGGAAGGCTGACACCTGGGGCGTACTCAGGATTGAGAACATCGATATCAAAACTTATATGTAGGTTGTCTACATCTAAGTATTCTCTGACTTCGTCTAAAACTACATCTATTCCCCTTTGAGCTATCTCATCATAAAATACAACTTTTACTCCACTTTTATTTATGATCTCTCTCTCTTGCTCATCAAGGTCCCTTACACCAAATAGTACAATATTTTCACTTTTTATTTTAGGTCCGTCATAAAAACAGTTGCATAGATCCTTGTCCCCTAGTCCCTGTAAAAGTGCAAGAGGCATACCGTGAATATTTCCAGTAAGTGTGCTTTCTTGAGTGTTCATATCACCGTGGGCATCCATCCAAATGACCCCTATATTTTTTTCTTTGGCTACTCCTGCTATAGTTCCTATGGCTATAGAATGATCTCCTCCTATTGTAATAGGCCTGTAACCATCTTTTACTGCTAAATTTACTGTATGGGCAACTCTTTCACAAGTATCAAGAATAGTGTTTTTATATCGAAGATTTTGAACAGAAAAATCTTCCTTTTGTCTCTCGATTTCGATAACTTCCATTTCATCAAAAACATCTGGATAGTTGTCCCAGAGAGCTTCCAATCCAAATTCAATTCCTGTTTTGTTGGCCCCTAGGTTCATAGGCACACCAAATAATTGGTTTTTCATTTTTTCTGTATAGATATATACTGCATCTTCTTCCTCAATTACATTAATGTATTGAAGTTCGTGATCATCCATTCCCTGAATGTGAAGTTCGGCGTCTTTGAGTTCTTTTATATGCTCTATAATGTCTGAGGTTATTCTTTCACCGGGACAGATAATAGGTATTCCAGGAGGATACGCCATTATAAGCTCACCGCAGATTTTTCCCTCACTTTCAGCAAAAAGAATTTTGTTCTTTACACTGTTAAAAGCCTCTCTTGGTATAAGTACAGGTTCAGGAATAGCAGGCATTTTTAGGGATTTTCTGTGAATTTCCTCTTTACCAAAGAATCGTTCACTTATATCTCTCAATGCATCACTAAGTTTCCCGATACTTTCTTCAGAATCACCTAGGGTTATTATAGCTAAAACATTATAGTAATCAGACAGTTCAACTTGTATATTGTATTCGTTTACAAGTAGAGTTTCTAGCTGAAAACCTGTTAAACCAAGGTCTCTGGCTGTTATTGTTAACTTTGTAGGATCAAAGGCATAGATACCCTCTCTTCCAACTATCTCTATTCCAAAAGATGATACTCCTGGTATTTTGTTGATTTCACTTCTGAGTTTATGTGCAAGGGAAATACTCTTGGTGAGAAGTTCTCTTCCCTCAGTTGCAATCTGTCTTCTGGCGCAGTCAAGAGATGCCATCAATATATATGAAGGAGAAGTTGTGTGCAGTAAACTCAGTATCTGTTGTACTCTGTTTTGATCAACCCTGTCTGAATTTACATGCAATAGAGACATTTGGGTGAGAGCACCAATTATTTTATGTGTACTCTGTGCACAGATATCCGCTCCTGCATCTACCGCAGATATGGGCAGATCTTCGTGAAAATGAAGATGTGGACCATGAGCCTCATCAACAACTAGTGGTATATCATAGCTGTGTGCGATGTCAGCAATTCTCTTGATGTCAGTTGCTACACCGTAGTATGTAGGATTTATTATAAGGACCGCTTTTATATCAGAATGTTGTTTTAGCATTTTTTCAACTGTTTCTGGTTTTACACCGTGTGCAATACCTAAGTCATCATCAATCTCAGGATTCATATATATAGGTTCTGCACCACTTAGGATTATAGCTGCAGTTACAGATTTGTGAACATTTCTAGGAACAAGGATTTTTTCTCCTGACTTCACAACTGCCATTATCATAGCCTGGATAGCACCAGATGTACCATTGACTGCAAAAAAGCTTTTTTTTACGCCATATGCATCAGCAGCAAGGTCTTGAGCCTCTTTTATGCAGCTTTTTGGCTGATGCAGTCCGTCTACCATCTTAAAGATGGTAACATCTATGGAAAAAGCATTTTTGCCTATAAAGTCAAAAAACTCCTTATCCATTCCTGCACCTCTTTTGTGCCCCGGTACATGAAAGGGGACGATTTCCCTCTTTGCATATACATCCTTCAATACGGAAAATAGCGGGGTCATGTTTTGATTTAGCTTAGTCATATCTCCTCCTTTTTTATCATCTTCCCAGACGATATTTTTTCTAATATTTATAAATGAATTAAAAAAATACCTCTAATACTTATTTACAGCCGATACTGAAGTTATCTTTTAAAAAGAATTATTACAGCCTTCTTTTAGCTGGACGAGACATTCTATTCCTTTTCTTTGCAATAGTCAAATGGTATTTTTAAAATATTTTTTTAGACTTAAACAATGAGAAAAATAAAGATATAGATACTATATTGGAATCCATTAAAAATAAGGCTTGTAAATAAAATAATTAGTGTTTTTGATTGTGAAATAAATGGAATTTTACAGTTTTTTATCAAAAAAATATTTAAATTTTTACTTGTGAATCAAAATTCTAACACAATAAAAGCCTGTTAAAAATCATCTAATGATTATTTAACAGACTCTTATTAAATTTTAATTAAATTACAAGAGTAATTTTTTTTTGGGTTTTATATTTATTTTAGAGTATGTTTTTATACCAGACATTCATACTTTCTACATTTCCAAATATATTGGTATTGTTGGTCAGTGTTCCTGTATACTCATATTTATTTCTAGCAAATGCTTTATTCATTCCTTGAGATCTTGCACGGGCGATGGTGTAAAGTATTCTGAAATTTCTTTTCTTTAATTCTACTTCCATTGCTTTTAATAATAAACTTGCAAGTCCAGTCTTTCTGTATTCTGAATCAGTTGCGAAGTCAGTCATTTCCGAAGTCATATTTTCCCTGTCAGTTTCTGAAGATGATAGGGCTACAAGCTGATCATCGTGCCAAACACCAAAATAGATAACGTTTTCTCTCATTGTTTCTAGTATGTAATTTTCGTCGTGTATCGGGAAAGGATAAGTTTCAAATACTTTTTCATATAAAGATGCCATCTCTTCAATGTCACTTTCACCACACACACGGATTTTAAATTGATCAGCTAATTTTCTGAGGTTGTATGTATCCACATTTTTAGAATTATAGAGGACGCTTTCGATTATCTCCTCGTAGGGTTCATTTTTTCTGTTTTCATTTAGGTATTTTGACATAAAATATAAATTTTCACCATTTTTAAAGAAACCGGGAACATGAGCCTCTCTGATATAGTCATTTTCTAGAAAATAACCATAAGAAGTTGTAGGAACCTTGGCAATAATTTTTCCGTATCTATTTTTGTAGGCCAAGTCATAAAGACTTGTGAATATATGAGGAACATCTGTGTGATCTAACTTCATAAGATAAACTCTGTTGTTATTTTTTCCGTGATGAACAATTGAGTTTGAAATTTTTTCTATTTTATCCTCGTTCTCTGTTTCTTCTCCTTCTCTTCTTTCTATTCTCTGATTGTTGTCTGGTGTGAGAGAGATATCATCATTTGTGTCTGACAAGAGTTTGGTTATTCCCACACTGTTATAATCTACGACACCATCAAGATTTAAATGTAAATTACAGTTATCACAGTCATCATCACATAACTGAGTTTTGTAATTATCAGGTTCTCTATAAGTTGTAATTACTCCCTCATAATTACGGAGTATTACTTTGTTTTGTGACCAAGATATAAGGTAACTTGGCATTACTGGAATTTTACCACCACCGCCAGGTGCATCTATAACATACCTAGGAATGGCGAAACCACTTGTATGTCCTATAAGACTTTCTATTATTTCTATTCCCTTTCCAACAGGAGTTCTAAAGTGACTTAGACCCTCTGAAAGATCACACTGATAGAGGTAATATGGACGAATCCTATTTGCAACAAGATTATGAACAAGTTTTTTCATGATTTTAGGGCAGTCATTGACTCTTGATAATAAGACAGACTGGTTACCTAAAGGAATACCTGCATCAGCTAGTCTGCTGATTGACTTTTTAGACTCTTCTGTAAATTCTTTTGGATGGTTAAAGTGAGTATTGATCCATATAGGATGGTGCTTTTTTAATACGTTTATTAAATTATCAGTGATTCTCTGAGGCAGAACAACCGGGGTTCTTGTACCTATTCTGATAACCTCCACATGAGGTATCTTTTTTACCTCTGATAAGATCCAGTCTAGATAGTCGTCACTTAATAAAAAAGGATCTCCTCCTGATAAAAGTACGTCACGTATCTCAGTGTGACTTTTGATATATTCAATACCATTCATAATAGTTTCTTTATCAGGGATATTGTCCATATCTCCAACTTTTCTTTTTCTGGTGCAGTGTCTGCAATACATGGAACAGACATTACTTACAAGTAATAAAACTCTATCTGGATATCTATGGGTTATCCCGGGCACCGGACTGTCATGATCCTCATGAAGTGGATCACTCATATCGCAATTTGTAAGATTTAATTCTTCAATATCAGGCACAGCTTGTTTATAGACTGGATCATTTTTATAGTCGCCAATATCTATAAGTGAAAGGTAATATGGTGTTGCCGCAAATGGGAATTGTTCAATTGTCTTTTGCATTGATTTTTTATCTTTAGCGTCTAGCTCAACATCAAAAACAGACTCTAAAGTTTCGATATCCTTAATGGAATGCTTTAACTGCCATTTCCAATCATACCACTTTGAAATACTTGATTTTCCATCTAATTTTTTTACTATTTCTTCTTTGTTAATTTTTTTATACATAAAAATCTAACACCCCCGGAGATATTATAACACATAATTCAATTCATAACAAATCTAAAAAAGGAATTAAGAATTACTTTTTTCAAATATAAAAAATACGGATTTCTTTTCAAACACTCTTTATAGTATGAATTTTGTAAAATGAAAATTACTGCGATTTAAAGAAGATGAGTTTTTAGTAGACAAATTTTTTATTATTATTGTGAAATTTAAAGTTAAATATTGAATTTTTTTGAATAATAAAGTAAAAGATTTTGTTTGGAATGAGAAATTATTAAAGATCAAAAGTTCACAAATAAGAATAAAACCTTATGGAAACATAGGTCCCAGATAAAAATAGAAAGTGTCGCAAAAAATGAGAAAGATATATATTAATATCCTTGAGTGAATTTCTTTCACGAGATAAGTAATAAATATGTTTAAAGTCAGTAATTTATTTATAATTATTTAAAGGAGACACTTTAGAGATCAATAAGATTTTTGAATATATTAAAATAATTATAATTTTTTTGGAATTTGAAGGAAGTCCAAGTTTTTTTATTCAAAATAGTGTAAAAATTAGTTGATGTTTTTCTTGTGAATAAAAAGTGAAATAATTGATAAAATTAGGTATGTTTTTTTTATAATGCTTGACAAATTGGAGCTAATGAAGTAGTTTATATACAAATTTAAATTTAGTTTTTAAGTTATTTTAATATTATATAATTGATATATTTTGAAGAAGGGGGAGAAAATATGAGTCAATTTACATCAAAACATTCCCAGGGGAAATATCTGTCAGATGGGGTTTTCGGGGTTGCAAAAGAAGCTAGAGAAAGAAAGGCTGAGCTAGGAAACGATAAGGTCATCGATTCAACTCTTGGGGTATTTTTCACGGAAAATGAGGAGTTGGGTACTCTGGCAACTTTCTTTGAGAAATACAATGAACTTGATTCTCTAAAAAAAGCTAAATATGCAGAGGCTATCATAGGAAACAAGAAATATCTAGATGCCGTTGAAAACTGGGTTTTAGATGATGTAAAAAGGGACTTTTATGTGAGAAGTGTTGCTACTGCAGGAGGAACAGGAGCCCTTAGCAATACAATGTGGAACCATCTAGATGCTGGGCAAGCAATTGTTTTTCCAGATATAGCCTGGGGATCTTATAAAGTAATGGCTAGAGAGTATTCTTTAGAGACAATGGAGTATGAGCTTTTTGATGAAAATGACACTTTTAATGTAAAATCCTTCTTAGATAACTGCAGGGAAGCTGTGGACAAACATGGGAAAGTGGTGGCAATAATAAATGATCCATGCCATAACCCTACTGGATATACAATGAATGATGTAGAGTGGAAGGAAGTTATAGAGGGACTCAACAAAATAGGTGAAAAGGGTGCTGTTATTCTTATAAATGATATAGCCTATATGGACTTTTCTTTCAAGGGACTAAAAGAATCTAGACAGTATATGAAAGCCTTTAACAATATATCTGACAATGTAATGGTAATAATAGCCTTCTCAATGTCTAAAAGTTTTACAAGTTATGGATTTAGAGTGGGAGCTCAGATAGCCCTTGCTAAAAAAGAGGAGACTGTTGAAGAGTTTAAGAAAATAACTGAGTTTTCATGCAGATCTAGATGGTCTAATATCCCAAATGGGGGAATGGAAATATTTTCTGATATAATGAATGACGCTGACCTTCTGAAGAAGTCAAATGAAGAGAGAGCTGAATTTGTGGATATGCTAGCTACAAGAGGAAATATATTTAGATCTGAAGCTAAAGAGTGTGGTCTGCCTATATATCCGTATAAAGAGGGATTTTTTGTAACTGTAAGACTGGACAAAGAAAAGACTTTAGACCTTCAAGAAGCTCTTAAAAAGAAAAATATTTTCACAGTAGCTGTAGGCGGTGGAATAAGAATAGCTCTCTGCGGTTTAACTCAAAAAAAGGTAAAGGGGTTGGCCTTCACTATCAAGGAAACATTGGATGAACTGAAAAAGTAGTAATATGTGTGGAAGTATAGAGGCTCTGGGAAATGTTCTCAGAGCTTTTTCTATAACATGAAATATTTTTGAACATTCAATAAATATGAGGTGTTTAGCTTTATAAAAATAAAAAAATTCTTGACAAATGAGTCGATTTACTGTAAATTGATTTTAATAAGCGAGCTGGAATTGGTGAAAGCCGGCATTTTTTTCAAAACTTTAATAACATAAAGAGAATAACTAATTTTTAGAGAACTTTAAATATATTTATATGAATCTTTTCGTGCCCAGCATGATTAGTAGTAGTATATATGTTTTACAGGGATTTAAAATCATTTGAGCTTATTTTATTTTTAAGCTGTGATTTTAAGTGCCTGTATTTTTTTTACGGATTTATAGGGTTTATGAAGGTTAATGAGATTTTCATCGGTAAAATATTAGTAGTTATGGGGAATCACAAATTTAAATATTTGATATATAGGGGGGATAATATGTCTAGAAAGTTTAAAAGAGTACTTATTGCAAACAGGGGTGAAATTGCAATAAGAATAATAAGAGCATGTAAAGAGCTTGGAATAAGGGCGGTGGCTATATATTCGGAAGAAGATAAAACTGCTCTCTTCAGAATGAAGGCTGATGAAGCCTATATGATCGGTAAGAATAAGGGGCCCATCGACGCCTATCTTTCAATAGATGAGATAATTCAGTTAGCTAAAAAAAAGGGAGTAGATGCGATACATCCTGGCTACGGATTTCTTTCTGAAAATCCTGAATTTGCAAGAAAATGTGATGAGGCTGGAATCGAATTTATCGGGCCTACAGCTGAGATGATGGAGAGTCTAGGGGATAAAATAAAGTCTAAAATAGTATCTGCAAAAGTAGGAGTTCCCACTATACCAGGAGTGGACAAGCCCATAAAATCTGAAGAAGATCTACTTTCTTTTTCCGAAACATGTGGGTATCCTATAATGCTTAAAGCCGCTGCCGGTGGTGGAGGACGTGGGATGCGTATAGTGAGAACTCATTCAGAACTCATTGACTCATACAGAAGTGCTAAAAATGAAGCCATGAAGGCCTTCGGAATAGATGATATATTTGTGGAAAAATATGTTGAGAATCCAAAACATATAGAAGTTCAGATATTGGGAGATAAATCTGGAAACATAGTACACCTTTATGAAAGAGACTGCTCTGTACAAAGAAGGCACCAAAAGGTTGTTGAGATTACGCCTGCAATTACTCTTTCTGAGGAAAAAAGAAAAGTTATATGTGCAGATGCAATTAAAATAGCAAAATCAGTTAATTATAGAAATGCAGGTACACTTGAGTTTTTGGTAGATAAAGATGAAAACCACTATTTTATCGAGATGAATCCTAGAGTACAGGTAGAGCATACTATCAGTGAGATGGTAACAGGTGTAGATATTGTACAGAGTCAGATACTAGTGGCTGAAGGTTATAGTCTAGATTCTGAAGAGATAGGAATACCGTCACAAGACAGTATAGTGGCAAGAGGATATTCCATTCAGTGCAGAATTACAACAGAAGACCCGGTAAATAACTTCGCACCAGATACAGGAAAGATAGATGTGTACAGAACAGGTTCTGGATTCGGAATACGTCTTGACGGAGGAAATGGGTATTCAGGAGCTGTAATCAGTCCATATTATGACAGCCTTTTGGTAAAAATAGTTTCTCACGGAAGAAGTTTTGAGGACGCTCGAAGAAAAGCACTACGTTCTATAAAAGAAACTAAGGTTACTGGAGTAAAAACAAATGTCGCTTTCCTAATAAATGTTCTAAATCATCCTGTATTTGCAAAGGGAGAATGCAATACCAGTTTTATCGGAAACCACAGTGAATTATTTGAAAATTCTGTAAAACATGACTTTGAAGGAAATGTTGTAAAGTTTATAGCTGAAAAGGTAGTTAATGAAACTCACGGTGCAGAAAAAGATTTTGATGTTCCTATAGTTCCAGGAGCTAAAAAACCTGATAATTTATATGGAACTAAGCAGATTCTTGAAGAAAAAGGAGCTGAGGGAGTTGTTGAGTGGATCAAGGCTCAAAATAAACTTCTTCTGACAGATACTACTATGAGAGATGCACATCAATCTCTAATGGCTACACGTGTGAGAACAACAGATATGATAAAAATAGCAAAGGACACTTCTATTCTGGCTAAAGATTTATTCTCAATAGGATGCTGGGGAGGAGCTACATTTGACGTATCCTACAGATTCCTAAAGGAATCCCCTTGGGACAGACTAAGAGAGATAAGAAAGAGAGTTCCTAATGTGCTTCTTCAGATGCTTATAAGAGGTTCTAATGCAGTAGGTTATAAGAATTATCCTGATAATGTAATCAAAGAATTTATAAAGCAAGCCTCTGATAACGGAGTGGATGTTTTTAGAATCTTTGACTCGCTGAACTGGGTAAAAGGAATGGAGCTTTCTATTCAGGAAGTAATAAAAAACGGAAAAATTGCTGAAGCTTGTATATGTTATACAGGAGATATACTTGATAGTAAAAGAAGCAAATATACACTTCAGTACTATATAGCTAAGGCAAAGGAAATAGAAAAAACAGGGGCACATATTTTAGGAATAAAAGATATGTCGGCTCTATTGAAACCATATGCAGCCTTTAAACTTGTAAAGGCTCTAAAGGAAAATATATCTATACCAATACATCTGCACACTCATGATACTACAGGGAATGGGGTAGCTACATGCCTCATGGCAGCAGAAGCAGGTGTGGATATAGTAGATACGGCTTTTGATGCCATGTCAGGACTAACAAGTCAACCGTCTCTAAACTCTATAGTTGCAGCACTTGAAAATACTGAAAGGGATTCAGGAATTAATCTTGACGATGTCCAAAAAATATCTGACTATTGGAATGCAGTAAGACCTGTATATGCTCAGTTTGAATCTGGTCTTAAGTCTGGTTCAACTGAAATATACAAGTATGAGATACCAGGGGGACAGTATTCAAACCTAAAGCCTCAGATAGAAAGTTTTGGGCTAGGACACAGATTTAATGAGATTAAAGAGATGTACTGTAAGGTGAATACTATGCTTGGAGATATAGTAAAGGTAACGCCTTCTTCAAAGATGGTCGGAGACCTTGGTATTTTCATGGTTAAAAATGATATGACTCCTGAGAATTTCATGGAAAAAGGTAAGGATATGGCATTCCCAGACTCAGTTGTGGCATATTTTAAAGGGATGATGGGACAGCCTGACGGCGGATTCCCTGAAGATATTCAAAAGATTGTCTTAAAGGGAGAAAAAGCAATAACTTGCAGACCTGGGGAGCTGTTACCACCTGAAGATTTTGATGCAATTATGAAGGACCTAAGTGCTAAACATGGAATAGAGGCAACTATGGAAGATGCAATTAGTTATGCACTTTATCCTGATGTTTTTGAAGCCTATTTAGAATATTTGAAGGAGTACGGAGACTTCAGTTCTATAGGCAGTGACATCTATTTCCACGGACTTGCAGAGGGCGAAACATGTGAAGTTAAAATAGGAGAAGGAGAAGCTCTTGTGATAACTCTTCTTCAAATTTCTAAGATTGATTCAGAAGGGTACAGGACTGTAACCTTTGAATTGAATGGAAACAGAACTGAGGTAAGGGTAAAGGATAAATCACAAAAGGTAGCTTTTGGAGAAGATACATCAGCTAAAATGGCTGATCCTGGAAATGAGAAGCATATAGGGTCGAGTATCCCTGGAACTGTCACAAAAGTCCTTGTGAAAGAGGGAGAGGAAGTAACAGAAAATCAGGTGGTTGTCATAATAGAGGCCATGAAGATGGAAACAAATATAACTGCAAAAAATGCAGGAATAATAGAGGAAATATATGCTAAAGAGGGTCAAGGGGTAAAGGCAGGACAGTTGCTTATCACTATGGCTGAATAAAAGATCAGAGTCAAACCGTGAGGTTTGGCTCTTTGCTTTTTTTTTGAAAAAACTCTTTATTTTTGAGGAAACTAATTTCTCTATGAGTTTGGTTTGTGTCTCGAAAAAATTTAGGGTATAACTACTATAGTGAGGAATTGTAAAGTCATAGAAAAATAGAATCTGAATATTTGCATTGACACAGAAAAAAAAATGATGTAAGATAAAAGTACGAAACCGAACTAAAAACGCAGGAGGTAAATTATGAAATTTAGAGCAGTTAGAATATTTGAAGAAGATGGGAAATTTCTAAAGAAAATAGTAGAAAGAAGTATAGATGATCTTCCAGAGGGTGATGTTGTAATCAATGTAAAATACACATCATTAAATTATAAAGATGCCTTATCTTGTATAGGTAACAGAGGAGTGACTAGAAATTATCCTCATACTCCTGGGATAGATGCTGCAGGAGTGGTAACAGAATCTAAAACTTCTGACTTCAAACCTGGTGATGAGGTAATACTTACTGGATTTGATTTGGGTATGAATACCGACGGAGGTTTCGGAGAATATATAAGAGTTCCCAAGGAATGGGTTATAAAAAGACCTGAAAACCTTTCTTTGAAAGAAGCTATGGTCTATGGAACGGCAGGATTTACAGCTGGACTTTCAGTTTATGAGCTGATGAAAGATGTCAAACCTGAAAACGGAAAAATCCTTGTAAGCGGAGGAACTGGGGGAGTAGGAAGTCATGCAGTGAGATTCCTCTCAAAAATGGGATATAATGTAACGGCTGTTATTAATGGCGATCAAGAGGAGAAGCTGGCAAAAGAGCTTGGAGCCAAAGATACTGTTAATAGAGAAGTATTAGATGATAAAAGTGGAAAGGCACTATTGAAGCAAAGCTGGGCAGGGGTTGTTGACACTGTAGGTGGAAATCCTCTTTCAACTGCTATAAGATCGGCAAGCTATGGAGGAGTAGTCACAACCTGCGGGAATGTAGCGGGAGGAGAATTACCTTTCTCAACAGTATATCCGTTTATACTGAGAGGAGTAAAACTTGTAGGGATTGATTCTGTACAGTGTCCTAAAGAAAAAAGGGAAAAAATATGGGAACTTATATCTAAAGAATGGAAGGGAGCAAATCTTGAGTCAGGGATAAAAGAAGTAGACATGGCTGGTATTTTCGATGAAGTGGAAAATATGCTGAATGGCCGGCTTATAGGTAGAGTAATAATCAGACACAAAGGATAGAAAACTTAGTGTAAATTAATAATTGTAAAAACTTGAGAGGTCTTAGGACCTCTTTTGTTATTTAAAGGAAATCAAAATTGATTGCGAATTATTTTCTTAAAATTAAATTATAAATAGCCATTTGAAATGATTCGATATAAGTTACTGACTTTATTTGAACCTCTTACTTTTCTCTTGAAAGAAAAGTAACCAAAAGTTCAAGAATTTTCAAATGTCTAGGAAGTAGATATTTCTTTTATCGCCTTTGTAAGCTACAGTCCTCGGTTCCCTGCGGAACTTATTCTGTAGGACGGCTGAGTGCAGGTTCTTTCCTGTATAAGCCCTGGACTTGAAATTCAAAAAAAATAAAAAATACTCCTATAGCTATGTTTAGATTTACAATATTCCAAATCTTTTGATCTACTTGGCCATTGATAAAATAAGCGTTAAGAATAACTGAGAGAAATCTCTAGAAAAAATCAACTGTCTGAGCGTAGCGAGTTTTGATTTTTACTTAGATTTCCGAAGGCATTTAGCTTATTTTTCACAGGCCTTGATTTTTGGTTACTTTTCATCAAGGAAAAGTAACGGAACGTTGGATAAATTCAATAATTTAATTTTAAATAAAGGTGACAACTTGGTTTAAATACAAAATATATGGAAAGGGGTTAATTTTATGTACCTAAAAAAAATAGACATAAAAAACTGGAAATCAATAGAAAATGAGAGTATTGACCTAGAGAATCTAATGCTGTTGATAGGGGGGGCCAACCACGGGAAATCAAGTATTTTTTCAGCAATATTATTTTTTCTGGGAGAGCGAAACTATAGAAAAAAAGATAAGAGAAAAGGTGGAGGTAGTGTAGAGATACAGGGGAAATTTCAGATAGTGTCCCTGGAAAAACTAAAGAAACTAAAACCTTATTTAGATAAAAATGACGAGCTTGTACTTAGAATAACAGGTGGAGACGACGGATTTACATACAAGGTGGTCAAAGAGTACAAGATTAAAGAAATAGAATGGAATGATTATCAGGATATTATAAAAAATATAGAGGTTGTTTTTATTCCTTCAGTGGCGGCAACTTCAAAAGAGCTAACTGATTTTTTCTATAAAAAACTTCTCACGGTGCTCAGTAATGAAGGTGCATGTGACAAAGGGATAATCGAAGAAATAAAGACAGTTTATTCTGTATTGCAGCAGGATTATGCAAGCAGGGGCCTTCAGAGAAATGTAATATTTAATATTGCCAGGATTCTTTCTAGGGAATCTAAAAATAAAAAAAGAAGTATATTGGGAAATACCTTGATTTTATATGAGGAACCGGAACTTTATCTGCATCCTCAGGCAGAAAGAGAGCTATACAACACATTGATACATCTTTCTAAGTTTGGGACTCAGATATATGTGTGCACACACTCTAGCAACTTTGTAGGATTGAAGCAATATAGGTCGATATGTATAGTAAGGCGTGATGAAAGGGGAACAAAGGTTTTTCAAAACAGAAAAAGACTTTTTTCTAGAGATGAGGTCAAAAGATTTAACATGAACTATTGGATAAATCCAGACAGAAGTGAACTTTTTTTTGCTAAAAAGGTGATCCTAGTAGAAGGACAGACAGATAAGATACTTCTTCCTTATCTGGCAGAATGTATAGGGGTATATAAATATGAATATTCTATAATAGAATGTGGCAGTAAAAGTACTATACCCCAGTTTATACGTTTGCTGAATGGGTTTAAGATACCATACACAGCTGTATATGATAAGGATAAGCATGATTGGAGAACTAAATACGACAAAGAAAACGCAGAATTTAAAAATAAGGGAATTCAAAGAAGTATAAATTATTCCATAGGAAGTTATGTGGAGTTTGAAAATGATATAGAGGAAGAAATAGAGGGCAGCGACAGAGATAGAAAAAACTATAGGCACAAGCCTTTTATGGCATTGAAAAAAGTCATGGCAAAAGATTATGTCATACCGGACAAACTGATAATTAAAATAGAAAAAATATTCAAGTGAAACCATTATAATAGAATGAAAATAAAAAAAGCTCCTTTAAAAGAGCTTTTTTTATGGATTTATTTAGAAATTATTCTTGAGGCAATTTTTTTTCTGTGGATATCTTTTAAAATTTTTATAAAAGATGTTACAAAGACTATACCCATGGCTAAGGAACATGATATAAGGAAGGTCTCTATTCCCTTTGAAAATGCCGCCAGAGGTTTTTCTTTTATGATATTATACATCGTGTAGTATATACCTCCTCCTGGAACTAAAGGAATCAGCCCACATATGAGGATTGTAGTGACTGGAGTCTCTAAATACTTTGCAAATATTTCAGAGAAAAGGGTCAAAGCTATGGAGGACAAAAAATATGAAAAAGATACTGAGTATCCTGCATTTATGCATAAAAGATAGGTGAGCCAGCTTATTCCACCTCCTATAGAGGTGAAGAAAAGTTTTTTTCCTCTGATATTAAAAATTATTGCAAAACAAAATGTGGCAATTAAAGAAAATAAAACCTGTTTTAACATAAAATAAACCTCCGAAATTTATAACATTAATGTGAGAACGGCACCTGTTCCTATAGCCAAAGATGTTGCTATAAGCAGAGCCTCTACACCACGGGCAATTCCAGCTATAAAATCTCCTGCAATAATATCCCTGACTGCATTTGTAAGGGCCAGTCCTGGAACTAAAAGCATAAGTGATCCGATAATTATCTTGTCCAAATTATCGGCAACTCCGATTTTTAAAAAGAAAACTCCAATTACTGCACATATTGAACCACCTACACTGTTGATGATAAAATTATTTATTTCAAGTTTGGTGGAAATACGGATGAAAATATTTAATGCTCCACCTACAATCATTGCAACAATGAAATCCCGGTAGGTTCCCCCGAATATAACAGAAAAAGATGCAGCACAAAAGGCATAGGCCAAGAAATTTAAATGCATAGGGTAAGGTTTTTTTATTTCAATGGATTTTAACGACCTCATAAATTCTTCAGGAGTATGTTTATAGGCCTCATCGGCGAGTAAGTTTACTCGGTGTATTTTATCGAGATTGGTGCCACGTTTTGAAATCCTAACTATTAAAGAGGATATGTTTCCCTCTTGGTCTTCAAGTGATGCCATTATTCCCGTAAGAGTGGCAAAGCAGTCGGAAGAATATCCGTACATTTCACATATTTTACATACGGTATTCTCCACCCTGTGAGTTTCTCCACCGTTTTCGAGGATAATTTTTCCTGCGTAGGTGGAGAGTTTTAATATTTTATCTGTTATCATCTGCCATCTCCTAATTAAAAAAATTTTAGCAAATAAAGTATAAGTAATTAATCTAAATATTTCAACAATTTTTATAATATCCTTGTATAAATAAAAAATAATATATATTGTGACCTATAAATTGGACAATAATATGTAAATAAGATATAATGTCCTATAATAAAATTATGGAGTTGGTGATTTATGCTTCAACTATTTAATCATCTTTTAAATAATATAGGATATACAATTACAATAGCGTTTTTTCTTTCAAGGCTAAAGGCTTTCAGGAAAATTATTGAAAAAGAAGCATTTGAAACCAGGGATAAGCTGATACTTTCACTGGTTTTTTCTACAATGGCCATATTAGGAACCTATGTAGGAGTAGATTACAATGGTGCCATAGCAAATACAAGAAATATAGGTGTGGTTGTAGGTGGTGTGTTAGGAGGTCCGGTAGTTGGTATAACTGCAGGGATAATTGCAGGAATACACAGAGTTTTAATTGATATAAATGGTATAACCGCTTTACCTTGCGGACTCGCAACTATTTTAGGTGGAATTTTATCTGGAATGCTATATAAGAATATAGGGGTGAATAACAGAAAAATTTATGGTTTTGTTGCAGGGGTTATTGTGGAAAATATAAGCATGGCCTTTATACTTATTATGTCAAAACCTTTTCATATAGCTCAGGATATTGTAATGAATATATATGTTCCTATGGTTCTTGCAAATGCATTAGGGGTATCTATTGTCATAGCTATTACAGAAAGTATACAGGAGGATAAGGAAAAAATGGCAGGAGAACAGTCTAAACTTGCCATGGAAATAGCCAATAAAACCCTTCCTTTTTTCAGAGAACTTGACAACGATTCGCTAAAAAATGTTTGTCGTGTTATACAGGAATCTTTAGGAGCTAAAGTAGTAATAATAACAGATAAGAAAGATATACTGGCCAATTACAGTGATGACCCTGAGTACCTTTTAACCCATAAAAAGATAATAAGTGAGTCTACAAAAAGGGTTCTAGATTCGGGGAAATTATTGGTTATTGAAAGTACCGATGATGAGACCAAATTTCACTGTGGTCTAAAAGATATTCATTCCGCTATCATAACACCTCTAAAAGAGGATGATAAAGTTGTAGGGGCACTTAAAATATATTATACGGAAAATAGTTCTCTTTCGTCTAGAAACAGGTATCTAGCTGAGGGACTTTCTCAATTAATCTCGACTCAGCTGGAAATAAGCCGTCTTGAAAGATTAAAGGAGATGGCAGCTAAATCAGAACTTCGGGCACTACAAGCTCAGATAAACCCTCATTTTCTCTTTAATGCACTGCATACAGTATCTTCTTTTGTAAGAATGGACCCATCTAAAGCGAGAGAAATAATAATTGACCTTTCAACATATCTGAGATTTAACATTGAAAGTGGCGATAAACTAGTGACTCTTGAAAGAGAACTTGAGCAGGTTAAGGCCTATGTGAACATAGAACGAGCCAGATTTAACGGGAAAATAAATGTTCATTATTTTATAGAGGAAGAGGTAAAAAGACGTAAGATTCCAAGTCTCATAATACAGCCTCTAGTTGAAAATTCCATAAAACACGGGATTTTGAAAAGCACACATTCAGGGAATGTCTGGATCAGTGCTTATAGAGACGGGAAAGACCTCAGGGTTGAGATACAAGATGATGGAGTCGGTATAGATGAGAGGATAATAGAAAGAATAAATTCTGAAGACAAAAAACCCGAACGGATTGGATTATATAATGTTCACAGCAGAATAAAGCTCTTGTATGGTAAGGGGCTCTTGATAGAAAAACTCGAAAAAGGTACAAGAATAAGTTTTCTTGTGAAATCTGGGGAGGAAATATGAAATGTATAATAGTAGATGATGAATATCCTTCAAGAGAGGAATTAAAATATTTTATAGAAAATTTTAGCAGCTTAGAGATTGTTCAAGAGTTTGAAGATCCTTTAGAGGTTCTAAAGTATCTTCAGGAAAACAGTGTGGATATTATATTTTTGGATATAAACATGCCAAATTTAGATGGGATGAGTCTTGGCAAACTTATTTCAAAATTTAACAAAAGACCGGAAATGGTTTTTATAACTGCATATGACCATTATGCAGTAGATGCATTTGATATACAGGCTTTCGATTATATTATGAAACCATATTCAGAAGAAAGAATCGTTAATACCCTAAAGAGACTTGAAAGCAGACCTGTAATAAAATCAGATGAAGTTAAAGAATCTCACCCTCATTCAAAGCTGACAATATGTAAGGGAGATAAAATGCAGGTTTTATCACTAGATGAAGTATATTATTGTGAAGCCTGTGAAAGAGAAACAAAAGTATTCACTGAAAAAGATGTTTATATATCCAAACTTAAAATTTCTGATTTGGAAACCAAGCTCCCTAAAGAAATGTTTTTTAGGTGTCACAGGTCATATATAGTGAATATAGATAAAATATCAGAGATAATCCCATGGTTTAACAGCACTTATAACCTTAAATTCAAGGGTCTCAAAAATGAAGTTCCTGTAAGCCGTGGTAAAGTCAAAGAGTTTAAAGATATAATGAATATAAAATAACTATTCCATAAATGTAAAGAGGTGGGATAAATGAGCAGAGAAAAGATTAATCTCTTCCAGTTGTGGATATTTTTAGTGGTTTTAGCATGGAGTGGAATAAAGCCTTATGATACTTTTACGTGGATGTTAGAGGTAGCTCCGGCAGTCATAGGTCTTATTGTAATAGTGACGACTTATAAAAAATTTCCTCTGACACCACTTGTTTACTGGTTAGTACTTATTCACGCGGTTATTTTAATAATAGGGGGACACTATACCTATGCAAGAGTACCTTTATTTAACTGGTTTAGAGATGTGTTTGAATTGGAGAGAAATAATTATGATAAGCTAGGTCACTTTGTTCAGGGATTCACTCCTGCAATGATAGCAAGAGAAATTTTACTGCGAAAGTCGGTGGTTTCTAAAGGAAGGTGGCTTTTCTTCATTGTTATATCTATCTGCATGGCAATAAGTTCTTTTTATGAACTCTTGGAGTGGTGGGTTGCCCTTGCTACAGGGACTGGATCTAATGAGTTCTTGGGGACACAGGGGTATATCTGGGATACGCAGTCGGATATGTTTTATTGCCTTATAGGTGCTTTTTTATCACTGGTTTTTTTCAGAAGACTTCACGATAAGGAATTGAAAATCATAAATAGTAAATCTGAGAGGGGATGAATCTCCTCTTTTTTTATTGATAAAAATATAGAAATGTCTGTAAATAAAATTTATAAAAATCATAGTATAAATATAAATAGAATATATTACTGGAGAATTTTTTTGGATGAAAATTACTTTTAAATTATTTATAAGATTTTTAGTGTATCAAAATCATGATAAATGACTGCAAAAAGAAGGGTAGAAAACGTAATTTTTTTTATATTTTACTCTGAAAATTTAGATTTCAGAGGGTTTTTATTAAAAATAAAACCGTGTAAACATTGACTTAGATTCAAAGTATTTGTTTTATTAATTTTTAATAAAGAGAATATTGATAATATATAGCAAGATTATAGCATAATATGTTTGCAAATTGAATACTTGTCATAGTATACTCTCTTTGTAGATGAATTAAACACTTAACGCCTATTTTGGTTTTAAATAGAACATTAAACTATAATTCATTGGAAAAACATACTGGTATATATATTATTAATTTAATTTTAATAAAAGATGTGATAGAATGATGAAAAAAAGTTTTAACTTTATCTTATAATAACCATCAACAACTATATTACAAAATTAGCAAGGAGGAGATTTAATGTTAGTTTATGAGTTTAACATGATGCAGACACTTACTTTAGCAGCAATTGTTTTATTGGTAGGGAGAGCCATTAAACACCGAGTTCCATTCTTTGAAAAGTTCTTTATACCGTCACCTGTTATTGGAGGTGTTCTCTATTCGATCATTACTTTGATAGGGCATAGCAGTGGGTCTTTTGAATTTACCTATGACGGGCAGCTTAAAACATTATTCATGGTTGCTTTCTTTACTACTATTGGATTTGCAGCCAGTTTCAAACTTTTAAAAAAGGGTGGAATTCAAGTAGGGATTTTCTTGGGAGTAGCTACTTCACTTGTAATCTTACAAAATGTTGTAGGAGTAAGTCTTGCCAAGGCATTTCATCTTAATCCATTATTAGGACTTGCTGTAGGATCTGTTCCGTTAACTGGAGGACACGGAACTGCAGGAGCATTCGGACCTGTACTTGAAGCAGCAGGAGCACAAGGAGCCATGGCTGTGTCAATAGCGTCTGCCACTTTCGGACTTATTGCCGGATGTGTTATAGGGGGACCTATAGGAAAGAGACTCATGGCAAGACACGGAATCACATCAATTTCTGAAGGAGATTCACAGAAATATGAAGGGGTAGAAAAACCTGAAGAGGAAAAAATTACAGAGAATACGCTAATGAACACAGTTTACCTAATAACGCTATGTATGGGTCTTGGAACAGTTATTTCAATGCTTATTAAAAAAGCTGGAATAGTTCTGCCAATCTACATCGGTCCAATGATAGTAGCTGCTATAGTAAGAAACTTAGCAGACGGGAAATCTATAAACCTGCATCACAAAACTATAGATACTATTGGTAATATTTCTTTATCTCTTTTTCTAGCGATGGCCCTTATGACAATGAGACTATGGGATCTAGCTGCACTTGCAGTACCGTTGATTGTAATGTTACTGGCTCAGACAGCACTTATGGCGGCTTTTGCATACTTTGTAACTTACAAGATCATGGGGAAAGATTATGATGCTGCAGTTATATCTTGTGGACACTGTGGGTTTGGAATGGGAGCAACACCAAATGCAATGGCAAATATGGAATCATTTACTGCTTCTAATTTCCCATCACCAAGAGCTTTCTTTGTACTGCCACTGGTAGGAGCATTGTTTATTGATTTTACAAATGCATCTATAATTACGTTCTTTATAAACATCTTTTCATAAATTGAATTATTGAAGATATAAAATATATATTGCCTATTGAATATTAAATTAGATTGTGTTAGAAAACTAGGGTCAAATAGGCTTCTTGTTTAAGAAGATGTTTGACCTTTAGTTTTTTATTGTTGTTTTGGAATGAAACTATTGAAGGAGTGAAATTTGAATGGCGAAAATCGGGGTTTTTGATTCTGGTGTCGGAGGAATTACCGTAGTAAAAGAGATTAATAAAATTTTGCCTGAAGATACAATAATATATTATGGAGACAACAAAAATTTTCATTATGAAAATTTGAGTGTAGACCAGATAAGAGAGCACTGTATGAAAATTGTGGAATTTTTAGTGCTTAACGGTGTTGATGCAGTTGTTGTAGCGTGCAGCGTAGCTACTGCCGCAGCTCTTGATACATTAAAGTCGAGATTTGCGCATATTCCTATAGTTGGAGTGATAGATACTGGTGCTAAAGTTGGGGTAGAGATGACTTCAAATAATTCTATTGGCATATTTGCAACACCTGCAACCGTTGCTATGGATGCTTATCCAAAGGCTTTGAGAAACATAAACAGGAAGATTTCGGTATTTCAAAAAGGGTGTCCGAAGTTGTGTTATATGATAGAAGATGGTTGGGAGGATACTCTAGAGAATGACGAAGTTGTAAAAGAGTATCTAAGCTATATACCAGAACAAACAGATACGTTATTGTTGGGGTGTACTCATTATCCGCTTATAAGACATGTTATAGCCAGATACTTTAAAGGAACTATAGTAGATTCTGCAAAAGAAACTGCTGATACAGTAAAAAAAGAGCTGTTTTTGAAAGCAGGGAAGTCGAAAAAAAATAAAAACGGAGATCCGGAGTATTATATAAGCGGTGACATAAAAAAGTTTAAAGAAGTCGCAGCTGATTTTCTAGGTGAAGATATCAATAAAGTATATAAGATAGAGTTATAAATTTTGTCGTAAAACTTCAATCGTAGATATCAAAAAAATAATTCTAGAGAAGGTTGCGTTTTTAGGGTATCTTATGACTAATTGATGATATACTAGTTTTTTTACGGATTTTAAAGATCTCATATTTTTAAAAAATGAAGTGAAATATCATGGAAAGATCCGGGAATGTGCCTGGATCTTTTTTTATAGAAGATCTATTTTAGATTAATATATAATTTATATTATTTGATTTTAATACTCAGTCTAGTATACTGATACAGTAAAATAATTTTATTAAGGAGTTGCTTATTATGAAAAAAACTTATCTCTGGTACGACTATGAAACTTTTGGAGCAGACCCTAAAAGAGATAGGATTTCTCAGTTTGCAGGGGTCAGAACGGATATGGATTTTAAAGTGGTAGATGAGATGGTCTATTACTGTAAAGTTGCTGAGGATTATCTTCCAAATCCTGAGGCAAGCATTATAACAGGAATAACACCAAAGGAATCAAATGAAAAAGGAATAACAGAAAATGAACTGGCAGAAATACTCTTTAAAGAGTTTACAAAAGAGGGAACAGTGACAATAGGGTATAACAGTATCAAGTTTGATGATGAAGTAACTAGAAATTTATTTTACAGAACTTTTCGAGATCCCTATGAAAGGGAGTGGAAAAACAACTGTTCGAGATGGGACTTTATGAGAGCTATTTTAGGTGTCTACGTTATGAAGCCAGAACTTCTTAAGTGGCCGCTAAAAGATGACGGCAGGCCATCGTTTAGGCTAGAAGAGCTGAGCATAGCAAATGGGATCATTCATGAAAATGCCCATGATGCGAAATCAGATGTCTATGCTACAATTGGATTGGCAGAACTTATCAGTAAAAAATCTCCAAATGTTTTTGATTATTTTTTCAACCTTAGGGACAAGGATTTTGTAAAATCAGAACTCTCTAAGGACGAATTGTTTTTACATATAGATTTTGGATATGGTTATGACAGAGGCTACGCTTCAATTATTTATAAAATTGGAGATTTTATAAATCAGGGAGATAAAAATGCATTTTTATTTATTGATATTTTAAGTGATGTGGAAAATCTTGAAAAGATGGATTTTGATGAGATAAAGGAATATTTATATTATTCCAATGAAAAGCTTGAAGAGATAGGGATAACTAGACCAGGTTTAAAACAGATAAGAATTAATCAAAGTCCACTTGTTATTCCTTATAATAACCTCAGGGAGAAACCAAAATTTCTGGAAGAAATATCTGTAAATCTGAAATATAAGATGGAAAAAATAAAAAAACTATCAGCTAAAAGAAAAGAAGAGTTTCTGAATGTATTTACGAGAGAAAAAGATAAAGTGAAAATAGATGCAGATTTAGATATATACGGCTCATTTGCCAGTCAATGGGACAAGAAAGAGATGGCAGCCATGCACAGAGAGAATTATCAGTACATACCTAAATTTAAAGATAAAAAATATAAGGAACTTTATTTTAGATTTATAGGAAGGAATATGCCTGAGATTTTGACAGAGGATGAAATGTCAGAATGGAAAAGACACTGTTATAAATGTATAAGTAACGAACGTGAAGGTTTTCAAAATATTGATTCTTTAAAAAATGAAATTTTGGAATTAGAAAAAAAGTATAGAGGAGAAAAAGAAAAAATTAAGATTCTAAAAGATATAAAAATATATGCAGAAAATCTGGAAAAAGAATTGAAAGTGGATCCAATAAAACCTGGAGAGCAACTTAAGATGTTTTGATATTCTGGTCTTTTAAGCTTTAAAATAAGGTTTTTATAAAAAAAGTTGCATTAATCTGTTTTTTTTGATAGAATAATTCCAGTAAAAATTTTAAAAGGAGGTAGAAAATGATGTCTAAAATATCTTCTATAAGAAGAAAAAAAATGATATATTTTATATTTTCTAAATCATTTCACTCTATTTTTAAAGTTTTTTCTACCTATAATATTGATCGTAATATTGTTTCAATTTTGAATTTAAATAAAATGAATTTCACAGGAATAGTAGCTATAAGATAATTCTTATAGTTCCTATTCTTTTTTTTATAAAAATATGGGAGGCTGTCATGAAGAATATAATTTCACTGAGAGATTTAAAAAAAGAGGATATATTAGGGATTTTAGAAGTTGCTGAAAAACTGGAAAAAAATCCAAAGCCTGAACTTTTGAAGGACAAAATCGTATCAACACTTTTCTTTGAGCCTTCTACGAGAACAAGACTTTCATTCTGTTCTGCGGCACAAAGGTTGGGTGCAAGAGTTCTAGGGTTCGATTCTCCAGATGCAACATCACTGAAAAAGGGTGAATCTCTCAAAGATACAGTGAGAATGGCAGAAGCTTATTCTGATGTAATCGTAATGAGACACTATCTAGACGGAGCAGCTAGGCTGGCTGCCGAGGCGACAGTGAGACCTGTTATAAATGCAGGGGACGGATCAAATCAGCATCCAAGTCAGACCCTGCTAGACCTCTATACCATAAAAAAAGAAATGGGCAAGTTAGACAACCTGAAAGTGGCTCTTGTAGGAGACTTGAAATACGGCAGAACCGTCCACTCCCTCACAAAGGCATTATCACATTTTAATGCAGAGCTGTACTTTATAGCACCTGATTCTCTGCAGATGCCTGAATACATACTAGAAGACTTAGATAAAGCAGGAATAAAATATCACATACTTGAAGATTTCAGAGAGGTTTTAAAAGAGATAGACGTCTTTTATATGACAAGGATTCAAGGAGAAAGATTCCCAGATGAAGAAGAATATCAAAAGGTAAAGGGAGTTTACATAATAAACAGAGAAAATATTTTGGGGAAGTGCAAAGAAAATATGATAATAATGCATCCTCTTCCTAGAGTAGATGAAATATCCACTGACCTTGATAATACAAGGCATGCCCTTTATTTCAGGCAGGCTTCAAATGGTGTACCAGTCAGAATGGCAATGCTGGCAATTGTCTTAGGAAGAGATAATCAAATTTAGGGGGGTATTTTGAGGATGGAACTTCAGATAAATGCAATTGAAAACGGAACGGTAATAGATCATATAGACTCAGAGAAAACTCTGGAAATAATGAATCTTTTGGAACTAAATAAAGAACAAGGGACAATAATGGTAGCTTTTAATCTAGAGAGTAAAAAACAGGGAAAAAAAGGGATAATAAAAATAGATGGAAGAATATTGAAAGACGAGGAGATAGAAAAAATATCCATTTTAGCTCCAATGGCATCTATAAATATAATAAAGAATTATAAGGTAGTGGAAAAGAAAATGGTTGAAATTCCAGATATCATCAACGATGTTATAAAATGCCATAATCAAAAATGTGTTACAAATTTTGAAAAAGTACCTACTAAATTCTACAAAGAAGGTAAAAAATACAGATGTGCTTATTGTGAGACAAGTATTAAGAAAAATAATATAATTTTGAAATAATAGAGGAGGCAGCATGTTTTTAGAAGACGGGGTAATCATAGAAAACAAAAATATGGGAGATAACTACTATCTTATGAAAGTAAAGGCGGTAAAATCAGCTGTCGCAGCCAAAGCAGGACAGTTTTACATGATAAAGTGCCATAACGGGATAAGAATATTAGGAAGGCCAATAAGTATACATTATGCAGATCAGGAAAATCATATGCTTGAATTTTATTATGAAGTAATAGGTGAAGGAACTAAGGAATTTACCAATTATAAGATCGGTGAAGAGATTAGATTACAGGGGCCTTTAGGTACAGGCTTTGATACAGAGCTAAAGGGAAAGAAGATTCTCGTAGTAGGTGGAGGAATGGGTATGGCTCCTCTGAAATACTTGGTGGAATCAGTAAAAAATAAGAATACCGTTACAATAATCGCAGCGGGAAGAGACGTCGGTGCAGTGAGAATAGCAGACAACTACCACTTCCCAAAAGAGGATATAGTCTTTGCCACTGATGACGGTACTGTGGGATTGAAGGGAAATGCAGTAGATGCGATGAAAGAACTTCTTTCTAAAGAAAAATATGATATTGTGTATACATGTGGACCTCATAAAATGATGGAGGCAGTTGCCAGGGTAGCGTCAGAACACAATATGAGATGTCAGATATCCCTAGAGGAAAAAATGGCCTGTGGAGTGAAGGCCTGCGTAGGATGCTCTATAAAAACTAAAGAGGGAATGAAAAGAGTTTGTGCAGACGGGCCTGTATTTGAGGCTGAGGTAATTGTGGACGTAAATCCTAAAGAAAATACAGGATGCAGCTGCGGAAAATAATTTTGAGGGGTGAATAATTTTGAATAGATTGAAAACTAATTTTGTAGGTTTGGATTTGAAAAATCCCATAATGACAGCATCAGGATGCTTTGGATTTGGCCTTGAGTATAAAGATTATTTTGATCCTAACGAACTGGGAGCAGTAGTTGTAAAAGGCCTTACATTAGAACCTAGAGACGGAAACTCTGGTACAAGAATAGCTGAAACTCCAGGAGGAATGCTGAACTCTGTAGGGCTTGAAAACCCTGGGATAGATCATTTTGAGAATGTGATAACAAAAGAGATAGATGGGAAGATAACTAGTCCTATTATAACTAACATAAACGGTAGAACCATCGAGGAATATGTGGAGATAGCAAAGAGAGTGGAAAGTATAGAGGCCGTAAAGGCAATAGAGCTAAATATCTCTTGCCCCAATGTAAAAGACGGTGGGATGGCCTTTGGTGCTAGACCTGAAGTGGCAGGGGCAGTGACTAAGGCGGTAAAAGAGGTAACGACTAAGCCAGTAATAGTTAAACTTTCTCCTAATGTTACAGATATAGTAGCGATAGCAAAGATTGTAGAAGAAAACGGGGCAGATGCAGTGGCTCTCATCAACACCCTTTTAGGGATGTCTATCGATATAAAGAAAAAGAAGCCTGTTTTAGGGAATATATTCGGAGGCCTTTCAGGTCCTGCAGTAAAGCCTGTAGCCCTTAGAATGATATATCAGGTTTCACAGGCTGTAAAAATACCGGTACTTGGTATGGGCGGCATAAGCAGTGTAAATGACGCAATAGAATTTTTAATGGCAGGTGCATCTGCAATATCCCTAGGGACAGGAATATTTATGAATCCAATACTTCCTCTAGAGATTAAAGAGGGCCTTGAAAAATACTGCATTGAAAATAATATAGATAACATATCAGAGATTGTAGGAGCAGCACATCCAAATAAATAGTTTGAGTTATCGAAAACAATGAATCATTTAGGGGGAATAAAATGAATGCTAAAGACAGACTTATAGTGGCACTAGACTTTCCGACAATAGAGGAAGCAAAGGGTTTAGTAGAAGTATTGGGAGAATCGGTCTCTGTATATAAGGTAGGACTTGAAATGTTTCTAAATTCCAAAGGAGAAGCCGTAGATTATCTCAGTTCTCTTGGAAAAAAGGTTTTTTTAGATCTTAAATTTCACGATATACCGAATACAACTATGATGGCGTCTGTCTTTGCAGCAAAACAGAATGTCTTTATGTTTAATGTTCATGCTGCAGGTGGTCGAAAGATGATGAAGAGTGTTTCTGAAGAGGTCAAGAAGATAAATCCAGATGCTTTAGCCATTGCTGTAACTGTCCTCACAAGTTTCTCTGATGACGAGATAAAAGAACTTTATCAGACAGAGCATTCTATTAAAGAACTTGCGATGCACTGGGCAAAGGTAACCAAAGAAAGCGGAATGGACGGAGTTGTCTGCTCTCCTTGGGAAGCATCGGCTATAAAAGAAAAATGCGGAAAAGACTTTAAGACTATCTGCCCAGGTGTAAGACCCAAATGGGCTGCGGCAAATGATCAGCAGAGGATCATGACTCCTAAAGATGCCATATTAAAGGGGTGTGACTATCTGGTGGTAGGAAGACCTATAACCAAGGCTGATGATCCTGTAAATGCTGCTGAACTTGTCTTAGGTGAGATAAAAGAAGGTCTGGCAGAGGCGAAGGTATGCTGATAAAAAACGCCAGGCTGGTACTGGAAAACGGAGAAGAGACTCTGAGAGATATACTGGTATCAAAGGGTAAAATAGCAGAGATATCCAAGGAGATAAGTATAGAGGATGCTATAAAAAAAGTATTTAAGACTGATACTCACCTTGTAAGAATGGACTACCTAGACCTTGAGGGAAGATACCTCATCCCTGGAGTAGTGGATCCTCATGTTCATATGAGGGATCCAGGTCTGACTCATAAAGAAAGTGCGACTACTGGATCTATGGCTTGTGCTAAGGGCGGGGTTACTACCTTTTTAGATATGCCTAACACTATTCCTGCTACAATAACTGAAGAAATCCTTGATGACAAAAGAGATATATTTAAAAATAAAACTTATGTAGATTATGGTTTTCATTTTGGTGCAGCAGGAGACAACAACAGTCAAGAAATAAAAAATGTAAAAAATACAGCTTCAACAAAGGTATTTTTGAATATTTCTACTGGTAAGATGATGGTTGAAAATGATGAAATCTTAAATGAAATTTTTTCATCGTCTGAAATAGTAAGTGTCCATGCAGAGGAAGAGATGGTAAAAAAAGCCATTTCTCTTTCTAAGAAAAATAAAAATAGACTTTATCTCTGCCATCTGTCTTTAGTAGAAGAGGTAGAGGAGTTGAAGAAAGCAAAAGAGGAAGGAATGAAAGTATACGGAGAAGTAACTCCTCATCATCTTTTTCTGAATACCAACAACAGGGATGAAAACGAACAAAACAGTAAGTTGCTTATAATGAAACCTGAGCTTAAAAGGGATAAAGACAACGAAAAGCTGTGGGATGCCCTTAATAACGGAATAATTGATACAGTGGGAACCGATCATGCTCCTCACCTTCTGTCTGAAAAAATGGAAAAGACGACCTTTGGAATTCCAGGAGTAGAACATTCTTTGGAGATAATGTTGAAAGGCATAAAGGAAGGTAAGATAAGCATGAAAAGGCTTATAGAGGTTATGAGCAAAAATCCTGCTGAAATCTTTAATATAAAAAACAAAGGTAAAATAAAAGTCGGCTATGATGCAGACTTTGTAGAGATAGACATGAATCAAGAGAGAGTTATAAAAAGAGAAGAAGTCATCTCTAAGTGTGGGTGGAGTCCGTATGAAGGAATTAAAACAGGAGGGACTGTGCTGACAACTATTGTCAGAGGCGAGATAGTATATAAAAATGGAAATTTTAAAAATAAAATCGGAAGGGAAGTGGAGTTTAATGGATAGAGCAAAACAAGTAGCGAAAGTACTTTTAGATACAGAGGCAGTGAGGTTAAATGTAAAGGAGCCTTTCACTTATGTATCTGGAATCAAGAGTCCTATTTATTGTGACAACAGAAAAGTGATAGGCTATCCAGAAGGGAGAAAAATAGTTGTAGAAGGTTTTGTAGAACTTCTCCAAAATAAAAAATATGATGTAGTTGCAGGTACTGCTACAGCGGGAATACCTTGGGCAGCATTTATTGCTGAAAAGCTAGATATACCTATGTCATACATAAGATCAAAGAAAAAAGAGCATGGAGCAGGGAAACAGATAGAAGGAGCTGACTTAAAAGGGAAAAGAGTAATAGTTATAGAAGATCTAATCTCTACCGGTGGAAGTTCTATAAAAGCTGTGGAGGCAGCTAGAGAAGCTGGGGCAGCTCATGTGGAAGTGCTTGCAATATTTTCTTATGAGTTTGAAAAAGCTGCTAAGAGTTTTGAAGATGCAAAATGTGAATGTCAAACAATATCAAGCTTTTCAACTCTCATAAATCTTGCAGAAAATGATAACTACCTAAACTCAGAAGAAGCTGAAATAGCTATGAAATGGAATAAAAATCCCAATGAATGGGGTAGATAATTGAAGGGAATAGAGATTGATTGTTTAAAAATCGTTGACAAATGGACAAAATTACTATATGATTAGTACTAATAAAAGCTATTTACAGGAGAAATAATATGACTTTTAATAGATTTGAATATAAATTTTTTCTCATTATCATACTGATTTGCTCTCAGGTTTAAACTTTGTAAAAACGAAAGTTTTTTACATAGAAGTTTGAGCCCTGTTTTGATCCTCATAAAAAAGGCTTGAGCTGAGAGTTAACAATGAATCAAAACAAGCTTGAGCCATCTGGTTTAAGCTTTTTTTTTTAGGGAGATAACAGAGGGCGTTTGTCATTCGTTCTGGTAAATTAAATAGCATTTGATATTACAGAAAAGTTTAGCATCAAAGATTTAGTTAAATACGGGGGTGGGAGATACAGATGAGTTATAAAAGCTTTTTAAAAGGGTCGAGAATTGTGCTAGAGGTTTTGAAAAGAATGGGTGTAAAGGATATATTTGGTTATCCTGGAGGAGCAGTTATTCCAATTTATGATGCTTTTTATGATTTTGAAGGTATAAAACATTATCTGGCAAGGCATGAGCAGGGTGCGACTCATGCTGCAGATGGTTATGCAAGAACTACTGGCAAAACAGGAGTGTGTATTGCAACTTCTGGGCCTGGAGCTACAAACACAGTCACAGGAATAATGACTGCATATATGGATTCAGTTCCTCTTTTGGTAATAACAGGACAAGTTCCTACAAGTTTTCTCGGAAGAGATTCTTTTCAGGAATCTGATATACTGGGAATAACTTCACCTATTACAAAACATAATTATCTTGTAAAAGATATAGAAGAGCTTCCTGGGATTCTGAAAGAGGCCTATGCACTGACAAAAAAGGGAAGACCGGGACCTGTACTTGTTGACATTCCAAAAGATATACAGATGCAGGAGATCTCAATGGAAAGGTTTGAAGAATTATTTTCAATTCACTGTGAATACGTTGGAAATAAATATCCCAAAAAATATACATCAAAAGAGATAAATTCTGCTGTGAATCTTATAAAAAATGCAAATCATCCTGTATTTATAATAGGCGGCGGTGTCATGAATGCAGGAGCGGCAGAAGAAACTCAAAAGCTGCTGTCAAAAATAAATGCACCTAGTGTAGCTACTCTAATGGGTCTTGGGGGAGTTCCACATAATTTTCCTGGACATATGGGGATGATAGGTATGCACGGGAAGGTATGGGCTAATAGGTGTGTAAATGAGGCGGATTTAGTAATTTCCCTTGGTATGAGATTTGATGACAGAATAGTTGGGGATCCAGAAAAATTTGCACCTCACGCAAAAAAAATACATGTGGATATAGATGCTGCAGAAATAAATAAAAATGTTAAGATAGACCTTCCACTAATAGGAGATGCCAAGGATGTATTAGAGGACCTTCTTAATGCAGGTATAGAGGCTGACTTTTCCGATTGGATGGAAAAGTGTGAGTCTTATATACTAGATGAGGATTCACTAGGAGACTGTCTAAATCAGGTCAGTACCATCAAGTATCTAGGAGATATTTTACCAGATACAAGTATAGTGGTTACTGATGTTGGACAGCACCAGATGTTTACAGCTCAGCATTTTAAATTTAAACAACCTCTTTCATTTTGTACATCTGGGGGTGCTGGGACTATGGGATACGGACTTCCTGCAGCTATAGGAGCACAGGTGGGGAATCCTGACAAAAGGGTAATCTCTATAATAGGAGACGGTGGATTTCAGATGAATCAGCAAGAACTTATTATGTTGAGGCAGTATAATCTTCCTGTAAAGATTTTTATACTTAACAACGGAACATTGGGAATGGTTAGACAATGGCAGGAACTTTTTAATCAAAAGAGATATTCAGAAGTAATTCTGGATGTAAATCCTGATTTTGTAAAACTTGCAGAGGCAAATGGCTTAAGAGGAGTAAGGGTAAATAGTGTAGAGGAACTAAAGCAGATTGAAGGGATGATAAATGATGACCAGCCTCTTCTTGTGGACGTGGTAGTTCCTAGAGATTGCAATGTATATCCGATAATACCAGCAGGTAAGTCTTTTTCAGAAACGATAATAGGGGAGTGAATGGGATGAAATACAGGGAAATACTTATAATAATGAACAATAAACCAGGGGTTTTAAGTAAAATATCGGGATTGTTTCAAAAGAGGGGAATCAATATAGAGACAATCACAGCAGGGGAAAGTTATCCTGCGGATCTTGTAAGAATGACAGTGTGTGGAAACTGGGATGAGTATACAGTCCATCAAATAATGGCTCAGGCAGAAAAACTTTTTGATGTGAGATTTGTAAAAGAGTTTGACGATAAAAAGAGTGTTGACAGGGAACTGGCTCTTATTAAACTGAAGGCTGACGATTCTAGAAGAGCTGAAATAATGCAGGTAACTACAATATATAGGGGAAATATTGTAGATGTTGGAAGAGAGAGCCTTATAATAGAGATTACAGGTGGGAAAGATAAAATCGCAGGTTTTCTTGACTATGTAGAAACTTTTGGAATTTTAGAAGTTGCAAGAACAGGTGTAACTAGCATGACAAGAGGAAGTGAAATGTAATTTTATATAAAAAATCACGGCAGTCTTAACATAGACTACGTGATTTTTTTATTTGTAGTGTTTTTTTTTGAAATAAAAATTGAAAACTCGCTTTCTCACGATGGGTATTTTTTTGAAGTTTATCCGTGGGTGTTTACTTGTTATCGATCTAAAAAAAATATAGGTATATGTAGTAAAAGGAAGGGGAAAAAAAACCATAATATAGGGGACAATAGATTTTTTTCTAAGCTTCTGTGCCTTGAATTTTTTTGTTCCCATCTTTCCAAGCCATATATTCTGACTAAGAGCCCCTATACCCCCAACTAGAACAATGGCAATAGACAAAATTAATGTGGAATCAGTTATTATTATAAGTATTCTCTTTAAATTCATATGTCCACACCTCTTATCGGTATAGTTTTTTTTGAAAATATATTAAAGTTATTTACTAACAATTGTTAAAATTCCTTTTATATATAATGATCAATAAAAAAATTATTTCTCTATATTCAGATTTTTTCTTTTTTTAAATTGCTTTTCTGCCCATTTCATCCAGTGGGGCCTCGCAATGAGACCTCGTCCTATAGCCACAAAATCCAAATAGTTATTTTCGATAAGCCAACTGGCATCTTTTTCTGTCTTTACTTTCCGAACCCCTATAACAGGTATATTTACATGTTTTTTTATCTCAGTTCCCAGATAAATAACCCAGTCAAGAGGAAATTCTTCTGGAATATCAATTTTGATTTCAGAATTATAGTCAGGATCAGGTACTCCACTGGAAACATGAAGGAGACCCACCCCTATACTCTCTAGATAACGCGCTATCTCGACACCGTCCTCAAGGTGAGGCTCATTGCCACCCATTCGGTAACCTAGAATAAAGTTGTCGTCAAAAAGGTATTTGGTACGCTCTATGAGCTCTTTGTTAAAATACATTCTTTTTTCGAAATTTCCCCCGTATTTATCTTCCCGAGTATTCCAAAGACGTGAATTTAACTGTGAGAGAAGGTAGGTGTGTGCCCCGTGAATCTCAACTCCGTCAAAACCGCATTTTTTTGCCCTATGAAAGGCTTCTACAAACTGGTCTAGTATTTTATCGAGGACTTTCTCATCGACAGTTGCTATCTCTTCCTTAAAACCTGCATGGTGGATCTGTATTATAGCAGGAACATTCCATTTGTGGCAGACTTTGGAGATTTCAGAAAGTCCTAGAATAAAACTGTCGTCCCATATCCCAATCTGATTTGGACGGAGCTTTCCATCAGAAGCCACACAGGAGGCTTCAACGATTACAAGTCCTACACCATTTCTAGCTACGTCTTCATACCAGTTTACGAGCTCTTTGGTAACAAGTCCGTCTTTTTTAACCAGAGAAAACCGTACCATAGGGGGAAGTACAATTCTGTTTTTTATATCTATATTTTTTATTTTATAAGGTGAAAAAATTGTATTCATGTGCCCTCCGATATTAATTGAAAACTTAATTTTAAATATATTCTAAGATTTTATCAAAAGACCGATAAAAAAACTAGAAAAACAATAGCTATTAAGAAAAAAATCAGTCAATTATTTAAAATTTTTTCATTTTATAGATTGTTTATAAAGAAAATATAACTTTATTTCTACCAGTATCTTTTGCCTTATACATATTTTCATCTGCTCGTTTTATTGTGCTGTCTATCTCTTCCCCAACCCTGTAAAAAGTTGCTCCAAAACTTGCTGTAAGTTTAATATCTATATTATCAAATATCATAGATTCACAATTTTTTCGTAGTTTCTCAGAAATATTAGTCAGGCAATTATCCGTGCCGCACTGAACAATAATGCAGAACTCCTCTCCTCCAATTCTTGCAATTATATCCTCCTTTCTGAGGCTTTCTTTTAGCATTTGTGAGAATTTAATTAAGACCAAATCCCCTGTATCGTGGCCGTAAGTGTCATTAATAGTCTTAAAAAAATCTATATCAGCAAAAATAATACCGATATTGAGACAATCTTTTCTTTTTTTCAATGATACAAGTTCTTCTAAACGTTCAAAAAAATGTTTTCTGTTATAAAGATCAGTTAGAAAATCAGTATTTAATAATTTTGTTATTTTCTCGTTGGCCAACTTCAACTGAAAATTTTTTTTTGACAATTCCCTTGTGAGATTAGACATTTCTATATTCATTTTGGAAATTTCATCTATTATTTGTGACTCATTTATCATAAAATTTTTAAAAATTATAACTGTCTCATCAATTTTTTTTATTAGTGTTCCCTGAAGATGTGTTACTGACCCTGATTTAGATCTATAACTTGCGCTGATCTCCTTTATGACATGGTTTTCGTCAATCGATTTTTCAGAATAAACTTCCAATTTTCCGACGGTCTTTTCAAAAAAACTATTATATATATGTTCAGATTCGTCAATTAATTTTTCAAAAGCCTTGTTATACTGATCTATTCGAAGATCTTTTGTCAGTGTAATTATAGGATTATTGGTCTTTTCAGTTAGATAATCCAATAAAATTTTGCTGTTATTTATATTTAGATTCATTTTTATCCCTCCACCACAATCTTGAGGTTTCTAGAGTTTCACTTATGCTAGTTGAAATTTTGTCTGCACCGATTTTTTTATGACTATCTCCGCCAAATGTAAATGCATATCCACCTACTAAAATTTTCAAGTCATTAAAATCTGACTGGGATCTTATATTTGAGATTAAATTTTTAACATTATCTAGATTAAATGCCATAGTAACGGATATGCCAAGAAAATCAGGTTTTTCTTCTCTTATTAGTTTTATTAGTTCTTCATTTGGGGTATTGGCTCCAAGATATAAAATGTTCCACCCGTCTAATTCAAGTATGTCGGCTATTATCCTTGCTCCAACTTCGTGAAGTTCATTTGCAGATGATGTGATTATAGCCTTTCCCTTGTTGGCTTGGATCAAAATAAAATTCATATATAAATATGACATTATTCTCATTACTATAGACGTGGCAAGATGCTCCTGAGCGACAGATATCTGACCCTTTTCCCATAATAAACCGATTTCATACATAGAATATGTTATAACTTTTGTATAAAAATTTTCAAGAGATTTTCTGTCATGTACGATAGATTTTGAAAACTGCAATGCCTCAGTGGAGTCTCCTTTGATTAGAAGGTTAAAAAATTTATTTTTAATATTTTCCCATTGAGAATCAAAAGGAAAGGGGATTTCATCTACTATATTTTTATTATCTTCTTCTATAAATTTTACAACAGATTTCATCCATTGGTATATTTTAATTATATCTGAAGAATAATTCGGATCTATTGTATCGTTTATAACCTTTATCCAAGCATCTAACTCTTTTTGAAAATATTCACTTTTAAATCCTCTGCTGATATAGCTGTTTAATACCCACTTCAGTGTATTATTCAGAAGTTCATAATCGTTTAATTTGAAAATATTTGCCATAAACTTAGAATGATGAATATGATTCTCATACATGACTGACAATGGGTTATCTCCGATTAAATTTTCACTCGAATTGATATTTCTCATTATAAAGTTTACAGATTCAGTCATTTCCGGTATATATTTCTCGTATTCTATAGCAGAAGCGTAAGAAACAGCTTCTCCTTTCGGAACTGAGTATGGGTTTTTCATAAAGACCTCCAGTTTTAATAATTTAGCTATACTTAATAAAATATACATTTTATATAGAAATTGAGCAATACAAAACTATATTTTAGTTAAATTTTCTTATTTGTATTTGATATATTATTTTAACATAAAAACACAATCTTTTAAAAGGTCCTATAATTTATTAATATTTAATTTATTTTAAAAAATAAAAATAATAAATACTAAGAAGATTCAGATAAATTAAAATTTATGATATAATATGATGAATTTTTATTTAAGATACATAAAAGGAGGAAAATAATGATCGCAACAAGTAACCTTTCAATGAGTTTTGGAGGAAGGAAGCTTTTCGAAGATGTAAATGTAAAATTTACTCCTGGGAATTGCTATGGATTAATAGGTGCAAATGGTGCCGGTAAATCAACTTTTGTAAAAATACTTTCTGGAGAACTAGACCCTACTGAGGGAGAAGTTATTTTTGACAAGAAAAAAAGTATGGCAGTATTAAAGCAGGATCACTTTGCTTATGAAGAAAACGCTGTTTTAGATGTTGTACTAATGGGTCACGAAGAGTTATACTCAATAAAAAAAGAACAGGAAGAATTATACTCCAAGCCTGATGCAACTGAAGAAGATTATGCTAGGGCAGGAGAGCTAACTGATAGAATAGAAGAGCTAGATGGTTGGTCAGCAGAAACAAATGCAGAAAAAATACTAATGGGATTAGGTATAGGGGCTGATCTTCATACTAAAATGATGAAAGAACTCACAGAGGGAGAAAAAGTAAAAGTTCTCCTAGCTCAGGCTATATTTGGTGATCCAGATGTACTACTACTTGACGAGCCTACCAACGGACTTGATATCATGGCGATCTCTTGGCTTGAAAATTTTCTTATGACCCTTGAGAATACTACTGTTATAGTTATATCCCATGACAGACACTTTTTAAACAAGGTGTGTACTCATATCGCAGACGTTGATTATGGTAAGGTAAAAATGTATGTAGGTAACTATGACTTCTGGTATGAGTCAAATCAGCTTATGGTAACACTTATAAATAACAAAAACAAAAAACTTGAGCAAAAGAGAGCCGAATTAAAAGACTTTATCGCCAGGTTTAGTGCCAATGCTTCAAAGTCAAAACAGGCAACTTCCAGAAAGAAGCAGCTAGAAAATCTTCAGTTAGAAGATATGCAGGTTTCCAACAGAAAGTATCCGTTTATAGAGTTTAAAGCAGAGAGAGAATCTGGAAACAACATTCTAAAAGTAGAAAACCTTACTAAAACCATTGATGGAGTAAAAGTACTAGACAACATAAGCTTTACAATAAATCCTAAGGACAAAGTTATTCTCCTTTCTAAAAATGATATAGTAAAAACTACACTTCTATCTATACTGGCAGGGGAGATAGAGCCAGATAGCGGAAGTTATACTTGGGGAGTTACAACAACTCAGGCTTATATGCCTAGAGACAACTCAAAATTCTTTGAAGGTTCCGACCTCGCATTAATTGACTGGTTGAGACAGTACTCTCCAGACCAGCATGATTCCTTTGTAAGAGGATTTCTAGGAAGAATGCTTTTCTCAGGAGAAGAATCTTTTAAGAAAGTAAATGTTCTCTCTGGAGGAGAGAAAGTAAGATGTATGCTTTCTAGAATGATGCTTACAGGATCCAATGTACTATTATTTGATAACCCTACAGATCACTTGGATCTAGAGTCCATTACATCTTTGAACAAGTCACTTGTTAAATTTGACGAAACAATCTTGTTTGCCGCTCATGACCATGAGTTTATACAAACTGTAGCAAACAGAATAATTGAGGTCACTCCTAACGGAATACTTGATAAACTAATGGAATATGATGACTATATTCAAGATGAGGCTATACAAGAAAGATTAGAACAGCTTTACGGATAGAAATATTGAGGGTGCAGAATTTTCTGTGCCCTTTTATCATTATTTAGAAAAATAAAGTTTAAATAAAGGAGGAAAATATGAAAATAGTGGATCTTACACATGAAATCAGAGAAAATATGCCTGTATTTCCAGGGTCTGAATGTCCGAAATTTGAAAGTATAGGAATTTTGGAAAAAGACGGTTTTGAGGAAAAGAAAATAACAATTTATTCCCATACTGGAACTCACATGGATGCTCCTAAACACATAATTCCTTACGGTAAGGGTCTTGATGAATTTTCTGCAGATAAATTTTTAGGAAAAGGTGTAGTCGTTGATGCTAGAGGTGAAAGTAGTATAAGTCTTGATCTTTTAATCGAATATGAAGAAAAGATAGAAAAAAGTGACTTTATCCTTATAAATACAGGATGGGACAGAAACTGGGGAAAAGAAAATTATTATAACGGCTTTCCGTGTATGACAAAAAAGGCGGCCCAGTGGCTTTCTAGTAAAAAAATAAAAGGTCTAGGGATTGATGCTATATCTGTAGACCCTGTAAATAGTTATGAGCTCGTTAATCACAACATTTTCCTAAAAAAAGAGATTGTGATAATAGAAAATTTAAAAATACCTGAAAAACTTCATGGGAAAAAATTCTTATTTTCAGCTCTGCCCTTAAAAACAGAAAACTCAGACGGTTCCCCTATACGGGCAGTTGCCATATTGGATATATAAGATTATTTCTTTATTTTTTCCCTGTTAGGGCAGAATTCAATTTCATTTCCCTTAAAAGTCTTTCTTCCTTTACAGAACCTATCGTATTTTTTGCACTTGGAACATATACGGGCTAAATATTCATCTCTTATCTCTAAATTTTCGTCAAAAAGCTTATAGTTGTTCGAGTTTTTATTCATGTAAATACCTCCTGACTTTATTTTACTTTATTTTTCAGACTTATCAAGTTATAAATTGAAAAAAACATAAAAAAACCTCTCTAATATAACTTAGAGAGGTAAATCTAAACTTAAAATATTATTTTTTTATATTTTTTAGGTGTTTGTCTTTGACTATATTGATAACAGTTTTCATTTTACCGCGAATGTGGTCAAATCCTACTTCCTTTATGTGAGGGAGGCTACACTGAGAACAATCCTTTATTCCGTGTTCTGTGTACTTGAAATTACCCCCGCATTCTTCACCCATCATGTATAGAGGGCAATAACAGAACAAACAGTTGAATTTTTCTGTTTCCTCGATTTTGTGACATGGGAAATACTCGCACTTACTGTTTTGTACAAATTTATAGTTAGAAGCTTTTTTCTTATCCAATTAAATACCTCCGATTTTATTATTTCTACTTTATAGCTTATTTTCTTCAAGCCAACGCTCTGCATCGATGGCGGCTTTACAACCACTTCCAGAAGCAGTTATAGCCTGTCTGTAATTGGAATCTATGACATCTCCACAGGCAAAAACACCTGGGATTTCTGTTGACGCACCATTGTGATTGACTTTAAGATAACCTTTTTCATCAAGGGGAAGCTGCCCTTCTAAAAAATTTGTATTAGGTGTGTGACCGATGGATATAAAAAGACCCTTTACATCAAGACTTCTAACTGAACTGTCTAGATTATTTTTCACCTTTAATGTATTCATCTCTTTTCCGTCACCGCTTATCTCTTGGACAGAACTGTTGTATATGATTTCAATTTTAGGATTATTCTTTACCCTGTCTTGCATAGCCTGACTGGCTCTAAATTTATCACGACGGTGGATTAAATATACTTTTTTGCAAAGTTTAGTCAGATAACTGGCTTCTTCCATAGCAGTATCTCCCCCACCTACTACGGCCACTTCTTCATCTTTATAGAAAAAACCGTCACAAGTTGCACAGGCAGAGACTCCCTTGCCTTTATAATCACTCTCACCAGGTACATTCAGATATTTAGCTGTCGCTCCACTTGCTATAATTAGCGAATCACATGTGGATATTTTTTCACCGCTATAAATCGTAAAAGGTCTCTGGCTTAAATTAACCTTGGTAAGTTCTCCAAAGATTATTTTAGTTCCAAAATTTTCTGCCTGTTTTTCCATTGAATTCATGAGCTCGACCCCGTTTATACCATTGGGGAATCCTGGGAAATTTTCAATATCTGTGGTAGTAGTTAGTTGCCCACCTTTCTCTCTTCCAGTAAAAAGAACAGGACTTAAGTTTGCCCGGGCGCTGTATATAGCAGCTGTATAACCAGCAGGCCCAGATCCTACAATTGCGAGGTTATGATGTTCTGCTTCTGAATTCGTTTCACTTAGATTCAAAAGAGGGTCCAACCTTTTTGAATCATTAAGGGCATATAGGTCATCACAGCCGCCCACATGAAATTCACCAATTAAAACCTGTGGGAAAGTCTTTCTGCCATTTGATCTTTTGATCATAATTTCACGCTGTTCTGGATGATCTTCTACATTTATTTCCGTATAGTTTACTTTTTTGGAATCCAAAAGCATTTTAGCCCTAACACAATAAGGGCAGTTGTTTTTACTGTAAATAGTTATCTCTTTATTCATTTCTTCTCCTAAATTCGATTGATTTAATTTTCTTTATTCTACCAAAAATTAAATGTTTTTAGAAATGTTTTTATACTGTTAAAATATTTTCTTTATTTTTTATGAGTTCAGTTAAAGGCTCGCCCCAGAGTTTCAGTTCAATTCCCAATTCCATAAGTTTTTCTGTTGTTCCAAGATTATTGGCACAAGCAAGACATCCGCTAAACTTTACTCCTGACTCTTCCCCCTCTTTTATAAGCTGCTGAATATTATCATTCTCAGCAACGAGTTTAGAGGTCGCTCCCCAAATAATAACTGTAACCTCATCCCACCAATTTCTAAGTAACGCATTTTTAGAGTACATCATAACCATATGCTCTGCCGTTAAAGGGTTGTCATTTGTCCATAGAATATATAAATGATTTTTTTTCATTTTTTTCATCTCCTCTATACATAAATTATCTCTTAGATATCAGATAAACTTTCCCACCTATCAAAAAGTATTTTCAACTAAAACTGTTTTTTATCTAAGCAGTCTTGTAGGATTTTTCCTGCATTTTTACATTTTTTTATTGATTCCGGTTGTTTATCAAATTCATGGGGCAGCATTTCACAGGTTATTTTGTCCACAAATCCATGATTTTTTACCACATTACCATCAACACAGGTCATTCCGGCTCCACAAGTATAACATTGAGAATATGCCCCTACTAAAAACTTTGAAATCACATTCATTTTATTGCTTTTTCCAAAGTATTCAACAATTTTAAGTACCTGACTATTTTCTTCATCCTTAGAATAACCAGTGGAAATAATTACAAGGGGTTTATTCTTCAATAAAAACGCACTTTTATGACGGAAACAAAAACATCTTTCTAATAAACTGTGTGAAAGAGCATTAGGAAGGTCATAGTAATTTGGGACTCCCAGAACAATAGCCTCAGCCTTGACCATAGCTTCTGCTATTTCTGGGAAATCATCTTTAACTACACACTTGTTATCTTCGATACATCCAAGACAGCTAATACACCCTGATATCTGTTTTCCAGAAAGAGATATAAATTTTGTTTCTCCATGATAGTTTGCGAGTACTTCTTTTACTGCATGATCTGTTATTCTGTTTTGTCTGGGACTTCCAGATATTCCTAAAATCATATTTGATCTCCTTTCAATAGAATCTTTTATATCCAATAACTCGTTATATCATCATTTGCTGTTCAAAGCAAAAAATTATTAAAAAAGCCTCTCTAAGGAGGCCTCGTAAATATTTTTAGCCATAAAAACTCGAAAAAACTATTTGTTTCTCATGCAATGAACGGCGATATCTTTGTCCATGTGCTTTGTGATACATTCCATACATTTACCGTGTAACGGACAGTCGGCAGTGCAAGTACATCTCTCATTTAATTTTTTTTCCATATAAAATCCTCCCTTATAAATGTTTCTAATATATTATCTTATGTAGTTACAAATTTTATTAAACCAATAAACGTATTATATGATCAGTCACCTTAAAAAATTTTTTTTTAAATTTGATATATTTTATTTTGAAATTTTGGTTATTTCAAAGTATATCTTATAGATGTTACTTTTTCTTTTGTAGATATCTATCTTTAATTATAGAATCTGAGTTCCTGCATTTGGTCCAGCACTTTGATCAAATATAGCTGTTGGTTTAAATATCCATAGTCCTGTCATAGCCATACCAATCTTTTTCAGCTCAGCCGATACAGCATCAAATAATTCTCCTTCAGTTTGTCTTTCTACAACATAAATACTAATTAAAAAAATTAATGCTATCTTAGGATATATTTTGAATTTACTTTAATTTAATAGGGGCTCTGACTGGAAGCCCCCTATAAGTTATTAACTATATGGTTTACAGGTATTTTGATATAGACCCACCAACAGCTACATTTCAGCGGCTTTCTTTAAAGCTCCTTTGAAATGTTCTATACTCTGTGCACCTGAAACAGCTATCTTGTCATTAATTATAAAAAATGGGACACCGTTAATTCCCAATTTTGACGCATCCTCTTGGTCCTCGGTAACCTCCGATAAAAAGGATTTCTCTTTTAGAACATTTTCTAACTTATTAATATTTAGACCAACTTCTCCAGCTAGAAATAATATATTTTTTAAATCACCTAAGTCTGCTCCCTCTTCGAAGTATCCTTTAAATATACGGTCAACAAAAATCTTTTCTTTTCCTTCATCCTTGGCAAATTTTGCAGCTTGATGAGCTAGTGAGGTATTATTCCTTATCATGATATCATATCGATAATTCAACCCCACTTTAGAAGCCTCATTTTTAATTGCATCCATACGTTCTTTTGCAAGTTCATATGGTATCCCGTATTTATTGGATATGAAATTATAATAGTTTCCCTGTTTATGTTTCACTTCATTTTGATTTAACTGAAAACTTTTAAAGGTTATTTCGATATTTTCTTTGTCTTCAAAGGTTTCAAGAGCCTTTTCCAGTTTTTTTTCACCCAAATAACAGTATGGGCATACAAAATCAGACCAGATTTCTATTTTCACAATTATCACTCCTTTTATACGAATATTATATAATCTAAATTGATCTTTTATTTCATTGAATTTAAAAGTTTTGTTACTTTTCTCAGTTTTCTTAGTGAATGAAAGTTCTTCTTATTATTAGTGTTTATTTTTCTCTTTATTGTTGATTTTCATTTTTGACTAATTCTTTTGATTCTAAAAGAATTTTAGCTCAGGTACAATATAGGATGAGTTATTTAATACACATGACTATGTAACAGTAGAATTATTTTTTCTCATTTCGAAACGTGCTACAAATATAAATGTCAATATTCCAACTGTTAAAATTATGTAGGAATTATTGTTGAATATTTTTGTGATTCCATGTGATTCCATAATGACTCCATTGGCCGATGTTCCGATTGCTCCTCCCACAAAAAGGTTGAATGACACTACTGACATTGCTGTTCCTTTCATTTTCGGAAGTTTTTCCTGTGCCATCAAAATTAAAGTCGATTGTATGCAGACAAATGCAAGACCGAAGCCAAAAAGACCAAGTGATAATATCCATATATTTTTAAATACAGATAATACAAACATTGACAGACCACCTATCAGTCCGCTAATAACTAGAAAACCATTCCTAAGCATTTTTCTCATTTCAGGTGCAATTCTCCCTCCTATAACAGTTCCTATGCCAAATACAGAGAGAATTAGCCCGACACTTAGAATATTATAACCAGTTAGCTCCTGGATTAATTTTCCCGAGTATGTAAAACTTCCGAATACACTGAATCCAACTAAGAATACCATAATAACTGTTCTCATAAATCTATAGTTGGTAAGTGCATTTTTGTATGCTGAGAAAAAGTTAAGCCTGTCTACCACCGGCTTATCTCTTTCTAATACTTTAAGCATCATTATAGCCAGTATTAGCTCACCTACACCGTATATGAGATAAACTATTCTCCAAGATCCGAAATAGGCTATTGCTCCTCCTATGGCACTTGCAGTGGCTGCTCCGAGGAACATAAATCCCATTAGTTTTCCCAGAGCTTTTTGTCTGTCTTCAGGATCAAAACTTTCTCCGATCAGGGCTATTGTGACAGGAAAGATACCTGCTCCAAAAGCACCATTCATTGCCCTGAAAAATATTAGTGAGGATAAATTGAATGTTGTAGCTCCTAAAATACTAAATATAGCTGTCCCTATTGCTGCTGTATTTATGACCCTTACTTTACCAAATCTGTCAGATAAAGGCCCAAATAATAATGTAAAAATACCAAATGCTAGCATATATGCAGTAACTGACATGGCAGCTGTGCTCAAAGTAAGGTTTAAATCTTTTGATATATTAATGAGCAGAGGAGCGGCAGCATAATTGTCTCCGTTGGCCAAAAAAGCCATTGATCCTAAGATTAAAAGCATTTTATTTTTATCTTTCATTTTAAAAAACTCCCCTCTCTGATTTTTTTCTCTTTTATTGATTTTTATTTGTAACTAAATCTTTTGATTCTAATATTCTTGGAATTACTGTTACTTAAAAAATTTTATTTAAAATATCTATTTAGGTTATTTGATATCGATAATTTTCTTAGCCAAATCAACTAGGTTTTTTTCTTTTATATTTGCCTCAAGATAGTAGGGGTTAAATATTTCTTCCTTACGTTTTATATAAGCTGTTGTAAATCCTGCTTTTTTTGCTCCGAATAGATCCCAGTCATGAGATGCAACCATGACGATATTTTTAACAGAGGTTTCTTCCTTAAGGGCTGCGTACTGGTATATATCTTTAAAGGGCTTGTATTTTTTTACAGAATCCACAGAGTAATAAGTGTCAAACAAATTTATTATTCCTGCATTTGTAAGTTGTTCTTTAATCATTTCCAATGATGAATTAGATACAGCCACTACTCTGATTTTATTTTCTTTGAGAAGCTTAAGTGCTTTAGGAACGTCATCATATGCAGGCAAATTTCTGAAGCTGCCTAATATCTCGACCTTAATTTCATTTGTAAATATTTTATTATTTTCGTAAAACAAACTTTCTAAAACAACTTCTGCTAATTCTCCGAAGTTTTTGTATTCATCCATGGCACCTATTACAGTAGATGTATGTAATAATTTAGTAAACCAATATTTCAGCACATAACTATCATCAAAATATTTATCAAAATTTTCTTTGAGTAAACTTAAATCTAACATTGTCTCATTCATATCAAATAATACAGTTTTTATCATTTTCTCCCCCTATGCTTTTTAATCGAGCTTTTATATAGTCCGATTCTCACTCCGAATCCTGATTAAAACGTAATCTGTTTTTTATGTAACATCCCAATTTTTAGAGGTTTAAATTATTACCCATGCCAACTGAATTTAAATAGATATTAAAACAGAATGGCATGGGTGATTTGTGTGTGAAACTTCTTTGTCTGTTAAAGTTTAAAATATATCATAGATAATTAATATGCTTAGAAGTTATAGCATTTTTTTATAAGCTTCGATAACCTCACTTGGTTCAGCACGTTTTGTATAGTCAGCGTCTACCCAGGCATTGGTAATAACTCCGTTTTTATCGATGATATAAGTAGCAGCTATAGGTAACTCAGCTTCTTCATTTCCCTGTGATCTCTTGAGATCTATACCAAAACCATCATATATAGTCTGGAGCTTTTCAGGAACTTTGAAAAGTAAGTTTAATTTTCTGGCAAATTTATTATCAATATCACTTAAAACCTTAAAATTAAGTTTTTCAATTTCTATAGATTCCATTGTAACATCTGGCTTCTCTGGAGATACAGCAAACATTGCTATTTTTTCTTCACTAATTTCTCCTAGAAGTTCGTCATAGAAAGCAAGCTCCATATTGCAGTAAGGACACCATGTTCCACGGTAGAAACTTATTATAGCAGGTTTGTTGCCTAACAGTTCTGATATGGAAACAGTCTCACCACGGTGATTTAAAAGTTGTCCGTCTGGTATCTTATCACCAACATTAAGAGGATTATTTTCATAGCCAGCTTCTTTTAGATCATTAGTTACTTTATCCATGTACTCTAATGTTTCACTTGGAAGTGCTTTTTTCTTGTCGCTATTCCTTTTTTCTAAAGCTTCTTTTAGTGTTTTCATAGTATATTCTCCTTTTAAATCATATTTTTATAAATATTTAAACTTAAAAATTAAATAGATTTATTTTCTATTTTTACAAAACTTCATTGATCATTTTTTTGATATTTTCTTTAGTGGCATTTTCTTTAACGAGTTCATATATTTTTTCTCCGTCTTTATAAATTGCCACTGTAGGAAGCCCCAATACCTTTTGTTTTATAGCAACTTTCATGGCTCCAATGGTGTTAAACTTTGTAAATTTTATCTTATCTCCAAATTCCTCAGATAATTCTTCTACATGGGGCAAGAGAGCCTTACAATCTTCACACTTGTCACTCCAGAAGTCAACTAATACAAGTCCTTTGTTTTCAAGAACTTTTTCTTCAAATGTGTCCTTTTCCAATTGAATCATGACAACTCCTCCTATTTTTAATTATAAAATTTTTATCGGTCTTATATCTCAAAATTTGTCAGGTATTTTTCTATGGCAGTAGCGGCTATTGCACCATCTGAAGCGGCAGTTATTACCTGTCTCAGTTCTTTGGGTCTCAAGTCTCCTGCGGCATATACACCAGGTATATTCGTAGCCATAAATTCGTCTGTAGGAATATAGCCCCACTGGTCCATGTTAATATGCCCTTTAAACAAATCTGTGGCAGGCTTGTAACCTATGAATACAAATATTCCAAATGTCCCTATATCTTCTTCGGCAACATAATCCCAAGTTTCACCAGTTAGATTGTCTCGGAAAGTCACCTCTTCTAAGATCCCGTCACCTCTCATCTCCAATACTTCACTGCTAAATTTAACCTCTATCTTTGGGTTTGCCATGACCTGATCAGCGATTGATTTAGCGCAGGTAAACTCAGGTTCTCTGGCGATAATAGTTACCTTTTTTGCAAATTTTGTGAGGTATATTGCTTCTTCGGCAGCAGCATATCCGGCTCCGATACAAAATACTTCCAGGTCTTCAAAGAAATCAGCGTCACAGGTAGCACAGTAAGATACGCCCTTACCAGTAAGGGCTTTTTCCCCTGGAGCACCAAGTTTTCTTGAGTATGCTCCTGTGGCTATGATTACTGTTTTACCCAGAAACTCAGTATTATCTTCTGTTATAACTTTTTTTATCTGTCCGGAAAAATCCAGGCTCTCTACTCCCTTCATAATTTTTTCAGCACCAAAATGCTCTGCCTGTTTTACCATTCTAGCCACTAATTTGGGTCCTGAAGTCTCCATCTCATCTGTTTTAAATAGTGATCCTGGATAGTTTGCTACCTCTTCTGTAGTTACTATCTGACCACCCATTTTATCTTTTTCAAGGATCAGTGTGGAAAGCTTTGACCTCGAAGTATATAAGGCGGCTGAAAGGCCCGCCGGGCCACCACCGATTATAATAACATCGTAAATTTTATCCATAACTTCCTCCTAATTCGCACTCTTTATATGACCGGTCGTCTTAGATGGTTTAGAACAAGACTACTTTTAAGTCAAAAACTTAAATATAGCAATGTTTTAATTCTTACTTCAGTAAGACCTCGGTTAAAATAGTGTAAAAGTCATCTAAGGCAGTTTTATTGGCTGCCATTTTCATTCTTACTAGTGATCCCTGCCAACTGCTGATTATAAAACTGGCCAAGATTTTTAGATCAACATTACTTTTTAGATCTCCTTTCTCATGTGCTTCCACCAAGTTTTTATAAACTTGCAATACGATTTCTTTGGTTATGTCAGCAGCAGTCTTTGATATTGTTTCAGTGACATCACCCATTTCCTGGCTTAGATTTCCTATGAAACAACCGTATTTTAATTCTTTTTTCACTGCATTTTGTATTCCCTTTTCAAAGAATTTTATTATTCTTTCTAGAGGTTCAAGCTCTTTATTTGTTGATAAAAGAATTTTATGAACAGGATTATTGTCATAATAATAGTTCAGGGCATCTATTGCATACTGTTCTTTATCTTCAAAATAGTTATAAAAAGATCCCTTCGGAATACCGGCAGCATCTGTAATATCTTTTACACTTGTACCGTTGTAACCTTTTAGATACATTAAATCTATTGAATCCTTTATAATTTCGTCTTTTCTCGTTTTTTTATTCTTCATATCATTAGTATATGACCAGTCGTCTTAAAAGTCAATATTTTTTTAAAAATATTTCAAGCATAATGCTGGCTGATATTCAAAATACTAAAATATATAGTCTTAAAAAGAGTAACTTATGTTAAGTTTTGTATAATATTATAAATCGGTCTATATATGTAATTATAATTGTATAAGAGCAGTACTTTTAAAATATCAAGGGGTGGTTTTCATGAAAAGTAAATGTATTTTTTTCTTAACAATATTAACACTCATATCGACACAAGATTTATATGCAAAAAACGATAAGGCGAATAAAGATAAAAGCAGCAAATTCAGAGCCTCTAGAGAATCAAAGGGAAGTATCAATTCTAGTGTGAAATCTAGCGATGCAAAGAAAAATTGGGGCCAGCTTAAGAATGATTTCAAGGAATCTCAGACAGACCTTGATAGTGACGGAGATTTTGATAAATTTGATGAGAAACTTTATAAGGAACAAATAAAAGCAGAGAAGAGAATAAGAAGAGAAGTGAGGATATCTGGGATTTCCGATGAGGAAATAGAAAATGCAGTTAAAGAATATTTTTATGAGCATACCATTGATCCAAATTTATTAGATTCTTTTTCTGAAAGATCCTTAGATAAAATGGAAAGAGCAGTTGAAAAATATGAGAACTCAGAAAAGAAACTGTTTTCAAAAAAGGGTATAATTACAGAAGAAGTGGTAGAGTAAATTATTGAATTTATCCAAAGTTCCGTTACTTTTCCTTGATGAAAAGTAACCAAAAATCAAGGCCTGTGAAAAATAAGCTAAATGCCTTCGGAAATCTAAGTAAAAATCAAAACTCGCTTCGCTCAGACAGTTGATTTTTTCTAAAGATTTCTCTCAGTCATTCTTAACGCTTATTTTATCAATGGCCAAAAACTAAAAAAAATCTTTTTAGTGCGTAAACTTTGGTGTACCTTTGCGCTTGTTTCTTAAGTAAGACCATATGGTTTTATATTTTTTTGAATTTCAAGTCGCAGGGCTTATACAGGAAAGAACCTGCACTCAGCCGTCCTACAGAATAAGTTCCGCAGGGAACCGAGGACTGTAGCTTACAAAGGCGATAAAAGAAATATATACTTCCTAGACATTTGAAAATTCTTGATTTTCTTTGGTTACTTTCTTTTATCAAGAAAAGAAAGTAACACAGGTTTTCAGATAAATTCAGTAATTTATCAGAATTTCTTTCAAATAGTTACGTAAATTATTTATAAAAGATAGGCTATAATTTTATCTAGTGATTCCATGCCACCTAACCAAAGAATCATAACGACTATAAATCCAAGTAAGGTAAGTATCTCAGAATGTTTATAATTTTTACCTATCACAGTTTTATTTTTAGAAGCCAATAGAATTATTGCCAATACCACCGGAAGAATTATTCCATTAAATGTTCCTGCTATCAATAAAAGTACTACCGGGTTTCCCATAAGAGCCATCACAAGAGCTGAAAAAGCAGTAAAAAATATCATGGAGAATTTTTCATTTTTTTCAACCACTGGAAAAAGTGTTTTTATAAATGAAACAGATGTATAAGCAGAACCAACTATTGATGTGATTGACGCCAAAAGGATTATTATCCCAAAAATTTTATAACCAAAAATTCCTGATGCATGTCTTAAAGATGAAGCTTCGGGGTTGATACTGTGAAAATTTACACCTTTAGTTATAAGTCCTAAAACGGCAAAGAAGAGCATAAGTTTTATAAAAGTTGAAAGTAGAACCCCTATACAAGCACTGCCATCTATTTTTTTCAGATTATTTTCTCCACTTAAGCCTGTTTCTATTAAACGATGTCCACCAGAAAATGAGATATATCCGCCTATGGTACCTCCGATTATAGTCATCATTGGAAATATAAGATTTCTGAAATTTTCAGGATTTAAATTTTTGTGTAAAATAACGCTAGCAGGGGGATTAACAGTAAAGAGTACGTATCCTACAAGAGTTACCAGTATTATTGCCAAAATTTTTGTAAACTTTTCCATAGCTGCTCCAGCATCCTTTGAAATGAAAATGATACTGCACATTCCACCGGATATAACTGCTCCGATAGATGGATCTATTCCAGTAAGAATGTTGAATCCAAGAGCTGCTCCCGCAATATTACCGATGTTAAAAGCAAGTCCTCCTAGAGATATCAGAAGAGCCACCAGATAACCCAGTCCCGGTGCCACTCGGTTGGCTATATCCTGTCCTCTCATTCCTGAAACACCGATAATTCTCCATAAATTCATCTGGACAATAAGTGCTACAACTGTTGACAGAATTATTGCAAAGATAAAATCAGCTTTATACCGGCTGGTAAAAAAAGATGTCTGTATTAGAAATCCAGGTCCAACTGCAGATGCTGCCATTAGAAATGCTGCTCCTACTGGAGTTCCCTGGCTTTTTTTTAATTTTTTTAGCTCTGAAATTGAATTTTGTATTTTTCCCTGTGTCGCAAGGGATATTTTTTTCCTGACTGTGCTTATCATAAAAATAACCTCCAAAATTGGAAAACAAAAAAAGTCGTTTTACTCCCAGAGACTGAGAAAGTAAAACGACTAAAATTAACTGATAAAGAAACAGGGGTTTAATCTGTTTCTGACAATGAATTCATCATTTACCGAACATTATATCTTTTCTATATTAAACCCTAAAAAGAAATATATGTCAAGAAAAAAATAGAACATACCGTTCTTAAAATGGATTGAAAATTTAATTGAAAAAAATTATATAAAGTAAAAGGTTTTTAGCATTATTGCAGTAATATATTAATTAAGTGATTTTTTTATAAGTAAAAAATCATTAGATATAGTACAGTAATTAGGGGGAACTGATTATGAAGGATTTTGTTCAGGTAAGTAACAGCGTGACTTGGACTGGGGTAATAGATCAAGATATGAAGAAGTTTCATGGAGAAGAGCTGTCTATTCCTAATGGAACGAGTTATAACTCTTATCTTGTAAGAGATGAAAAAACAGTACTAATAGACACCGTTATTTATAAAGAGGGGTATGAGTGGGTTTCTCAATTAAAAAAAGAGATAAATCTTAATGAGATCGACTATATAATTATGAATCACAGTGAACCTGATCACAGCGGAGGTCTTTTAGAACTCATGAGGGAGATTCCTGAAACTCCCATAGTCTGTACAGAAAAAGGTATGGAAATTCTAAAAAAATATTATGGTAAAAATTGGAATTTCCAGACTGTAAAAACCGGAGACAGGCTTAATATAGGCTCTAAGGAACTTATTTTTGTGGAGATGAAAATGCTGCACTGGCCTGATAGTATGCTAACTTATCTTACAGAGGAAAATATACTTTTTAGTAATGATGCTTTTGGTCAACACTATGCAAATTACGGTCTTTTCAATGATATGTCAGACCAGGACCAGCTAAATTACGAATGTATGAAGTATTATGCCTGTATTCTCACTCCTTTTAGTGGTATACTAAAGAATAAGCTTGAAGAAGTGTTGGCACTGGACCTGAAGATTGACATGATCTGTCCTTCGCACGGAGTTATCTGGAGAGATAATCCCTTACAAATAGTTCAGAAATACTTAAAATGGTGTAACAACTATAGTGAATCCCAAATTACGATTGTATATGATACTATGTGGGAAAGTACCAGAAAAATGGCTGAATCTATTGCTGAGGGAATCAGTGATGTGAGACAAGATATAAGGGTTAAACTATATAATTCAGGTAAAAATTCAGAAAATGATATAGCCACTGAAATGTTTAGATCAGAAGGTTTTCTTTTGGGATCTTCTACTATAAATAACGGAATTCTTCCTTCTATGGCTTCACTGATGGAATCTGTCAAAGGTCTGAAATTTAGAGATAAAAAAGTAGGCGCATTCGGAAGTTATGGCTGGAATGGTAAGTCACTTGATATTTTAAATGAGGGATTAGACGAAATGGGACTCGAGAGGGTGTCAGATGGTGTAAAAACCATGTGGAATTTAGATGATGAAGATCGTGAGAAATGTGTAGAATTTGGTAGAGAGTTTGCAAAAAATCTCTTTGTGGAATTGCTTTAAAAATTTTTAAAATAAATTTTATCCTATAAACTAGGAGGTATAACAATGGCTTATAGAATCAATCAGAGTGAATGTATAGCCTGTGGTGCATGTGAACCGGTTTGTCCAGTTAGCTGCATCTCAGAAGTGGTAGACGGTAAGAGAGAGATAGACGAATCGGCGTGCATTGATTGTGGAGCGTGTGCAGGAGTTTGTCCGGTAGAGTGTATTGCACCAGCAGAATAAGAAAAATTTTATTAAACATAAAAAGGAGGCATAAAGTAATGGCAAAATTATTGGAAGTTTACAAATGTGATCTGTGTGGAAATATTGTAGAGGTTTTTCACGGGGGAGCCGGAGAATTAGTTTGCTGTGGTGAGGCGATGAAATATCAGGAGGAAAAAACTGCAGACGGAAGTCAGGAAAAGCACGTTCCTTTTGTTGAAAAAATTGACGGCGGATTTAAAGTTCGTATAGGGGAAGGAGCAGAGCATCCGATGACTGCAGAACACTATATTGAATGGATAGAGATTATTGCTGACAATAAAGTTTACAGACAAAATTTAAAACCTGGAGAAAAACCAGAAGCTGTATTTATGATAGATGCAGAGAAAGTTGTTGCAAGAGAGTACTGCAATATTCACGGTCACTGGAAAAACTAATATCAAAATAATTTAAAAAGCTCCCAAATTTAGGGAGCTTTTTTCTATGAAAAAAATCAGTAACAGATGTTACCGAAAGTCTGTGATAAAGATGTTATTATATTTTTATTAAATGCAGTGAAGTAACAGAGAATAATTTGTCAGGTTATTTTCACTTTAAAGGGAGGATATTATGAATAAAAATTTAAAAGTAGAAAATCTAGGTCAAATGATAAATTATCAAGATGGTTCAGTTGTAAGTAAAATTCTCATAGGTAAAAAAAATGGAACGGTAACACTTTTTTCATTCGATGAAGGACAGGTTCTCAGTGAGCATACAGCACCCTTTGATGCAATGGTGGAGATATTAGACGGTAAGGCTCTTATAACAGTTTCAGGGATAGAGTACATACTAGAGAAAGGCGATATGCTTATAATGCCTGCAGATGAGCCACACGCTCTAAGAGCAGAGGAAAGATTTAAGATGCTTCTTACAATGATCAAGTCATAATTTTAGGAGACAGTTCTAAGGGCTGTCTTTTTTTAATAGTGATCTATAAAATTAATTCTTTATTAAGCCAATATTTTCAAGTATAACCCCCTTGTCTTAACTTGTAAGAATTTTTTCTATTAAAAAGGATCCTAACAGATAGATTGAAACCATTAAATGAATAAAAAATCCTTTTTTCTTCTTAATCCCAGTGAATATGTTTTATAATTGATTCTATTTGTATACACACCTCAAGAAGGCAGATTGACCCAAATATAGATGATATAAATATGGCTTTCAAATACAACCTGACTATCTTAAATATACTAAGTTTAATATCAGATTTATAAAATAAAATATTTGAATTTACTGAATCTATAATGCAGTAGGTTCATAAAAGAAGATCAAGCTTTTGATAAAATAATAATTATAGCAACCAAAATACCTGTGCCTAATACGATTATACTGAATTTTTTATTTTCTTCTTCTGCTTTGGGTAAAAGGTGAGTTGCTCCCACATAGATCAAGGCACCTCCTGAAAGTGCCAGTAGAGCTCCAAGTTTTGAATCATCTATTCTGGAGATGAGGGGATAGGAAAAAAGCATTCCTAGGGGAGTAGTCAAAGCGGCTGATAAAAATGACATAGACAAAGAAGCACGTTCACTAAATCCACTTCGAATTAATATCAGATAAGTAATTATACCTTCAGGAAACTCGTGCAAAACCATACCTGTAGTGGCTAAAAATCCAGTAAAAATACCTACTCTAAAAGAGATTGAATAAATAAAACCATCGATAAAAGAGTGTAAACCAATGCCTAGCATAGTTATAAGACCCAAGTTATATCCTGTTTTTTCTGGGTCTTTTTCACAAACAAAGGCAGTTAAGAAACGATTGAAAATATGCAGTCCAAAAAAACCTCCCAGAAGATATCTAGGAGCTTGGATATTCATAGAAAAAGATTTTGGAATAATGTGAAGGAATGTGGCAGAAATAAGTACTCCGACTGCAAAACATATGAAATATGTGGTATTCTTTTTTCCCCATTCTGCAAAATGACGTATAGAATAAATACCTGTAGATGTGACGGCAGCAGCAATAGAACTCCAAAAAAATGCTATCCAAAAAGTATGTTCCATTATTATTCTCCTTTTTTTATATTTGTTGTTTATATTTTTATAACTTGATTATTTTGTTGAGTAATTTATCCTTTGGCATAGGGTTACCATAGAGCCGTTATTTTATATGGTTTTTCAATTGTTTTACTGGACTTATTAAAAACTTATTGTAAATTACTCAGTTTTAAATTTTAAGTTGACATAAATATGACATATAATCTTGAGATTCTAAGATGAAAATTAGCTTTTTTAGCAACTAAAGTGTTAAAAATCAAGTTATAACCATGACAGCAATATATTAAATCTAATAATCCTCAAAGGATTTTAATTTTTAATTGGAAGAATATCTTTATTATCCTTTTAAATTTTTAATATTGAGTTTTGATTTGTATTAAACTGTTGTCTCAGACATTGGTTTAGATGAATTTTATGAAATAAACAGTCTGAATTTATCATTTTAGTTGAAAATGGATCTATTTTATTGACATCAATTAAAAAATGATGTATATTTTAAATGTGCATATGCACTTACAAATGGAATTTTAGTTTTAATTTCACTTGTGCTAAAAACACTATCATAAATAAAAGGGGGAGTTAAATGGGAACAAGAGGAAGAGAGATTGTAGATCTAGACGTAAATGAGCTTCTAAAATTATTGAACAGCGCTTATGCAGATGAATGGCTTGCATATTATCAGTATTGGATAGGAGCTCAAGTTGTAAAAGGACCTATGAGAGAAGCTACAGTTGCAGAATTATTGCAGCATGCAACTGAAGAATTTACTCATGCACAGTGGGTCAGTGACAGGATAATCCAATTGGGAGGAACTCCACCAATTTCATTTGAAGAAATACTAGAAAAAACTCACTGTGGCTATGACGCCCCAGCTGATCCCTATGTAGAAGAAATATTAAAACAAAATATAAAAGGTGAACAGTGTGCCATCAGTGTTTATAAGAATATAATGGACATTACCAAGGATAAAGATATGGTAACTTACAACATGGCACTTAAAATACTTGAACAAGAAGAAGAACACGAAGAAGATCTCCAGGCTATTTTTGAAGATATTGAAATTATGAGAGAAAGATTTCGAGGATAATTTTTCAGAAGGAAAAAATTAAATTTTTAAGGAGCTATTGATAGCTCCTTTTTTGTTTGAAATTTAGTGGTATATCTATAAATCACTCATTTGAAATATTACAATATAAACTTTCAATTTGAATCTTCAAAACTTAAAAGTAACTATTTTAGAAGGTTTTCAATGACATTTTTAAATAAGCATTGCTTTGTAAAAACATTTTAAATTTATCAGTTAAAATATATTAATTTGTGTTGAATTGTTTTTTCTGTTAACATTTAAGAATAAGATAACTTAGTTTATTTTCAGTTTCAAAATGTGAAAGGAGTAATTATGCATTGTTTTCCAGATATATGCTACAAGAGTAAAGTTTGTGATTTGACAGATGAGATAGATATACTTTCCTCCTTTGCAGGACAGGCCTTTGGCCAATGTGAAGACAAAAAAATAAAAGAAGACCTTCTAAAAATATTAAATCTTACCTACAAACTTATGGGAAATTTGAGAGATAACTGTGATTTTTTAAAAGAGGATAAGTTAATTCTTAAAGAAATAAAGAATAGATATGATAAAAAAGGTGAGAAAATTAGAAAATATATATTTATACTGCCACAGGGGGATCTTTTGGCAGGGAATCTCCATATTTGCAGGTCTATGTCTAAAAAAATATCTAGAATGTTTTCCAAGGCAAAAAATGAAATTACATTCGAGGCCATTGAGATAGAAGAGTCTATCAATATGCTGAGTGATATTTTTATAATATGGTTCTTTGTATAAACCATGAAAATAATGTCGAAGAAATTCCAGTGGTACTACTTCCTGAAAGAAAATAAAGTGACAATTAAAGGCAGATATTCTTATAAAATTTTAAAACCAGCCGGCGAAAATACCGGCTGGTTTTATTTTGTGGGTATAATATTTTGTAAATATATTGAAAAGTACTAGTTTTAATTTCCAATAAAAATTTTCATGAGTTGAGAAACTACCTCTTTGATAGCACTAGACCATTGGAGTACAAAAATATGCTAATATCTTTAATAAAACTTTCTTTTTTTATTAAAGATAGTGCTTTGTTTTCAGTTGATTAGTTAATTCTCCGTAAAAATAAACTTTGAGAATTTAAAAGAGGAGAAATTCAGATTTTTCCAATATTATTCTAAGGAAATGTTACATAATTTATGTGTGGGGAAACTTAAATAAGACAAATATATAATTTAATAATTCTTTTGAATATATCTAGCTAAAGTTAGATTATTAATTTGTATATAAGTAATGAAAAGCCTTTTATGAAAGGAGAACATACTATGAAAAGAGGTGTAAAACTTTTAAAATCATATTTAGAGAAAGAATTTTCCACTAGAGAAAAATTGTCTGAAAAAATAGGTGAGTCTTATGGAATCATAAATCTTATGTTAAGTGACGACACAGAGATAGAAGATTGGTTTTTAGATATGATAAAAAAATATATCCCTGAAAAAGAATTTGAGATAGCTAAAGAACTTATTTATCTTGCCAGAAAGTCAGACACAACTAAAACTCATACAGTAGCAGAGATTGACAGTGCAGATGAGTCGGAAAAACAATACTATCAAATATATCCAGATCTCCCTATTTTTTATGAAAATAAATAAAAAAACACCCAGAGGGTGTCTTTTATAATATAGGTAAATATTAATATTACGAGTTGCAAAGGTCAGTATCTCCATTGATGAAGTATTCATAGTTTTTTTTCGTCTTTTCAAGAGCAATATGTTTTGATGGGAAAACAAAACTTTTTAATGTATTTTTAACGAAAAACTGTGTCTTCGTGGTATTACATCTGGTGAAAAGCAAAAAAGTTAATAATACCCAAAAATGAAAATTATTCATTTTTCCTCCTACCTAATTACATTCTAGAGTAGATTATACTTCAAAATAAACAAAAATACAATAGACATTTTTAAATGGAGAATATAATTGGACTTAATGTATTATTTTATAGGGATAAAGACAGCAATTTAAAAAAAATACTCGTATAGGGGTGATCTTAATGAAACTTGATCTTAAATTAAAGGAAGCTGGATTTTTAAAGGCCCTTTTAGAAAGAGAAGCGTCTAGAAACAGGAGGGACCTTAGGGAGTTAGATCCTGTAGAGGATAAGTTTCTATATAATATAACAGCTGAAGAAACAGAATCTTTTGATAGTATCGCCAAGCAGATAGGAGATAAACTAAAGAAAAAAAATAAATCAAAATTTAAATCTATAAATTTTGGTAAATATATCTGTAAGTCTTATTTCTAAATTATATACTTTAATAAATAATTAAAAAAGCCCTTAGAATTTAATCTAAAGGCTCTTTTAACAATTTTATTATTTATTTAATCTACTTTTTATTTGTTCGTTCTTTTCAAAATTCCCACGGATTTTTTCGTTGAAAATTTTATTTAGCAGTTTATCTTCTCTGTACTTTTTTAGTTTCTTCAGGTCAGTATTAAGACCCACATGTAGACTGTAAGTCATTACTAGCAATAGTGCTGCAAAAGGCAGACCTGAAATTACAACTGCAGTCTGAAGTGCATTTAAGGCGTCTGTTCCGCCTGCTATAAGAAGAGCTATGGCTAAAACTCCTTCCATGACAGCCCAAAAGACTCTTTGTGGCACAGGGGAATCGAGTTTACCACCTGAGGTAAGATTGTCTACAACCAATGAACCTGAGTCAGAAGATGTGACAAAGAAAGAAATTACTAAAAATATTCCAGTTGAAGACATTATTATTTTTAATGTATTAGATACATCCATATTTTGAATCATTTCAAATAGCGATGTTGCCACATTTGATTTTACAGCATTGAACAAAATACCGTTGCCTGATATATCCTGAAATAATGCCGCACCTCCAAAAACTGACATCCAAACGAAACTAAGAAGTGCAGGGATTATAAGTATAGCAGAAAGAAACTCTCTTACGGTTCTTCCTTTTGAAATCCTAGCTATGAACATTCCCACAAAAGGCGACCATGAGATCCACCACGCCCAGTAGAATATTGTCCAGCTTCCTTGCCAGTTCTCTTTTCCCTGCTCTGACCAGAAACTGATACTTATAATATTATTTAAATAAAATCCTACACTGTTATTAAAAAGTCTTACTATAAATAGAGTCGGGCCTATGAAAAGTACGAGTAATAAAAATATTGTCGCTACTCTCATATTGAGTTCAGATAAAATTCTTACACCTTTTCCGATTCCAGATATTACTGATATAGTAGCTATTCCAGTGATAATACAGATTAATAATACCTGTACTGTTGTATTTTGAGGGATACCAAATAAGTAATTAAGTCCTGCATTTATCTGCTGTGCACCAAATCCTAGGGATGTAGCCAGACCAAATAAACACGATATTACAGCTAATATATCAATTATGTCTCCTAAGATACCGAAAACCTTGTCTTTGAAAATAGGGTAAAATACCGATCTCAGTGACAATGGAAGTCCTCTGTTATAGGCAAAGAATGCAAGTGCCAGTGATATAAGGGCATATATTCCCCAAGGATGGAAACCCCAGTGATAAAATGTTATTCCAAGTGCAGAAGCTAAGGTAGCTTTTTCTCCAAACATAGGTAAAACACTGTTATAGTGGTATAGGGGTTCCCCTATACTCCAGAACATAAGACCGATACCCATTCCGGCACTGATAAGCATAGAATACCAGGCAAAATTTGTAAATTCAGGCTTTGCTTCTGGGCCACCTAGTCTTACCTCTCCTAGTTTACTAAATAAAAGGTAGATAGGAAATAACAGGAAAAAGTTTGCACTTAATATGAAAAACCAGTTCCACTTTGTTGTGATACTATTTTTCAGACTGCTGAAAACAGTGTTTGCAGCATCAGGGTTTTTTAAAGTAAATATTAAAAATAATATTACCAATATTCCAGAAATTATAGAAACTTGAGGATGGAAATCAAAACCAAACTTATTAAAGTTTCTAGAATGCAGCAGTTTTGATTTCCCCTTTAATTTTTGTGTCTCATACGTAGGTCCTTTTGAATACAATATACTCCTCCTTTTTTTATAAAAAAGGCACTCTAACTCTATTATTCATTGAATAATAGAGTTAGAGTGCCTTAGCTTCACCAATTTATACTTGATTCACTATATACCATTAAAAATAGCATAGTTCGTTGCCTTTATAAAAAAATATAAAGACCCTGAACAAACCCCAGTTCTACAGATATTTTTCAATAAAATTTTTCCTATTAAAGGTTAGCTTGAATCAACACTGTATAATACATTATTGACCTCACAAACCAGGTACTAATTTTACCTACTTCATATTAAACTCAAGTAGTATGATAACAAAATTATAGTCTTTAGTCAACATTTTATGAATTTTGTAGTATTTCTATACAGGGAGGTAGTTGTGGGAATTTTAAAATATGATTTTTTAGTTTTATCTTTAATATTTCTAATTCCTGGTGCGATTATATTTACTCTTAGAAAAGACTTGAGAACAACGATAAAAAAAATGTCTCTGATTTCCCTTCCCTTTGCTCTAGCAGAAAAATTGTTTTATCCTAGCTACTGGGATCCAAATTTTCTTCTAGACCTTGGAAATAGGATCGGATTTGGCTTAGAGGATTTTATTTTTGTAGTTTCATTGGCATCTTTTACATCTACAGTATATGCTTTTACTTTTAGGAAAAAATATATAAAAAATAATGCTGAAGACTCTGGCTTATTTTTAAGAAGAATATTTTTTATTTCACTATTTGTAATAGCTCTCATTATATTATCTTTATGGATGACTATCCCTATTATATACAGTGCAGTTTTTATAATGATATTTGTTCCGTTAATAATAGTTTTTAAAAGACCTGATTTTTTAGGCCCAGGTTTTTGGGGAGGAATTCTTTCGGCTTTTGTGTATTTTATTTTATGCCTCATTTTTGGCCAGATATATCCTGGTGTATTTGTAAAAATATGGAATACTGACTTGTTATTGGATAAATATTTTATGAGAGTTCCCTTAGAGGAATTGATCTACGGATTTGGTGCAGGCTTCTGTGCAACAATAATTTATCCCTATATTTTTAATTATAAATTTGGGAGTTGATAATTTATGAATAAAATAACTTCTTGGATAAAGGCTTCAAGATTACCTTCCCAGAGTTATATATTTTTCCCCCTACTTTTGGGTCAGGGTTTTTACTATAACATAACCAGGAACTTTAGCATTGTTTTTTTTATACTGGTACAGCTATTTGGCCTTTTGATTCAGCTCTATATAGTTTATGCCAATGATTACGCAGATTATGAGATAGATAAAACCAATGACACATTCAATATCTTTTCAGGAGGTTCTAGGGTACTAGTGGAGAATCTAATATCTAAAAAAGAGATGAAAAAGGCAATAATACTGGTAGTAGGATTAAATGGTTTCTTAGGAATAGTTTTAACACTTGGTTTTAGAAGAATTTTGAGTCTTCCTATTATAATACTTTCCTTTCTTTTGTTATGGGCATATAGTTATCCCCCTATACGCTTATCATATAGAGGTGGCGGAGAGGTACTTCAGACAATGGGAGTGGCTGTAATCCTTCCCTTATTTGGTTATTATGTTCAAGGAGGAACTGTTCAGGGATTTCCGTGGATTTTTCTTTTATTTTTCTTTCCCTTACAGTTAGGCTGTGCCATGTCCACTAGTCTTCCAGATTATCCCTCTGACAAAAAGGGAAATAAAAAGACCACTACGGTGATATTTGGATTTGAAAAAACCAAAGGTTATATTATAAGAATAAATTTTATCAGTTTATTTATATTTTATCGTGTTGCATGGCTTCAGTTAAATTCTTTAAAATCCTATACTATACTTGCAATCCCTTTGATATGTAATTTATACCTGTTATATATAAAAAACAAGGCAAAAATATCCTCTTCATATTTGGATAAATTTGTCGCGGTGAATATTTTAATAATTATAAGTTTAACCGCTGGAAGTTCTTTACTACTTTTTTTATAAGGATAAGTATATGGTATTGCAGATAAAAAAAATCCTTCCATATAGAAGGATTTTTTTTATTATTATCTCTTTTTTCCAAATATTCTGAGCAGATAAAGGAATAAGTTGATGAAATCTAGGTAAAGTGCCAAAGCTCCTATTATTGAAACCTTGTCCACCACAGAAATATCCTGAGAAACAGCCACAGTAATGTTGTTTTTTATACGGTTTACATCATAACCGATTAGTCCTATAAATATAAGTACTCCCATATAGGATATTATCCAGTATAAAGTTGGAGACTTCAGGAAAATATTTACTACTGAGACGATGATAAGTGATATCAGTCCGACTTTCAGTAAATTACCGAATTTGCTCAGATCTTCTTTGGTTGTATATCCATAGATAGCCATTATTAGAAATATTGCCATTGCACCGGCAAAAGTATACAGTATGGAAACTCCTGTATAAACAATTGCGATTAGAGACAGAGTTATTCCGTTCAGTGCAGAGTAAAACAGAAACAAAGCCCTGCTTTTAGCAGTACTCATATGATATACTCTCATAGATAGGATAAATACAAGGGCAAGTTCGCCGATAATAAAGGCAAACATATATTTGTATGCCAGGTTTAATAAAACTGGATTGGTAAGTGTAAAAATAGAAGTCGCTAGAGTGACAAATAGTCCTAAGACCATCCATCCAAAAACACCTGCTATCTTTTTTGTAACCAGCTGATCTATCTCTTCAGTAGAGATATAACTTCTATTTTGCATTCTTTCGTCCATAAAATTTCCTCCTTTGATATATAACCTATATTATACCAATTTTGTACAGGGTAGTCTAGAAGTTTTGTTGTCTTAAAAAGAATATTCATATACTGTGAATTCTATATAAAAACTAATATTCCTTTATATTTTTTACAATTTTCTTATATCTGTTTATTATATCTCACTAAATAGTTTATTCAAAGAAAATTTGAATACATAAAATATTTTTATCTCTTGGAGATATAAAATAAAAGGAAACAAGGATAGACTAATAAAATATAAATAAAAGTATAAAGGAGGGTTCAAATTGATTATAGAAAAAATAGATGGATTATATCAAGTAACGGCTATGAAGCCATTTAGAAAAACTAAAGGAGTAGTTTTTGATCTGGTACCCAATGAAATAGTGAAAGAAACAGTGTCAGTAGACAGGGTTATTCATGAGAATGATGCAATATCTCCCGGGGAGATAGGGAATGTGAAACGACCATGGTATTTTCATCCCTTTCAAAGAGACAATCTACTGGTTCTCAACGGGTACAGGACAGTGGAACTTTACACAAAAGACCATGGGAAGATTGTAACCTTTGAAATTCATCCTGACAGAATATATAAAAACGGTGAACTTCTTTATGAGGGGGGAGTTATGCTCTCATGGCCAACTCAGGTTTTTCACAGGATAACCAGCGGGGAAAAAGGCTCTGCATCACTTAATTTCGCCATGAGAAAAAAAGGATTTGATATAAAGACTAACTTTAATATCTACGATCTAGATCTTGTCACTGGGGAATTTTACGTACTAAGAGAGGGATATAAGGACCAAATTTGATAACTGTATTGGTATAGGGGTTATTTCCATATGAAAATATAATTTTTAACTCTTTTTAATTTCTTTTTTCTGCACTATAAACTTTTATTAAAATATTTTCATGTAAATTTTATAAAGGAATAAAATTATTTGACAAAGAGAGAGAGGTATAATAAAATTATTTGTTAGAACTGATTTATTCTATGAAATAGGACATCAGGGGGTATAGATGCAGGTCAAAAAGCAGGAAATAAAGGAAAAAATCTATAGAGCAGCTTTTGAAGAGTTTTACGAAAAGGGTTTTAAAAAAGCCACTATGAGTACTATTTCTGATAATTCAGGAGTTCCAGTTGGAAATATTTACCGATATTATAAAAATAAAGAAGCTATATTTAAAGATATCGTGGAAGATGTTGCAGTAGAGTTGTCCAATCTATTTTCAAATTGCTTAAAAATAAAATATTTATCTACTGATAAGTCTTACAGTGATAGTTTAAGGAAAGAAGTGTTGGAATTTTTGGAAAAGCTTTTAGAATTATCCTTAAAAAACAAAAGAACAATCGAGATACTTTTTGAAAAAAGTCACGGGTCTAAATTTGATAAATTTGAAAAAAACCTAGAGCTGAAGTTTATAGAAAACTCTATATATACGGCGGAGCTAGGTTTAAGAAATTCAAAATTGAGCCAGGAAGATACTGAGATTGTAAAAGTTTCTGCAAAGGTTTTTTTGAAAGGCCTAGAAACCATAATGGTAAATTATTCTGATAACGAAGAACTGAAAAGAAATCTCATGTTTAGATTTGCTGATTTCTTTATAACTGATATAGGTTCTAGAATGAAGCTAGGTAAAAGATAATAAGCTTCCTTGTATAATACAGGAAGCTTTTTATTTAAATACTATTTACAGAATATTTTGGACACTCTCATCAAACCAACTAACTTGAACTCATCTATCGAAGAGAGGTCTTTTTTAATTCATTAAATTCTTGATACCAAGAAATAAAGTTTTTTATACCAATTTTAAAATTAGTTTTAGGAGAGTATCCTAAGAGTTTTTTTGCTTTAGAAATGTCAGCATAAGTTTTGTTTACATCTCCAGGTTGTAGTGGAAGGTGATTTATGATCGCTTTAATTCCAAGCTCATCTTGTATAACTTGAATCATTTTATTTAGAGAAATTGTTTCGGACTCTCCTAAGTTCAATATATGATAAATACCTTGGTTTTCTCTTAAATAATCGATACTTTTTATTATCCCGTCTAGGATATCATCTATATATGTATAATCTCTTTCTGAAGACCCATCCCCGTAAACAGGTACTGCTTTTCCTTCTGTAATAAATTTTGTAAATTTATGTATTGCCAAATCAGGTCTTTGTCTTGGACCATAAACAGTAAAAAATCTGAGTTGAATCATATCTATATTATAAAGGTGATGAAATACATGTCCTAGAATTTCTCCTGATTTTTTAGTTGCTGCGTAAGGAGATATAGCGTAATCAACTACGTCATTTTCACTAAAAGGAACCTTACTGTTATTTCCGTAAACTGACGAAGAAGATGCTTGAATAAATTTATTAATTTTATATTTTTTACACAGTTCAAGAATATTCATTAAGCCTTTAATGTTAACTTCTTCATACAACAAAGGATCTTCCAAAGATGGTCTTACCCCTGCCATAGCCGCTAAGTTAATTACCATTTCTACTCTGTTTTCAGAGAAAATTTTTTCCAAAAAAGGCATATCCCTTATATCTCCTTTAAACAGTTGAAATCTATCATTTGATATAAGCGTTTTAATATTATTTTCTTTAATCATAGGATCATAATATTCATTAAAATTGTCTATACAGATTATTTTTTCTCCATTTTTTATAAGATTTTCACAAAGATGTGAGCCTATAAACCCTGCTCCTCCAGTAATAATAATCATTTTCCCTCCTTGATTTCGATTATTCAAATAACCTTTTTTTATATATTAAGTTTTTATAAATACAAGTAGACCTAAGTCTTAATCTAATGCTGGATAACTTTATTTTTTTGTTCGTTAAACATTTATTATAGATCAAAGATTATCAGAGCTTTTCCTACAATATACATTGGGATGAATAAAATCCAAAGTACCAAGGTTAGTAAATTAGAAAATATTACTTTCATGGGATAACCTCACTTTCTTCTGATGATACTTGATATAGATAGTTGCTTCCTATCTTAAACTTATTGAAATTACTTAAAGTATTTTTTAGCTCCTGATTTCTTTTAATATCTTTTGTTCTTACAAAAAGGATTATATTTTTCTCTCTGATAACCTTATGTAAGCTATCCAAATCATTAATATTTATAACTGGCTCATGGAGATAGACATCCATATTTTCTGATTTTTCAAAATTAAATGCATAAAAGCTGGATGCTATTTTTTTTGATTTTATTTCCTGTCCCTTCTCAGCGAGAGCCTTTAGCCCTATTTCGCTGTTTAAGTCTTCAAGATTCATAGAAATGGAAAAAATAAGAAACAACATCCCAAAAATAATTCCCCAAAATGATTTTTTAAAATTCCCCTTTTCTATATGTAAAAGGGAATATATACCTGCTAAAGAGACAAACAGCAAGCCACTATAAAATAAAAAAGTTATTTCAAAGGGTAGTTTATTTAAAAATGCAGCCGCAAAAATTCCAGGGAATATTAAAAACAGTAATAATCCAGGAAGTGCCGCACACCATTTCCAGTATTTTTCCTTTGACAGTCTCCTAAACTGTAACACAGATAGAAAAGCCACAAAGGGATAAGCTGGAAGTAGGTATATTTCAAGCTTGCTGCTTATAAAAGAAAGCAGGATGAAAGTAGATATTACAACTGTTCTAAAGAATTTTTCCAGAAGACCTGCATTGCTTCTGTTTTTTATTCCCAGGATAAAAGTAGTGACATAAAAAAGAGACCAAGGAAGAAAACTTGCTAGAGATCCTGTGAAATAATAATAAAAAGGTCTTTTGTGTTTGAAGGAGTTTACCCCCCTTCCTACAGTCTGTTTTACTGTGAGGTTATAAAGGTAACCCTTTCCCCCTTCGAAATATACCAAGGAAAGCCAGATGACTGTTAGACTAACTAGAATAATAAGTCCTCTTAATGGAAGATACTGTCTTATTTTAGAAAGTTTTTTCTCAGCTGTAAGAAATACAATTATAGATACCAGCGGAATGAGTATTCCCAAAGGCCCCTTGGTAAACAGTGCAAGAAAGATCCACACCCATACAAGATAAGGCTCCCAGGACTTTCCAGTCTCTGTATAGCACCTATAAAAGCTGAATAGCGCAAGTACGATAAACAGTGTCATGAGCATATCCATCCTCAGAACAAGTCCGCCTCCAAGGAATATAGCGGTGGTGAAGAGCATCCCTGATGCCAGAGTCTGATCTCCTTCGTCAAGGACGGAGGAAGACCATCTGCTCATTACTATAAGTATCAAAAGGGCCGGTAAAAGACTGAATATTCCAATTGCAGGGACACTGTAGCTTCCCATTATGTTCTTTACCATCATGATGATCCAAAAGTATAGGGGAGGCTTGTCTGCATAGGGGATTCCATGATTGTAAAAAGCAAAGATATTTCCTTTATCCAGTGCCTCTGTTACGATGCTTATATACTTCAGCTCATTGTCAGGTGTAAGGTCTCTGAAGAAAAACAACGGATAAACAAGTAGTGCCATTATAATAAATACTAGTATTTTTCTGTTTTTCATAAACTCAATTCCTTTCAAATAAAATAAAACCCATTTAAACTATTTTAGTTTTTTGTACTTTTAGCCATTCTATATAAATAGATAACTTTATCCTCATCTTCATATTTATAATATGTATTTTTACTTTTAATTATAAATTCAGTCCTAAATTTTTCCTTTATTAACGGTTCTTCTCTGTCGTCTAAAACAAAAAAATTATTGGGAAGTTCTTGAAGATCACCGATTAATTCTATCTTTTGCCCTACATTCCACACATTTGTGATTTCGTCATCATCAAATGTATAGATGGGGTATTCTTGTGGTCCTGAACTTTTGAGAGTACTCAAATATTTATATTCATTCCTGTATTCTGTTTTTACATACTTTTGTACAAACCATGTTACTGAGATATTGATTGTAATCATTAAAAAACCCGTCAGAAAAAGGATTTGCTTTATTTTCCTTTTTTCAGTAAATCCCATTATAAACTCGTATGAAAAGAATAAAAACACCACTGCAATAAATGATAAATATATGATTCCTATATATCCACTTCTATATCCTTTGAAGTAAAACATAGGGAAAATTAAAATCGATATTGTGACCATAAGTATGGTATGGATTTTTATTATAAAATTTTCTTTTTTTACAAGCTCTTTCCAGTCTTTGTTCATGAAATAAAAGATGAGGTGTGAGGCCATCATAGGAGTCAGTATATACAGTGGAACTCCGTATCTTTTTTTCTTCATTTTTATTAAAGATATCAAAACAAAAGTTATCAGATTCCATAAAAAAAGCATTGAGAAAAATTTATTGTCTGGGCTTCTTTTTTCTGACCATTTTTTGAAAAAAGAAGCCAAAGCAAAAATCATCCATACACCTATATAAATAATATAGTCAAAATAGTAAAATATGCTTTTTACATGTTTGTTCGACCAGGTAGAAGCCTCTTTATTCATGACAGAGATAAAGAGATCTTTTTGAGTTAGCATAATCGCTGCAGGCCATAAAGCAGCTAAGCTCACTCCTATAATAATAGTAAGAGATATTTTTTTCCAGCTAACTCTTATATTTGAAAACCCATAGGTTACAGAATATGCTACAAAAAATGGTAACATCATGCCATAGACAGGTATGGGCCCTTTACTGAGGAGTGACGCTCCCATGAAGACACCGGAGATTATGAAATCCCTTGTGTTCAAGGATTTTAAACCTATAAAAATATATGTAACACATCCAAACATAAAAATATAGGGGAACATATCCCAGGCATTATCATTTCCAAGTTTTATTATCATAAAGGTTGTGGTGCTTACAAATCCTGATATGAAAGCCAATTCAGGATTTTCTGTAGCTGATTTTACTAGGAAATAGATCAGAAAAATTAGTCCCAAGGTGCATATTGCAATTGGAAGTCTGAGGACAAACTCATTGGTTGTTGTGTTAAAAAATTTCATAAATAAAGCTGTCAGCCATGTGGGAAAGGGAGGTTTTTCAAATCTGAATTTACCGTTCATGGTGGTGATGATCCAGTTCCCATTTTGTACCATCTCTCTGGCAGTGACAAAATTTCTGGCTTCCATTATCCCAACTCTGCCAGCCCAAAGATCTGGAAACAGGGTTATCATTCCGTAGAAAAAAAGATAAAGAAGATTTTTTCTCTCTCTAGCCTGCATCACGACCTCCTGCCAGCCTCTCTTTTTTTATGAGGTAGAGGTTTCTTGTATAGATAAAGAGATTCGGAGCCTGACCCAGTATAAATACAGGGTCCTTTCTGTATATGGCATAGATCAGAAGGAAAAAGCTTCCCATTATACTAAATATCCAGAAGGAAAGAGGGATTACACTCTTGCCTGCCCTCTCGCTGGCCAGCCACTGAACTAGAAATCTCATGGAAAAAAAAGCCTGGCCTATAAATCCCAGTATTAAAAAAGGTTTCATTTTTGATTTCCTCCAGTCTCAAATTCATATTTTAAAATTCTATTTTTCATCCATCTTACAGCAAAGGCATCTTTTAGTCCTTTAAAAAGCCTGTTCCAAACTCCATATTTTGAAACTCCGAACTCTCTGTCATAATGCCTCACAGGGACCTCAACAACCTTAAACCCCCTGAGTCTTGCAAGGGTGGGAAGGAACCTGTGCATCCCTTCAAATAATACGTAGCTTTTGGCAACTTCCTTTTTAAATAATTTTAGAGGGCAGCCTGTATCCTGTATGTTGTCCCCTGTTATAAGATTTCTGACCCCATTTCCAACCAGAGAAGAGATTTTTTTCTTGATTCCGTCCTCTCTTGATGCTCTTCTGCCGTTTACCATGTCATAATTTTCAAGATATGGCAAAAGAGTATAGATATCTTCCGGGTCTGTCTGAAGATCAGAATCCATGGTAACCACAATATCTCCAGAACATTTTTCAAAACCCGCAGCCAAAGCGGCAGTCTGACCGTTATTTCTAGTGAAATGAAAGACTTTTACATGAGCATTTTGAGAAGCTTCCTTATCGAGTATCTCTCTGCTTTTGTCTGTACTTCCGTCATTTATAAGGATAATTTCATAGGATACAAAATCTTTTCGAATTGCATCCTCAACTTTTTTTATAAAACGTGTTATATTTTCCTCTTCATTGTATACCGGTGCTATGACTGATATTCTCTGCATCTGCATCCCCCCATTATTTATATTTTTTTATAGTTTGATTATATTTTGCAAAGATGAATATTTGGTAAAAATTTATCTTGTTTTTTTACTATTTTTTTATTATCTTACTGTATATTGATGTTATAATTATTTTGGAGGTAGTTTATAATATGAAAAAAATATTAATTATAGAAGATGAAAAAAAAATAAGCAGATATCTCCAGCTTGAGCTAGAACATGAAGGTTATTCTGTGGATATTGCTTCTGATGGTATAATGGCATTAAAGTTGTTCGGGGAAAATTTTTATAACATAATTCTCCTTGATCTCATGCTTCCCAAACTTTCTGGTGAAGAGGTTTGCCGTCGGATAAGAAAAAAATCAGATGTCCCGGTAATAGTGCTTACAGCAACTGATAAGACTTTTAGCAAAATAAATCTATTAGATTTAGGGGCAGATGACTATATAACAAAGCCCTTTATAATTGGAGAGCTTTTGGCCCGAATAAGAGTGGCACTTAGGCACAATAAGGAGTTTTCTGACAAAGGTCAGGTGATTAGTTATGAAGGAATACGACTGGATTTAAATAAAAAATTAGTTATTGTTCAAGAAGAAGAAATATCCCTTACCAAGACAGAATTTAATCTTCTTCATTATCTTATATTAAACAGAGAGATAGTTTTATCTAGGGAAAAGATTCTAAATAATATATGGGGATATGACTATAATGGAGGAGAAAAAATAGTAGATGTGTACATAAAATCTCTCAGAAAAAAAGTGGATTTTAGAGAAAAAAAACTTATTCATACAGTAAGAGGTTTCGGATACATGTTAAAAAAGGAGAGTTAATTTATGAAAACATTTTCAAAAGAACTTTGGAAAAAGTTTATGATTTTGATATTTATTTCTGTTACAGGTTACGGTGTTTTCATATACTCTATTTGGAGTTATTTTGTAAAACAATCTAAAAAAGATATTACTACTGCAGAAAATTTTATTAAAGATGAGATGAAGGAGCCAGAACATCAGGTTATAGAGGAATTTTACAATATGGCCTTAAAAGAAAGTCCGAAAATAAATGAACTTTATATAGTATTAAACCATAAAGGGGTCGAATATAAGGAGGAAGGAACTCCTAATATAAAAATCACAGAAACAACAGATAAAATACAAGAGATAGGGCACGAAGATTATTTTTTATTGAGTAAAAAAATAAAAGCACTAAACAATGAGACGATTGTTCTTACTATAATAAGGGGGATGAGCCGAGAAAAGTATTTCATGGGCAAAATTCTAAAATTATTATCATGTGTAATTATTTTATTCTCTGGAGCAGCTTTGTTTATATCAAAATCTTTTTATGGCACGGTAGTACCCCAGTTAAAAAAATTGGAAGAAGCTACAAATAACATAAATCTTAGATCATTTGAAATGGAAATTGAAAAAAGTAGTTTTTTTGTAGAATTTTCTAATATACTTTACTCATACGAAAAAATGTTGAAGAGATTGGAAAATCAAGCATCTTCACAGATAGATTTTATAAATAACGCATCACATGAACTGAAGACGCCTATATTTATAATAGGAAGTTATATTGACCTGCTGAAAAGGTGGGGTGGTAAAAATAAAAAAGTTTCTCAAGAAGCCATAGAATCCATCTATGACGAGGTTAGGAATATGGAGACACTTATAGAAAAGCTTCTATTTTTAGCAAAACAGGATAATATTGATGTTATAAAAGAGGAAGTAGAATTGGGAGGTCTGATTGAAGAAGTAATAAAAGAAATGGAAATTATTCACCCCAGTCAGCATATAAATTATATTAAAAATTATTTTATTATAGATTCTGATAAAGATTTATTGAAGCACCTTATAAAAAATATAGTTGATAACGCTATTGCATACGGTGGAGGGGAAAGTGTTAATATTTCTATATTAAATGAAGGTAGTGCTAAAATAAAAATAAAGGATAATGGAGCTGGGATTACTGAAGAGGAGCAGACTAGGATTTTTGATAAATTTTACAGAGCAGAGCAGTCTAGAAATAGAAACCTAGGAGGACACGGGTTAGGCTTGTCTATAGTAAAAAGTATTGCAGATATTCTAAAATTGGATTTGTCTTTTATAAGTGAAGTAGGAGAGGGAACTACTGTTGAAATAAGATTTCCTGTAAACTAGAGAATACGTACAAAATAAAAGTTAAAGAATTCATAAATTGAAAAGAGTACTTTACAAATTCGTTATAAACAAATAAACTATACATAGTTATTTTTACAAAGCCTTTAGAAAAGGATGGTATTTTTATGAGCAGTTACAGAGTTATTCTGATACACGGTTATAATAAAACTGAAAAAGATATGCATACCCTAGGAGAATATCTAGAAGAATTAGATTATAAAGTTGAGTACCTTAATCTACCCCTTCTTTTTCAAGAAGTAGAGCACTCTATCTCGCATCTAAAAGAGTTTTTATTTGGACTCCAAAGGAGTGGCGTGAATAAAAGGGAAGAGATAATACTTATCGGCCACAGTACAGGGGGACTTGTGATAAGAGGTGCTCTCAGTGACAAAAGAATAAGGCGGATAGTGGACAAGGTAGTTTTAGTAGCCTCACCTAATATGGGATGTAAGCTTGCTGATCTGGCAAAAAAATATTTTCCTTTTATGAGTAAGATATTTAAAACCTTAAAGTCTCTTGAGAGTGAAAATATGGAAAAACTGAATGTTTATAAGGGAATAGGGGTGGACATTGCCGCCATTGCTGGAAGTGAATCCAATCTTTTTTTAGGAAGATTTTTAAACCAGAAAAATGACGGACGTATAGAGGTTGATGAGGTTATGATGGGAGGACTGAAAGATTTTTTGATACTTCCACTGGGACATAAAGAGATTCATAAAAGAATAGGAACTGCGACATATATAAATAATTTTATAAAAAGAAGTAGTTTTTATGTAGATTGATTTTTGAAATTAGAAATATAGGAAATAACAAATTGTAGAGTGAATTTTATGAACATAAGAGTATTGCTAGAATTTCTCTTGAATGAAATTTGAAAATTAAAACTGGCTTATTGCCGGTTTTTTTCTTATTTGAGAAAATAAGATCAGAACTCTAAAAAAGTCCTGTAAAAATAAATCTGGACAAAATACAAATTAGTGATTCTTTAAGAATAACTAAACTAATATTTTTCATTGAGTTTAAAATAAAATATTGAATTTATCGGTATTCGTTACTTTTCTCTTGAAAGAAAAGCACCCCAAGGGCATTTCCTCCCTTCGGTCAGGGCATAACCAAAAATTCAAGCCTGTGAAAAATCAGTTAAATAACCTTGAAAATCCAATAGTAATAAGGAAACTTAGAAAACAAGTTTCTGAGAACCATAAAATATACTCGTGTAACTCGTTATTTTATGGCTACTCGCTACGCTCAGACAGTCGATTTTTTCTAAGGATTTCACTGCGGTTATTCTTAACGCTTATTTTGTCAATGGCAAAAGAAAAAAGATCGAAAACCTCTCGCAAAAGAAATCGTATCTAGTTTTCGTCTTAACTCTGTGAAACACTCTCTTTTTCTCTGTGCAACATACACTTTTATGATGCTCTGTGGCCAAAAGGTTTTATCCTTATTCGTGTTAATTTTTTTTACCTTTTATTGATTTTCATTCGTGACAAAATCTTTTGACTTTAATATCCTTGTAAATTCAGTAATTTGTCTAAATTCCTTTTGAGTAGCAATCGTGTCAATTGAAATAGTCCTATTATTTTATATATAGGAACAACAGTGCTTTTAGAAAGATTTGTTACGTTAAAAATAAGGATTTTTGATTAAAATCCATATTGGCGCATTCAAATAGGTGTTCCTTGTGTTTATATGAAAATACTTTTTAAAGGGCCTTAAAAAAGATATAAGAGCCTAACATAAGTTGACATTGGAAATACATTTTATTTATAAGTTGACATTGATTAAAGACGGTGTTTATCTCCTTCTTGAACCTCAATAAAATTAGGACATTTGATGTTTTGGTCAACAAATAGTTATTCTTTAACTAAAAAATATATACTTTACTTTCATATGTGACATTTGTTAAACTATATTATAGACTCTGACATTAAGGAGGTTTGATTGTGTTTTTTATTTATGCTATTATATTTCCAAATAAAAAAAAGTATATTGGATTAACTACTGACTTTAAACAAAGAAAATACACACATATAAATAACGCCCACAAAGGTGTTAATAACCCTCTATATAATGCCATTAGAGACTGGGGAATAAAAAATTTGAAATGGGAAATTTTAGAACAACTAGAAAGTCGTTCTGAAGCTTTTATAAAAGAACTTGATTATATAAAAACATTTGACACTACATCAACAACATATGGTTATAATACTAAAGGATTAAAAAATTTTGAAAGAACTAATAATAGAAAGATAAGAGAAGTCATCAATGCAAGAACAGAAAAGGTATACTCATCTGTAAAAGCATCCTGTAAAGCTACAAATGAAAAATATTGTGTAGCGATTGGATCGACACGACGAAAAACAGTAACAAAAAATGGAAATCTTTTCATTTATGTTGATGAATGGATAACCTTAAGTGAAATTGACAAGAAATATTTTAAAGCAATATCAGAAGAGAAATATACAACTCAAAAAAGATTAAGTGAACAGAGAAAAAAAGAAATATATGAAGAAATATTTCAAAAAATAATGTGATTTTTAAAAAGGGGGACTCAACATGGAATTGGAACTACAGATAAAACAGCTAGAAGAAGAGCTAAATAAGAATAGAAGTAATATCGTCATTTATACCCTTTTAGAAGATAAGATAAAACAGTTGAAGGAAGAACTAAAAAAAATAAGACGAAAAAAGAAGCGAACAGCCAACAGAGACATTAAGTATCTTCGTTACGAAGAATTCCAACATCTTATAAAAACCATAGAAAATAACGGAGATTATTTTTGGATGAGGGATAAACTTTTATTTTTGATAGCATTTGAATGTGGACTTCGTGCATCTGAAGTTGGAAGTATAAAAAAAGAGGATTTCTTTAGTGATAAAAGAGAGATGTTCTGCAGAAGATTAAAGGGAAGTCGGAATAACACTGTGAAACTAACTCAGGATACCTCTATACTTTTAGAAAACTTCATGGAGAGATACCCCAATGATTCGCCTTATATTTTCCTCAGCAGAAAAAAATTACCAATAACTAAATTCACACTGAATAAAATATGTAAAAAATATTTTAAATCTGCTGCCCTCCCCATGGAAAAAGCACACTTTCATACTATAAAGCATACATCTGGGGTCCATATGGCAGAAGAAGGACTAGATATAAAAGAAGTTCAGTATATACTCGGACACAGAAATGTTGACAATACAATGATTTATTTTGACTTCACAACAAAGCAGCAGGAGTCTTTATACAGTAAGCTGGGAAGATAATTTTCTATATTTTTTTATATAGGGCTTTTTATAAAAAATTATTTAAAAATCCCCGTTAGGGGACTTAAATATCTCCGTCTATAATTTTTTTAAAGTATTTCCAGATTATTTCTGTGGAATTAAAATTTGCAACATTACCTAAAATCGGAGGCCAGCTAGTTTTTGGATGAGGGATGGTATGCCCACCTTTTTTCACTTCTATAAGTATATTTTTATTATCTCTATAGAGTAAATATTCTCCAAAATCTCTTCCTGAAGGCATTTTTGAGATACCTGCTATTTTAAGGAAGGTATCATAACATGAGTAAACAATGCCGTTACTTTTCCCAGCAGAATTAAGATCTCCACCGTAAAAGGGAACAACCCTGTCTCCTCTACTGTTTATAAGGAGTATAGGGGTCGATGAACTGTCTATCTGAAAATTTAAAAAGTTTTCATGAGGAAGATGTGAGCAGCAGAGAGCCATTCCCCTGAATATAGGTTGCCTTTCTGCAGCCAACCGAAACCCAAGCATTCCACCATTTGAAAACCCATTAAAAAAGACATCATTTCTGCTAGCCCCATAGACAGTAGCCATATAATGAATAATTCTCTTTAAAAATTCTCCTTCATCTAAGTCAAGATTTTTAGCTGGATGTGAAAAAGATATTCTTCCATCAAACCAGTATGAACTAAATGAATTAGGATATGCTATGATAAATCCAAACTCATCTGCCAATTTTTCAAAATCAAATCCTGTAGCCCTTCTCATAATTTCGTGATTCCAGTATGCTCCGTGGCAAGCAATGATCACCGGGCAATTTTGTCTCAAATTAGCCGGTGTGTAATATGCAAATGTTCGCTCCACTCCTTGAACATTTATATTCCTGATTTTTATTCTGTGATCCTCGACTCCTTTTACCTCAAGCTTAGAGATAGGAATTTTTATTTTTAGATGCACCTAAATCACCTGCTCAATATTTTTTAAGGGGAAAACGAAAACCTCACGAATATTTCCATTATCATCTAATTGTTCCTCTATACAAGGAACATCAGCTAGCTCCACCTCTCCACAATAAGTATAGACCTTCTCCTCATGCATTTCAAATAAGTGAAGATGAAAATCATTTTCCTTGGCCTCTACAACAGCTTTATTTTGTCTTTTAAGCTCCTGATTTCCAACTTTTCCCATTCCTGTAAAATAAAGTATATTATTTTCTTTTCGATGTTTATATAGACAGTCAGTAAACTTAGCAATAAGCACTACGGTTTTAGTTTTATTACTTTTTCTTATGCCCCCCTGATTTGTACACTGAAAAAACAATGCTATATCTTTATTTCCTATTTTATCACCTAATTTTAAGTTTTTATAATCCATAAACTACTCCCTTATAAGCTTATATATATGTAAATTTATAAAAAAAAGGCCATTACAAGCCTTTATTTACACATGTATTCCATTAAAGACTTGTCCGACTTAGCTAGCCTTCTGCAAGCCTCTCTCGCCATATTTAGTATAAGTATGTTAAATATTTTCATATCCTTATGAGAAAAATTGTGAAGCTGATTTTTTGGAATTTCAATGAATTCAGTATCTTCCATAGTTTTCACAGAAGCCATATTTGGAAAAATACCTAGTATTTCAACTTCACCAAAACATTCTCCTTCGCCCATAAACATCATAGGATATATTTTATTATTGGACTCTTCATAGACTTCAACTCTACCCTTTAATATAACATATATGCTTTTAGGAGACATCCCTTGAAGCATCACATTTTCATCTTTTGCCACTATTAGATAGTTTGATTGATCTAGTATCTTCCCTACTTGTTCAGTATTTAATCCACCAAAAATAGATATTTTTTCAATCATCTGAAGTATCTCTGCTTTTTTATCTTCACTCATTTATTAAGCCCTCCAGCTCTTCTTAGGAGTATTTTTATTTTTTTAGACTAAAATTATTTTGAACTTATATATTATATAACTTATAAAATCAAAGAAGTCAATACCTTTGCAAAATCCTTATTTTTCCTGTGAAATTGAATTTTATTTTATAATTAACATTTGAGTAATCTTGTCTATATTCTCACTAACTATAGGAATAAAATATAATACAGGTATCAAAAGAGCAGGAAGAAGATTTAGTGTTTTTATTTTAGTTATTTTTAAAATATTCATTCCTGTGCTAAGTATAAGAATACCTCCAATAATGGAAATTTCACCCATTATTTCAGGAGTTGCATATGGGCCTAAAAGGCCGGCACTTAGATATATACTTCCCTGCCAGATAAAAAGTATTGCTCCAGATAAGATTATACCTATTCCAAAAGTTGAAGCTAATATCATCGATGTAAAACCATCTAAGATTGCATTTGTAAAGAGTAAAGTATTATCATTGTTAAGAGAGCTTTCTATCGGTCCAAGTATAGAAAGAGTCCCTATACAAAATAGTAGAACCGCAGTTACTAAGCCTTCTATCAAGGATTTTTCTCCAGTTTTTCTATATTTTTCCCCTAGCTTATTTACTTTTTGGTCAAGGTCCAGCCATTCTCCTATAAAGGCCCCTAGAACCATGCTGGCAACAAAAAGAAGGGGGTAAGAACTTTTAGTCAGATTTTTGACAATCCACGTCATTCCAAGAGAAAGAGCCACGAGACCCACTCCCTGTAGCATTCTTTCCTGATAACGTTCCTCTATATTTTTTTGAGCCATGGACCCGACTATACTTCCTACAACAATTGTTCCTGTGTTTACCAAAGTTCCTATCATTTCTTCCTCCAATTTTTATATCAAATAGCATATTATATAATAGTAGAAAAACGCCATTTAGAACAAAAATATGTAATGGGACTTGCCTATTTTTTTCCAAACAATTCATTTAGTTTAAAGACAAGGATTATCGAGGAGAGTATGAGCGTTATCAGATTGGCTAATATTATAGGCATATCACCTGTATAGAGGCCATAAATAAGCCAAAAGGCAACTCCTAAAACAAACATCATATACATTCCTAGAGAGATACTCTTAGTGTCTTTAGTTTTTATGATCTTTATTGTCTGAGGCAAAAAAGAAAGAGTTGTAAGTGATGCCGCTATAAATCCAACATATTCCATCATATTTTACTTCTCCCTGTCTCTATATTTTAAATAATAAAAACCTCTACTGAAAATATAACACAGACCGACAGATATATACAATATTAAAATATTTTTTTTGATTATAAAGTATTAAAATTGAAATTTTTTAAATTTTTTCTTGTACTATTTATTTTAAAGTATTAGACTAAGGTGTGTTAACTTTAATTTAAATATTTGTAATATTGAAAAACACAAGACCAAGGTTTATTTTTATATCTTGTAAAAGACCAGGAGGGAAAAATTGAAAAACAAAACTGTGTCTAATGATAAAATTGACAATAAGTTAAATTGCTCAGAAAATTTAGAAAACAGAACGATTGATAAATCTTTCTATACATTTTCACGAGATACAAGCAAGTGTATCAAATGTTACAAATGTGTAAAAGTCTGTAAAGATACTCAGGGAATTTCTGTTTTTCAAGTTGAAGAAGACGGTACAGTAGGAATAAAAGAAGAGAATATGGCTGCCACACTTTGCATCTCCTGTGGCCAATGCATAAAAGTATGTACTGCAGGGGCATTAAAAGAAAAAAGCAATATAAGTCTTTTGAAAGAACAGCTCAATAATCCAAATAAGCATGTGGTTGCCCAGCTTTCTCCATCCTTTAAACATACTATAGGGGACGGGTTCGGAATAAGTTCAGGGACAGACACAAGCCCTAAAATTATATCTGCACTAAAAGAAATTGGATTTTCAAAAGTATTTTCCACAGGATTTGCCTCTGATGTAAATATTGTAGAAACAAGTGCCGATTTAAAAAAACGTTTAGATGAAAACGGACCATTTCCGGTATTTACATCTACATGCACAGGATGGATAAATTATGCAGAAAAATTTTGTCCTGAATTTTTAGGTCTTTTATCTCCATGTAAATCACCACAACAAATTTTAGGTTCTCTTTCGAAGAGTTATTATGAAGAGTCAATAGATATTTCTAGAGAAAATATATTTTCAGTCGCTCTGATGCCGTGCATTGCAAAAAAAGATGAGGCTAATCGGTTTGACATGAAAGATGAGTATGGTAATAAAGATGTAGACCTTGTGCTTACAGTAAATGAAGTTGCCTCTCTTCTAAATAAGAAGGGTATCGATCTAAATAATTATTCAAAGTTCGGAACTTTTGATAAACCTATGAAGTCTGATACAGGGTCTTCTAGAATAAAAGCCGTAACTGGAGGACTTGCTGAGGCAATACTGAGAAATACGGCACACATGATAGGAGAAGATCCTTTTTCAGTTGATTTGAAAAAACTTAGAGGAATGGACGGAATTAAATTAACCTCTGTTGTATTAGGAGGAAAAAAGCTGAATATTGCTGTTGTAAACGGAATAAAAAATGTTCCTGTTATTTTAGATATGATTAAGGATGGAATAACTGAGTTCCACCTTGTAGAAGTAATGGCATGTCCTGGTGGTTGTGTTGGGGGAGGGGGGATACCTCTATCTGAAGACCCTGATATAATACAGAAAAGAGCTGAGAAAATATATTCCTATGATGCTTCTAGTGAAATTAGATGCTCATGGGAAAATCCAGATGTAAAGACCTTATATTCAGAATACTTAAAAGAACCACTAGGAGAAGAAAGTCAGCGTCTATTCCATTTTCACTATAAAAATAGAAGGACGAAGAGAATTTTCTGATCAATATATATAGCAAAAGCCCCTTGAAAAATTCTATAGGGGCTTTTGTTATATACTTCTAAAATAAAAATCCTGCCCTAAGGCAGGAATTCAAATCAATTTAATTATTGAGCTGTAACGTTAGAAGCTTGTGGTCCTTTTTGACCTTGAGTGATTTCAAAAGTTACTTGCTCACCCTCTTCTAAAGTTTTGAATCCAGGTTTGTTGATTTGAGAGAAGTGTACGAATACATCTGTTCCATCTTCAGAAGTGATGAATCCGAATCCTTTTTCTTGATTAAACCATTTAACTGTTCCGTTTACCATTTGTAATACCTCCGTAAAATACTATTTTTAAATAGAAATAATGACTCATATAACCAATTTTTCAAGTATTAACCAAAGGTAAAACATACTGAAATTAGATATTAAGCTTACTCTATTACAAAATAATTATACACCCTATAATTGCTTTTGTCAACATTTTAAAATATAAAAATAACTTATTATATTTCTTTCATCTCAAGTGTAGAGCCCAATTTAACTTGTGTTAAAGTTAATTTTAAGATATACTTTAAGAAAGTGATGTATATCTTAAAATGGAGGTAATTAATATGACAGATAGTATGTTTCCTTTTATAATATCCTTCTTGATAATTTTCTTGATTTTTCTTGTAGTTAGGTCGTTTTGGTTATGGTACTGGAATATCAGCAAAAGAGTATCCAATCAGGAAGAGATTATAAAGTTACTCTCAGAAAATAACAGACTTTTAAGGGAATTTTTATCAAGAAAATAACAAATATTTATACTAAATTTACAAGATGAGTTCTAAATACCTGGCTTTATTTGTCTCAAAGATTTTATTTACTGATTGTTTGATATTGATTCTTGCGTAAATTTAAATTCTATAGTAAAATATGTCTTATTAAATTTAAAAGGATGTATGTTTAATGAAAGACAAGACAAAAGCAATTTTATTTATGATATTTTCTGGATTCGCATTTGGGTTCATGGGAGCCACAGTAAAACTTTCAGGAAATATTCCTGTATTTGAAAAAGTTTTTTTTAGGAATTTGGTAAGCTTGCTAGTTGCATTTTACATGATAAAAAAATCTAAAGTAAGTATTTTTGGAAAAATGGAAAATCAAAAATTTTTAATGCTGAGATCTATAATGGGACTTTTAGGAGTATTTGCTAATTTTTATGCTATAAATCACCTTGTATTAGCTGATTCTACAATGCTAAATAAACTTTCTCCATTTTTTGTTACAATATTTGCATTTATCTTCTTAAAAGAAAAACTGTCAAAAATTCAAATACCAGCATTGATTTTAGCATTTTCCGGAGCCCTTCTTATAATCAAGCCGCAGTTTAGCTTAGAAGTCCTTCCGGCTCTTTCAGGGGCCTTTTCAGGAATGTGTGCTGGAGCTGCCTATACCGTAATAAGATACTTGAAGGGTAAAGAGGAACCGGCAACGATTATATTTTACTTCTCTCTTGTTTCGGTACTTGGGACCATACCGTTTTTACTTTTAAATTTCCAAGTTCCTTCAAATTATCAGTTGCTGTATCTCCTGGGAACAGGTGTCTTTGCAGCCCTAGGACAGTTTATGATAACCTTGGCGTATAAATATGCACCGGCATCAGAAGTCTCAATTTATAATTATTTTAGTGTGATCTCTTCTGGAATTATCGGATTTATTTTATGGGGTGAGATACCGGATTTAAAAAGTATATCAGGTGCTGTAATTATTACCCTTGTGGCAGTTTTCTCGTTTTTTTACATAAAAAAAGAGGAGAGCAAAGTCCTAAAAACCTCTGTGTAGGTATGGACTGCTTTCCTTTTTCATATTTAAATATAATAAATATTGGCACTGTTTTCATTGTGCTTATTCTTAAGATCCTCTATACTTGTATTATCTATTATTTGATTTATACTCTTTTCTATAGTATCCCAGACCTCTTTTTGTATCGTATAACTTGTATCCTCTATTCTGTAATTTTTAGGTACTGCACTCTCGATATCTTCTAAGGCCCTAAGCACATCTCCCACCTTTATTTCTTTAGGACTTCTAGAGAGTAAATAGCCCCCTTGCGATCCTTTTACACTTATCAATATTCCACTTTTTTTAAGAGCTGAAAAAATCTGCTCTAAATATCTTTTTGAAATATTTTCTTTTTCTGCCACCTCTTTAACGCTCACTTTTTTTTCTATGTTTCCCGCCATGTAAATCAAAGCTATCAGGCCGTAATGTCCTTTATTTGTTCCGATCATAATGCCTCCTAAAATACAGTCGTTCTATAGGAATTTAATTCTAAACTAATATTATCACACATAAAATTTTGAGTCAAATTCCTGCTGTATTTTAGGGATGATAAAAGTCCCGCGAAAAATCACGGGACTTTTATCAATTATACTATGCCACCTAAGAGGGCATTCATATCGTCTACAGACAGACCCCTTAGATTTGCCAACTCTTTTAGCTGGTCATAACTTATTTTTCCTGGATCAAAATAAAAACTATTTGGATTAGATACATATAATCCGCATACAGATGACAAAGGAGTCATGGCATAATTACTCGAGAGCTTAGCACCAGTTTCCGCACCATCTACAAGTTTAAATATCTCTTTTTTCATAGAATGATCTGGAACCGATGGATAACCTATGGCTGGTCTTATATTCACCCTCCATATATTGTCATTTACATATTTTTCCATCCACTCTGATGCCGCTTCTGCAAGCCTAGTCCCTAAAAGCTGATATATAATTGATTCATAATCATCACTACCAGCTATCTCAGGCACAGATATTACAAAGGCCCCTATATGATCCTCTTTTGAGAAGAAATCAGCCATGGAAATTGTCTCATTTCCAATCTGACTTCTGACCATAGGCAGTTCGTAATCTTTCTCTCCACTGACTATAAGGGTATCCTCATCTTTGAAAAGGTTAAATATACCAAAGGCACATTTTGCCTTTATGTTCATATCTTTCATTTTTGAGAGAATTTCTTTAGATTCATCCAATACTTTTTTCTCCTGAGTATTTCCCTTAGACTTTAGTGCATGTAAGAGCATATCCCAGTCTATCAGTGGCTCTAAGTCTTCTAACGCTATCTCTATAAATTGTTTTCCAATCTCTTTAGGATACTCTATGGCATTGTCTAATTTTTTTCTTCTTTTTCTGGCTTCTTCTAAAGAGTGCATCTCTTTCTTGTTTTTATTTTTCAAATAAGCATCTCTGAGATACTCTGCTTTCTTTTTTCTTTCATCAAGAAAATCTGATTTTTTTTCAGACATCAATGATGATACCACTGGAAGTGTCCCTGAGGCATCTGTTACATGTATTACTCTACCAGAATACTTAGGTTCGATTCTTACTGCAGTACTTAGTTCTGAAGCCGCCGCACCTCCTATTAGAAGGGGTATATCCATATTTTGTTCAGCCATCATTTCTGCCACTTTTTCCATCTCCATAAGAGAAGGGGTAATAAGACCACTCAATGTAACCATATCTACATCATGCCTTAGAATAGCTTCTAATATCTGATCCTTAGGAACCATAACACCAAGGTCCACAACATCAAAGCCATTACACTTTAATACAGTACCAACGATATTTTTCCCTATATCATGAACATCTCCTTCTACTGTTGCCATAAGGACTTTTCCCTTTACATTTTTTTCTTTTCCTCCTGCCTCTATAAGAGGAGTTAGGAACTCCACAGCTTTTTCCATAACTGCTGCTGACCTAAGTATCTGTGGAAGGAAAAGTTCACCCTTTTCAAAAAGAGCTCCTACCTCTTCCATTCCCTCCATCAGAACTTCCTGTATAACTTGAAGAGGTGAGTATTTTTCGAGAGCAGTCTTGATATCGTCCTCTATACCCTGGCTTCTTCCCTTAAGGAGATAATCCTTGAGCCTTTCCTCTACAGTTACAGGCTTTATTTCTGCGGTTTTCTTTGCCGACTTCTCAAATGAGAGATTCAGAATTTCATCTACTGCATTTTTATCTCCAGCAAGAAGGTTTTCCACAGCTTTTCTAACCTCAGGAGTTATGTTTCCTGGATCTTCTCCCGGATTTACTATAGCCATGGTCATGCCGGCCTTTTCTCCCTCTTCTAGGAAGATCTTATGAATAGTATGTCTTAGGATATTATTACCTCTAAAAGCAAAGGAAAGATTACTAACCCCTCCGCTGACTCCTGCACCGGGAAGGTTTTCTTTTATCCATTTAACACTATCTATAAAGTCTACCCCGTGCATTCTGTCTTCCTCTGTTCCTGTTCCTACAGTGAGGACATTTGGATCAAAGATAATATCCTCGGCCGGGAAATTATTTGAAGTCAAAAGCTCATAAGCTCTTTTACAGATTTCTTTTTTTCTCTCTGAGCTTACAGCCTGTCCTTTTTCATCAAAGGCCATAACCACAAGGGCTGCACCAAACTTTCTCACAACTGCTGCTTTTCTCAGAAATTCATGCTCTCCATCTTTTAAACTGATAGAGTTTACAATACCTTTTCCTGCGAGATTTTCAAGACCTTTTTCTATTACATCAAAGTTTGAAGAGTCTATCATTATAGGGAGTTTTGATAAAATCATATCATTTTGCAAAAGTCTTATAAATTTTTCCATCTCTTCTACAGAATCAAGAAGGGCATCATCTAGATTTATATCTAAAATTTTAGCTCCTTTTTCTACCTGAGTTCTAGCTATGTCTAGAGCCTCATCATAGCTTTCTTCTCTAATCAATCTAGCAAATTTTCTAGACCCTGAGACGTTATTTCTCTCTCCTACTACAAGAAACTCTTCATGCAGACTTACAGTATCATTTCCAGATACAATACCTGCCAGGTTTTCCATAGAAGTTTTTCTTGGGGATTTGCCTTGAGCAAGTTCTGCCATGACTTTTATATGCTCTGGCGTTGTTCCGCAGCATCCCCCTAGGATATTTATATCTTTATTTTCTATGAGTTCCTTTACATATGACCCTGTCATGTGAGGTGTCTCGTCATATTCACCTTTTTCATTTGGCAGACCGGCATTTGGGTAAAGTGATATATTTTTTTTTGTAAGTTTTCCAAGTTTCTTTATTAGTGGAATAAGCTCCTTGGCACCAAAAGAGCAGTTTAATCCATAGGAAATAATAGAATCTCTGTCGATTGCCACGATGAGGGACTCTATACTCTGACCAGAGAGAAGTTTTCCGTTGACGTCTACTGTCCCTGATATCATTATAGGAAGTTTCTCTCCCTTTTCTTCTAGGACTTCTTCTATGGCAATGACTGCAGCCTTTGCATTGAGACCGTCAAATATTGTCTCTATAAGAAAGGCATCTACACCGCCGTCAAATAAGCCAAGTGCCTGCTCTTTATAGGCAGCTTTTAGTTCTGAATAGGATACCTCTCTTCCGAAGGGATCTCCCCCTGTTGGTATAGAGGCACTCTTACTAGTAGGCCCCATGGAACCAGCTACAAATATTCTTTTTTTGTTATCATATTCATACTTTCTAGCAGCTTTAACTGCTAGCTCAGCACCGGCTTTTGAAAGATCGTAGGATTTTTCCTCCAGTCCGTATTCTCTCATTGATATTCTATTGCTGTTAAAAGTGTTTGTCTCTATTATATCAGCTCCGGCTTCTAAGTATGAAAGGTGTATTTCCTCTAAAACCTCTGGTTTAGTAAGGTTTAGAAGTTCATTGCAGCCCCTTAGGCTTCCTTTAATATGAGAAAAGAGTTCTCCTCTAAAGTCAGATTCTTCAAGAGAATAATTCTGAATAGCCGTACCCATAGCTCCATCCAGTATAAGTATTTTTTCTTTTAGTAATTCTCTCATTTTATTCCTCCTCTATAAGCTTCTTGTGCAGGGCATTTTGAGCCTTGTTCAAGTCCTCCTCTGTGATGATGCATGAAATATTGATCTCAGAACATGACACTGCATGTATCTCAATTCCCTCTTTTTCTAAGATTTCAAATACAGAAGCTGCGATCCCCTTTGATCTTACCCCTAGACCGATTACAGAAACCTTAGCCAATCCTTTTTCCACTAGAATTTCATCTTCTGGTGAAGATATTGTATTCAAAGCTTCCACTGCTTCTTCAAAATAATCCTCTTTTACTATGCAGGTTATCTCATCTCCGCCATTTGTTTCCATTGTATGAGTTATAAGATCTATATTTATACCTTTTTTAGAAATAGTATTAACAGTTTCCGAAAGACGTAGTTTGTCGCTTTTATAACTTATTCTTACAAGATTACCAAATCCGCTAATTCCTCTAATTACAGCACTTTCCACTTTCTCATCACTCCTTACAAAAGTTCCTTCCTGCCAGTCAAAAGCAGATCTCAGATGAATTTCTATTCCGTATTTTGCCCCAAGCTCCACACTTCGCGTATGGAGAACCTTTGCTCCAGAACCAGCTAGCTCGATCATTTCGCTAAAGGATACCTCTTTGTGTTTTATTGCCCCCGGTATTATCTGAGGATTTGCACTGTATATACCGTTTACATCAGTATAGATGTCCACTGACTTACATCCCAAAGCAGCTGCAATAGCCACTGCCGAGGTATCAGAACCGCCTCTTCCAAGAGTGGTTATATTTCCATCTTCACACACACCCTGAAATCCAGGTACAATAATTACATAGCCCTCAGCTATTTTTTCTCTTATTAGATCAGTATTTACAGACTGTATTCTAGCTTCATTATGATTTCCACAGGTTACTATACCAAGCTGTGAAGCCGTATAGGAGATTGCCTTTACCCCTACTTCCTTAAGAGCCATTGCAAGGAGAGCTATAGATACCTGTTCTCCCGTTGAAAGAAGTACGTCAAATTCCCTTCCCTTGGGAACTTCCGAAATCTCTTTTGCTCTTTTGATAAGACTGTCAGTCATTCCGCTAGGAGCAGATACTATTACGACAATATCCTCGTTTTCTTTTTTTCTCTCTGCAATTCTAGCTGCTATCTCTTTTAGCCGTGCAGAGTCTTTTACAGATGTTCCACCGTATTTCTCTACTGTAATGGACATATTTACCCCCCCCCGTTTTTTCTCTGTACATTTATAAAAATGCTAAGTTATTTTTTACAGACATTAAAATTTTTGAGTTTAAATTTATATAAATTCTTTTATCTATTTTACCTCTTATCCGAGATATTACTAAACTTTTTTTCTCTTATGTGACTCAGCCATTTATAGTAAAATTCTTTCCTGTGACTGTCCCACTTCATAGGCGGCTCTTTTTTAGGATCGTCTTCTGGAAAATAATTTTTAGGAAATAAATTTTGATCTCTGCTGTACTCATATTTCAGCCTTTCCCTCTGATACTCCCCATGCCCACTAATATAAAACTCTCTGTAATCACGATCAGATGCCATATAAACCCCAGCTTCATCAGATTCTGCAAGTATTCTCAGACCGGCATTTTTTATGTCTTTACTGCTGTTTTGGGTATTCCTAGAGTGAGGAGCCCAAAATTCACCAGATACAAAGGGGTTTTTATTTGTCCTGTGCCTGAATATACCCAAAAGTTTTTCATTTAATGTAAATTTTTCTATCCCGTATTTAACATATAAAGCTGCCTGAGCTCCCCAACATATATAAAGTGCCGGAAGTTTATTAGATTTTATGAGATTTTTTATTTCATCCCAGTAATTAACCTTTTGAAAGTCCAAGAGCTCTACAGGAGCCCCAGTCATTATGATGGCGTCATAGTTTCTGTTATTTAGTTCGCCTAGGGGATAATAGTTATCCTTTATATAGGAGCCGTCTGTATTTTTGAAAACATGATTTTCCGGATACAAAAACTCCACTTCCACACTTATATCAAATCTTCCCAGTACAGCATAAAATTGGTACTCAACCTCCTCCTTAAAAGGCATGAGGTTGATAATACCAATTTTTAATTCCCCTTTATTTTCTTTAAATCTAATTCCCTCTTTTTCGGCTCTCTCTCTGCCCGAAAGGGAGGGAGCTCCAGCGATACAACACATCTTACTGTCCCCCTATAAAGCAATTCTCAGATTTGCTATTGCATCCATTATCTTTTGTGTAGTGTCCACCTTATTCATTGTATAGAGGTGGATTCCGTCTACTCCTGAAGATATAAGATCCACTATCTGCTCTACGGCATAGGCTATACCGGCATCCTTTAGAGCCTCAGGATTATTTTCATATCTATCTAATATTCTCTGAAATTTTGGTGGGATAGAGCTTCCACAAAGAGCCGTTATCCTCTTTATCTGTCTAGCGTCTGTTACTGGCATTATACCCGCCACAAGTGGTACATCTATCTCTAGCTTTTTTGCTTTTTCTTTGAAGTCATAGAAATAAGAGTTGTCAAAGAAAATCTGGGAGATAAGAAAATCAGTTCCCTCTTCTGCCTTTCTTTTTAGATGAAAAAGATCCATGAGGTCGTTGCTTTCTTGATGCCCCTCTGGATAGAAGGCCCCTCCTATTGAGAACCCCCCCCTTTCCTTGATCTGCTTTACAAGTTGGTGTGCATACTTAAAATCCCCTTCAGGAATGCTTCCGTCATTTGGGTAATCTCCCCTTAAGGCTAGGACATTGTTTATACCATTTTCCTTTAGTTCATCTAAAATTCCGTCTATCTCTACCTTATCTGCCCCTATACAAGTAAGGTGAGCCAAAACCTCTACATTGTTAACTTTTTTAATCCTAGATGCTATCTCTACAGTTCTCCCACGGGTAGTACCCCCTGCACCGTATGTTACACTGATAAAATCCGGACTAAGTTTCACCAATTCGTCAATGGTGTCATAGACCTTTTCCACAGGATATCTTTCATTTGGAGGAAATATCTCAAAGGATATTACCGGTTTTTTGCTTTCATATATATCTTTTATAAACATGATGCCCCCTATTTTTATGTTTGAAATTTATGAATTATCTGGTAGCTTCTATTGCCTTTTGAAGATCCTCTATAAGGTCGTCGATGTTTTCAAGTCCTACAGAGATTCTGATCGTATCTGTACCTATACCGCATTCCTTAAGTGCTTCTTCACTTAGTTGTCCGTGAGTAGTGCTAGCAGGATGTATTATAAGTGACTTGGCGTCGGCCACATTTGCAAGATGAGAAAAGATATCTAGTTTTTCTATAAATTTAGCCGCCCTTTCTCTGTCACCTTTTAAACCGAAGGTGAATATAGAACAAGCTCCCTTTGGAAGATATTTTTTTACAAGATTTTGCTGATCTTCATCATCACTTACTTCAGGGTGACTAACCCAGTTTACATCATCGTTATTTTTTAAGAACTGAGCAATTTTTCTTGCATTTTCCACATGTCTTTCTACTCTCAGTGAAAGAGTTTCTATCCCCTGTAAAATCAGGAAAGAATTAAAAGGTGAAAGTGCAGCTCCTGTATCCCTAAGTAGTTTAACCCTCGTCTTTAGTATATATGCCGCCGCTCCAAGGTCAGCATACTTTAGACCATGGTAACCTGGGTCTGGTTCGTTAAATGCTGTAAATCTTTCGTTTTTCCAGTCAAATTTTCCTCCGTCTACAATGAGTCCTGCTATAGTCGTCCCGTGCCCCCCTAGGAATTTTGTAGCAGAGTATACTACAATGTCTGCCCCGTGGTCTAAAGGTCTCAAAAGATAAGGAGTGGCAAAGGTATTATCTACAATTAGCGGAAGACCGTTTTCATGGGCTATCTCTGCTATTTTTTGAATGTCCAACACTTCACCGCTTGGATTTCCAAGACTTTCTATAAATACGGCCTTTGTTTTTTCGTTTATCAAACCTCTTATTTCCTCGGGATTCACAGGATCAAAGAATCTGGCTTTGACTCCGAAATCGTTGATTGTATTTGAAAGAAGGTTGAAAGAACCCCCGTAAAGGTTATTTGAAGAAACTACTTCATCACCGCATCTAGCTACATTCAGTATAGAATAAGTAACGGCAGAAGTTCCAGAAGCTACTGCAAGAGCCCCTACTCCCCCTTCTAAAAGAGCTATTCTCTCTTCTAGTACAGCTGTAGTTGGGTTTCCTATTCTCGTATATATATTTCCAGGTTCCTCTAAAGCAAATAACTTTGCAGCATGTTCTGTGCTCTCAAAATTATAAGAAGTAGTTTGGTAAATAGGTACCGCTCTAGATCCAGTAGTCGGGTCTGGTTGCTGTCCTCCGTGTAATTGTAAAGTTTCAAATTTGTGTGCCATGTTTAATTCCCCCTTAATGTCATTAGTTTAATTGTGTCACAAAAGCCTAATATAAAGCCTCTGTAAAAATAAGATAAAATGGAGGCAACGGGATTTTATAAAAAAAACCCTTTCATCTAAGTCAGATGAAAGGGTTGGTTACTCTAAAATTAGCCCTATTGCCATCTGTCAGGAATTAGCACCACACCTGAATAGGTAGGTTGCTGAGGTATCTCCGGGCCTGTCCCTACACCTCTCTTGATGGATAAACCCTTTATTCTAGGGTTTACATATTTTAATACTGGTTCACTTGTTTCTCTGTTGTTGATAGTTACTTTACCACAAAGGTAAAGAAGTGTCAATATTTTTTTAAAAATACAACCTAATTTTAAAAATCTAAAGTTAAAAAAAAAGGGGTTATCTAAATAAACCCTAAATTTTCATGAAGGAGGAAATCTCTGAGATTGGTATCTCAAAAGTTATTATTCCTGCTTCGTAAGATGCTAGGGTATAGGGGTTAAAAAACACAACTAAAGAGTCACCCTCAAAATAAAAACTATACTCTTCATCGGGAATATTTATATCAGCATAATATAAATCCCCTCCGTATTTTATTATCTGTTCTTCCACCTTTTGTTTGATGAGTCCCTTGTAGTTGATGTTGCCTTTAAATATATCCTTCAGAAAAATTTCTTTTCCGTTTTTAAAATTATACCCTTCTTCTAGTATCATGCCGTGGGATCCACCTGTAAAATAAAAAGTCTTAACTAGATAACTGTCTATTTTGCTCTCATTATCTATCTTCTTAAAATCACTTTTTAAAATAAATTTACCATCTCTATTATCTGGATTTTCAAGACGGTTTTTATTTGATTCCATCTTTATCATTTCCATTAGGGCTCTAAAGCCGCCTTTTACCTTGTTGCTAGAATTACCGATGTATTTTCCTTTATTATAAAAAACAGGTATTTTACCATCTATCATAAGATACTGATTTTCAAGTTTTATATTTGATTTTTTTGTCTCTACTGAAAACATATTTTGAAATACTGCGAATATAAAAATAAAAACTATAATTTTTTTCATTGGATAACCTCCTAAATTCTCAGTTGATTATACTCTGAAAACCACTGTTGATTCAACTTTATATTTCTAAAAGAACTGCTTTGAAGATTGTTTTTCAGATCATATTTTATAAAATCTTTTATTTGATCTAGAGGTATTTTAAACTTTTCCCATCCGTCGTAATATGGAGGAGCCCCTTTTACTATTAGCTCCACCACAAGGTTTTTATCTTCTAAATAAAAGCCTCCGTAATCAATATCTAAAATTATATCATTTGGGTAAATGTTTACAGATTCTCCGATTTTTGTCTGGCGGACCCTTTTACGAATCATATTTTCAATTATTTTTTTTACCTGGTATACTCCTTCACTGGGATTTATGAATATATCCTCCCGTGAATAAAACTCTCCGTCTAATGGGGAAAGGGTATAACTGTAGGTTCTTATCTGAGCATCATAACCGTCTAAAAAGTACCTGTTTTTTACAATTAAAATAACCATCTTAGAATCACTAACTCTCACAGTATATTCACCTTTTAATGTAACCTCAGGCTCTTTTGAGTCGGTCAATTCTCTAAAGTTTTTTTTAGAATCTTTTTCTATCTGAATTTCAAGTTCTTTTAGCCGCTCCATTATCACCTTGTTTGTTTTGTCCACCTTGGTATCCCCTATAAGATAGGGAAGCTTTACATCTATATCATAGTTAGATTTTTTCTCCTTTATTATCAAAGTAGATATTCCAACTGAAAAACTTCTAAATGCTAAAACAAGAAAAATTATAAGTATAATATTTTTTTTTAAAGACATGCAGTCACCTCCAACTACTAAATTATACAGCATTATGAAAAAATAATGTATTATTTTACTAAAACTTATTTTTTTCAGATTTTTCAAATATTGAAAACATAAGAAAAGTGATCTGAATATGGACTTGATGGTTTAATTGTGTTATTCTTAATTTACAGGAAATAAGCTTAATTATTAAGAAATATTCACACAAATAAAAAACAGGAGGGATCTCTCAGATGAAAAAAATAAAGATTTTTATAATTACTATGCTTTTAGTTTTATTTACTGGACTAAATGCTGCCGATCTTAAAGTATCAAGTGAACTAGAACAAGGTACTCTAAAAAATGGTATGAAGTACTATATATACAAAAACAAAAAACCTGAAAACAAGGCTTATCTTGCATTGATCGTCAATTCCGGGTCGCTTCAGGAAGATGAAGATCAGCTTGGAATGGCTCATTTTATAGAGCACATGGCTTTTAACGGAACTAAAAGCTATCCAGGAAATATGCTTGTAAAGCACCTTCAGTCTATAGGAATGAATTTTGGGGCAGATTTAAATGCCTTTACTGGTTTTGGCAGAACTATATATAAGCTTCATGTTCCAACAGACAGAACAGAGGAATTTGAAAAATCCTTTGAGATATTAAAAGAATGGGCTAATGATATTACTTTTTATCCAAAAGATACAATAGATGAGAGAGGTGTTATCCTAGAAGAGTGGAGACTGATGCAGGGACTATCCCAGAGAATTTCAGATGCACAGAAAAAAGCCGTTTACGGTGAATCTAGATTTACTGAACGGTTTCCAATAGGAGACCCTGAGATTATAAAAAATGCCAATCCAAAACTGCTTAAGAGATATTATCATAAATGGTACCACCCTGAAAATATTGCCGTAGTTGCAGTGGGAGACTTTGATAAAAATCATGTAAAAACTCTTGTTGAAAAATATTTTAACTATGAATCAAAATACACTTTTAAAAAGAGCCTTGAATATAGAATAGGTGAATCAAATGGTGAAATTACAATTTTTAAAGACCCAGAGATAACATCTGTAACCTTTGATGTGCTTACAAAAGACAGACTAGAACCGATACAAGACCGTGAGAGTTATAAAAGAGCCATTATAGAAGAAATTGCCACAGGAATTCTTCAAAGTCGGTTTGACAGTATTTCAAAAAAAGCCTCTCCTACTATAGGTGAGGGATACAGCTATCTGGTAAACCTTGGAAAACACGATACTGTGCAGATTACAGGAGCTATGCTAAAGGAAAAAGATATCCAGTCAGGAATAGCTGAAGTTATTACCCAAATGAAAAAACTATCTGTCTATGGCCCTGCTTCCTGGGAGATAGACGGAGAAAAAGCCGAACTTTCAATGTATATGGAAAACGCATATAAAAATAGAGAGAGTAAGGAACACAGCGAGATTGCCTCTGAGATAATAGCAGACTATCTAGAAGGGTATATCTTTACAGATATAGAGAATGAAGCAGAAGTCTTCAACGAGATCATAAAAGAAATATCCTATAAGGATATCCTGAAAAAGGCTCATGAAATATATGAAAATTCAAACAAAGCATTTTTTCTAACTGCACCTCAAAAGAAAAATCTGTATATACCTTCTAAGGGTGAGATAGAAAAAATAATTGAACATGCTAAAAATAAAAAACTATTAGGAATTGAAAAAAATAATCAAAAGCCTGTTTTGAAGATAAATGAGTTTTCCTCTGGGAAAATACTAGATAAGAAAGAAGAAAAAGATTTTATACGTTACAAGCTTTCAAATAATATGGAGGTAATCCTAAAAGAAACTGATTTTGACAGAGATAAAATACTTATAAAACTCTTCAGCAAGGGGGGAAGTTCCCTCATGGATGAAAAGGGATATATAGCATCAAGATTAGCTCTGCCAGTAATAATATCCTCTGGCATAGGAAACCTTTCTCCTGTGGAAACAGATATTTTTATGAAGGGGAAAAATATACAGTTTCACCCCTATATATCCGATTACTCTGAGGGAATAAATATCGAAACAGACAGAGATAACCTTGTCACTGCCTTAGAAATTTTGAATATATTTCTTACCAGTCCTAAGATTGATAAGGACATATACAATAATTTTATGGAACTTCAAAAACAACGTATAAATAACAGGAAAAATTCACCTAAGACACTATATAGAGATAAAATAAAAGAAACTGTGTCTCAGAACCACCCAAGAAGAAAGCCACTGACCTTAGAGGACTTAGATAAGGTCAATGAAAAGGATTTTATAGAGGCTTTTAGAGGCAGATTCTCTAGTATAGGGGATTTTCAGGCTGTCATTGTAGGAAGCACCAAAGATATGGATATGGAAAATCTTGTGCAAAAGTATTTAGCTGGAATTCCTTCAAAAGATATTTCAGAGCTTCCTAAAAATTTGGATGTTAATTTTCCAAAGGGAATAACAAAAGAAAGTGTAAAAAAAGGTACTGATAAAAAAGTATCTGTAAATTTGATCTATCCCTATAAAGGGAAATATACATATGAAAACAGGGTAAAATACCTAGGTATTTCAAAAATACTGGATATGATTTTATTAGAAGAGATAAGAGAAAAAATAGGAGGAATTTACACAATCTATGCTGATACAGAGTTAAGTCCCCTTAACTTTGGGGAAAATTACCTCACAATATCTTACAGCACCGACCCTAAAAAAGCTGATATGGTTACTGAGGAGATAAAAAATGTTCTTAAAAATGCTCTAGAGGGAAATTTTGAGGACAGGATAATAAAAAGTGTCGTTGAAAACTATGCCTTTAATTATGACTCCATCTTGAAAAAAAATGAGTTCTGGATTGATTATATAAGTAAGAGAGAGGAGTTTGGAGACAATTTCAGAATTTTCCCTCCTGAAAAATATAAAAAGACACTCAGCAGACAAAATATGCTGAAATTTATGAACTCTGCTGTGGATTTAGATAATTATATTGAAGTAAGACTGATACCTGAAAAATCAGAATAGAAATTTATCTGTTTAAGCTAACTTGTGATATATTAAAGGAGTGTAAATAAGAAATAATCTGAAAAAGTTCGTCTTTACTGTATAGAGGCGGACTTTTTCTTTATCTTTTATTACCTAAAAATCCCATATAATTTTACAACAAATGATAAACATTATTAAAATAACTTGGTTATGAAAATAATTATATTAAGAATTTTCACAAAGGAGAAAGCCTATGGATCTGCAGCAATTGAAATATAAAAAATTTTCTTTTGTATATATATCACGTGAAGAATGTTCTGTATGTCACGCACTTCTTCCTAAAATCAAAAAACTTTCTGAAAAATACAATCAGGCCACTTTTCAAAAGATCGACTTAAATGAATGTCCTGAGGCGGCGGGGGAATTTATGGTATTTTCAATACCGGCTCTTATTATCTATTCTAGAGGGAAAGAACTGTATAGAGGGGCCCGTTTTTTTAATCTAAGTGAGTTAGAGATAAAGTTGGACCGCTACTATGATTCTATTTTTAATTAAAGTCTTAGAAATTAAAAAAGGGACCCCTTGGGTCCCTCAATAAATAATATAGATTTGAATACTACTCAAAATTTACTTATCTTAGCAGGGAAGCTACAAAATCTTCAACTTCTTTTGCACTGCCTTTTGTTTTTTCGATTACCTTGACAATAGCACTTCCCACTATAGCTGCATCGGCATATCTGTTTACATCTTCAACCATTTTATTGTGAGATATCCCAAAACCTAAAGCCACAGGTATATCTGTATATTTTTTAATCTCAGAAACTATTTCAGAAGCTTTATTACTTATGGTATCTCTCGTACCTGTAACTCCAAATGAGGAAATACAATAAACAAATCCTGTAGCATCTTTTACAATATTTTCTATTCTATCACCTGAATTAAGAGCCACAAGTGGAATTATACTTACTGCTGCATTTTTTGGAAGTTCTTTTTGCTCTTCCATTGGCAGGTCAGGAATAATAAGGCCGTCTACACCTGTTTCCTCACATTTTTTAAGAAATTCTTCCCCACCATAATTATGTATTGTATTATAGTAGACTAAAAAAACCAAAGGTATCTGACTTTCTTTTCTTATTTTTTCTACTGCATCAAAAATCTTCTCAATGGAAATATCCTTTGACAGAGCCCTTGTAGAAGCAGCCTGAATCACAGGCCCGTCTGCTAGAGGATCTGAATATGGGATACCTATCTCTACAAGTGCTGCACCTCCACTCTCCATGCCTAGTACAAGCTCAGGAGTTTTCTCAATACATGGATCACCTGCAGTGAGATACGCTATAAGATTTTTTTCTCCTTTTTTCAGTGCATTTTCAATTCTACCCATTATAGCTCCCCCTTTTGATATACTTCTAATACTGTATTTATATCTTTATCTCCACGTCCAGATAAGTTTATTACTAAAATCTCATCTTTTGACATCTCTTTCGCTACTTTTACTGCATGAGCCACTGCATGGGCACTCTCCAATGCAGGGATAATTCCTTCTACTTCACAGAGAAGCTTGAAACCTCCTAGGGCCTCTTTATCATCTATAGGAGCATATTCTGCTCTTTTTGTATCGTATAGATAAGCATGTTCAGGTCCTACACCAGGGTAATCTAAACCGGCGGAGATAGAATGTGCAGGAGTTATATTACCCATATCGTCTTGTAAAAGATAAGTCTTCATACCATGAATAACTCCCTTACTTCCCTTTAGCATCGCAAGAGCATGTTTATCTGTGGCTTCCCCTTCCCCTGCAGCCTCTACACCGATGAGTCTAACCTCCTTGTCGTTGACAAAAGGATAGAATATACCCATAGCATTTGATCCTCCCCCTATAGCAGCTACTATAGCGTCAGGAAGTCTACCTTCTTTTTCCATTATCTGTTTCTTTGTCTCGTCTCCTATTATCCTCTGGAAATCTCTTACCATAGTCGGATAAGGATGAGGACCAACAACTGAACCTATAACATAAAATGTATCATCGATTCTGGCAACCCACTGTCTTATAGCCTCATTTGTAGCATCTTTCAAAGTTCCTGTCCCTGACGTCACAGAATTTACAGTAGCTCCTAAAAGCCTCATTCTGAAGACATTCATCTCCTGTCTTACTATGTCTTCCTCTCCCATAAATACCTCACACTCCATTCCTAGAAGTGCGGCTCCTGTGGCAGTGGCCACTCCGTGCTGTCCTGCTCCTGTTTCAGCAATGACCTTTGTTTTTCCCATTCTCTTGGCAAGAAGGAGTTGACCCATTACGTTGTTTATCTTGTGTGCACCTGTATGATTAAGGTCTTCTCTTTTTAGATATATTTTTGCTCCTCCTACTTTCTCTGTGAGAGAAGCTGCATAGTATAGAGGTGTTTCTCTTCCTACATAATCCTTTAGATAATAATTCAGTTCTTTGTTGAATTCATCGTCATTTTTATATTTTAAGTACGCTTTTTCCAAATTTTCAAGAGGCTTCATCAAAGTCTCCGGCACATACTGCCCTCCAAAATCACCAAATTTTCTATCCATGTAACCTTACCTCCCCTATAAATTTTTCCACTTTTTCTCTCGATTTACCATTATCTCCCTCTACACCTGAGCTCACATCCACAACTTGCGGTTTTACTTTTTTTGAAGCTTCGGCTACATTTTCAGGATTTAGTCCCCCTGCCAGAATTATCCTATAATTTTCTGACAACCCTTTTATATTATTCCAGTCAAATTTCTTACCACTTCCAGGGACACTAGAATCAACAAGAAAGGCATCTGCACAGTCACCATATTTTTTTATATTTTCTAGTATCTTTTCATCTCCAGTAAAACTTTTCCATACCTCATATTTTTCAAAACTTCTGCAGTATTCTGGTGTTTCCTTTCCATGGAACTGTAATATGTCAAGATTACAGGCCTTTGCAATCTCAGCAACTTTTTCAGGGCTTTCATCTACAAATACCCCTACTTTTTTTATTTTCCCATCTAGATTTTTAGAAAGTTCAGCAGCCTTTTCAAGACTTACCTGTCTTTTGGATTTGGCAAATACAAACCCGATATAATCAGGTTTAAATTCATTTACTATTTTTACATCTTCGAAATTTTTTATTCCGCATATTTTTGCCTCAGTCATTAAATTCCTCCTTTAATTCCCGGGCCAGTTTATTTATACTTTCGGATCTCATAAAGGCTTCACCTATAAGGACACCGCTTATTTTCCCATCTTTGAGTTTTTTTACATCTTCTCTTTTACTTATACCACTTTCACCTATTACCAGTACGTCTTCTGGTATATTTTTAGAAAGTTCTATGCAGTTGTTTAGATCTACATTAAAGGTCTTTAAGTCTCTGTTGTTTATTCCAATTATTTTAGCCTTTGCCTTTAGAGCTCTTTTTACTTCCTCACCGCTGTGGGCCTCTACAAGGGGCTCCATTTTCAATTCTCTAGCTATAGCAATGAAGTTCTTTAAGGTTTCATCATCTAAAATACTTACAATGAGAAGTACTGCAGAGGCTCCAAGAGTTCTAGCCTCATATATCTGAGCTTCGTCGATTATAAAGTCTTTGCATAAAGTAGGAAGTTTTGTGATCTCTGAAACTTCCTTCAGATATTTAGGATTTCCTTTGAAATACTCAACCTCTGTGAGAACAGATATTGCATCTACACAGGTGTCATATACTGCAGCTATAGCCTTGTGATCAAACATTTCCTTTATTACACCCTTAGACGGAGAAGCCTTTTTTACCTCACCTATTATAGAAAGCCCACTTTTTTTCATAGCTTCATAAAAACTCGGTGGAGTATCCATATTTTCTGCTATCTCAGCAAGTTTATTTTTATCTAGGGATAGTTTCTTTAGATATTCTTTTTTAGATTTTACAATTTCATCTAATATCATCTATTTCACCTTCTCGATAAAGCTGTTTACTGTTTCCATTACAATGCCATCATCTATAAGTTTTCCGGCTAGTTTCACACCTTCAGTTATATTTTCTGTCTTTCCATTGATAAAAAGTGCCGCTCCTGCATTTAAAAGCAGAACATCTCTTTTGGCACCTCTTTCTTTTCCCGAAAGGGCATCGATAAGGAGTTGTCTGTTTTCATCAGGATCTCCTCCTTTTATATCCTCAAGAGTGGCTCTTTTAAGTCCGAAATTTTCCGGGAATATCTCATACTCTTTTATTCTTCCGTTTTCAACTTCGACAACTCTTGTTTTACCTGTTATTGATATTTCGTCGGCTCCGTCTTCCATACCGTGGACAATAAGAGCTCTCTTACATCCCATTTTTATAAGAGCATCTGCCATATTATCCATGAGTTTTTTATCGTATACTCCTAAAAGCATGTGATTGGCCTTACCTGGATTGGCAAGAGGACCGAGAATATTAAATATTGTTCTCACACCCATAGCCTTTCTGATACCTGCCACCTGCTTCATACTGTGGTGGTATATAGGGGCAAACAAAAAGGACATTCCTGTCTCTTCCAAGGCTTTTTTCATCTTTTCTTTATTTGTAGTCAGATCCATTCCCAGGCTTTGAAGTACATCAGCACTTCCAGACTTACTAGAAACCGATCTGTTTCCATGTTTTATAACTCTTATTCCAGCTGCTGCAGCTATAAAAGCCGTTCCTGTGGATATATTGATACTGTGTATTCCGTCTCCACCTGTACCTACTGGATCAAAGGAGTTCTGGTCATTTTCAAAGGCTATGGCCCTGTCTCTCATAAAGGTGGCACCACCGATTATCTCTTGGGAGGTTTCTCCTTTTATTTTGAGGGCTGTGAGTATAGAGGCAGTCTGTACTTCAGATAATTTACCATCAAATATATCCTCCATAAGACTGTACATCTCTTTTGAAGTAAGACTATTTCCGTCCAACAATTTTCTATATACATCGCTCATTTACATCACCTCTTCCAAAAAATTTTTCATCATTTCTTTCCCTTTTGGGGTATTTATAGACTCTGGATGAAACTGCAGTCCCACCACAGGGTAGTTTTTATGTTTTACAGCCATGACCTCACCCTCATCTGTTTCTGCCAATATTTCCAAGATTTCAGGCATACTGTCTTTTTCAACAATAAGTGAATGATATCTAGCTATCTGAACATCCTGTTCTAAGCCCTTAAATATACTTTTTCCAGTATGTTTTATATAAGAAACTTTTCCATGAACAGCTTTATTGGCGATGACCACATCTCCTCCAAAAGCCTCTCCGATAGTCTGATGCCCAAGACATATTCCAAGGATAGGATATTCCTTATATAACTTTTTTACAACCTCTAGACATATACCTGCATCTTTTGGGGCCTTTGGTCCAGGCGACAATACTATTACATCTGGATTGAGTTTTCTTATCTCGTCTATTGTGATTTTGTCATTTCTCACTACTTTTATATCCCTGTGAAGCTCCCCTATAAGGTGATATAAGTTGTAGGTAAATGAATCATAATTATCTATCAAAAGTATCATCAGTTATTCCCCCCTAAAAATCTTTGTTATAGCAGCCCCTTTATTTCTACACTCCATATATTCATTTACTGGCACAGAATCCAACACTATTCCAGCTCCAGCCTGATATATATATTCCCCATTTTTATGCATAAGCGACCTTATTGTGATGCAGGTATCCATATCCCCGTTAAAGTTGATGTAACCTACTGCTCCTCCGTAAAATCCTCTTCTTTCTTTTTCAAACTCTTCTATTATTTCCATAGCCCTTATCTTTGGTGCTCCTGAAAGAGTTCCTGCAGGAAGTACTGAGGCTATTACTGAAAAGGCATCTTCCCCTTTTTTTATCTCTCCTTCGACAAGAGATACTATATGCATTACATGAGAATATTTTTTTACCTCCATATACTCTGTAACTTTTACGGTCCCAATTTCAGATACTTTTCCTATGTCGTTTCTGGCAAGGTCTACAAGCATAACGTGTTCGGCCTTTTCTTTGTCATCTGCCATGAGGTCTATCGCAAACTGCTCATCTTCCTGCTCATTTTTTCCTCTAGGTCTTGTCCCGGCAATTGGAACAGTTTTTATTATTCCCTCTTGCAGGCTTACAAGCCTCTCTGGAGAGCTACCTATAACCTGGTGAGTTCCATAATCTAAGAAAAACATATATGGAGATGGATTTATCTCTTTTAACCTTTTATAAATTTCAAAGGGATGTTTACTGCTAGTAACCCTGAATCTCTGAGACAATACTACCTGAAAAATATCTCCCTGAACTATATAATCCTTTGCTTTCTTAACTACTTCTTCAAACTCTTCCTGAGTTGTATTTCCTATTATTTCCTCACAATCGCTGTTAAGGGCTTTTATTTCAATATTATTGTCTAATGTTTTTTCTAGTTCATCGAGGAGCTCTTTTCCCTCTTTCTCATTTTCTGCTATTGCAGTAAAATACATCTCCCCTGTGTCGTGATTGATAACTGCACCCTTTTCAAAGATCATCATTACACTTTCACCTACCGTAGGATCATATGGATTTCCCATAGGAAGCTTTTCATAGTCTCTTATGATATCATAGGCTATGTTTCCATAGGCTCCACCAACATAAGGCTTAGGAGCATTTTCTACCTCTATACCGTCCAAGGCCTCTTTGATTATCTCTAGAAATCTTTTATCCTTTTTATAAGACTCCCCGTCTATTACATATTCAGTGACCCTGTCCTCAAATACCCTTTTAGGACCTCCACCTATAAATGTAAAACCGGTATCCTTTTCATCACTTTCGAAAAGTATTCCCCTATCGCCATTTGACAATTTGAGATACAGATCGTTAGTTGTAATCTCTTTTGTTATTCCCCTGAAAAAAACTTTTTTCCTCATGATTCCCCCCTATAAAAAAAGACCCACTATTCAGTCAGGTCTTTGAAAATTTGTAATAAAAAACCTGCTCCCTAGGGAACAGGTATTGCTTACAATAATTTTTCTTATAATTGTTTTGGTATATTCCAAAAAGTCCCTTTTTATGAAAGAGCAGCAAAACCTGATAATTTATTTGATTGGTCTGATATGCTATTCTTCCACCACCAAGTAAATCTCATCATGGTTTGTCCTCCTTCACTATTGTTTTGTATTAATTTACAGCTTTTTTGCCTATTAGTCAAGAGTTTTTTTCAAAATTCAATTTTCATCTTTAAAAAACCACTGTTTTTAAGGTCTGTCATGAATTAAACTCATGTTAAAAATTATATCCTCTGCCACCTTTTGGGGATCTTTTTTTCCGTCTATTTTACTTGTACATGTATTTTCATAGATTTTTTTTCTGAAAGACAACAGGTCAGACATTTTTTCAAAAGAGCAGTTTTTCAGAAGAGGTCTTGTGTTGTCAGATTTTAGCCTCTTATATACTGTCTCAGAATCCACATCGATATAATATACCTCCTGTCCCTCTAAAAGTTCCCTACTTTTTTCAAATGTTACTATACCGCCCCCGGTAGAAACAACCTGATTTTTATTTTCTATAATTTTTTTTAGGGCCTTATATTCTCTTTCTCTGAAATAGTTTTCTCCGTGCTCTTCAAACATTGAAGAAATAGACATTTCCCAATCTTTTTCTACAATGTTATCTGTATCTACAAAAGAATATCCCAATTTTTCAGAGAGAATATGACCAACTGTGCTTTTACCCGATCCCATAAAACCTATTAAAAAAATATTATTATTCATAAATCAGCCCCTATATCTGACTGCTTTTATTGATAAGAAATAAATCTGCCAATGCTATGGCCGCAGCATTTTCTACCACTACAGTAGCTCTCTTTGCTATACATGCATCATGTCGTCCGTTTATCTGCAGGGTGTCCATCTTTCCTTCTTCAAAATTAAAGGTCTCCTGGGGAATATATATACTCGGAGTCGGCTTTATGACCACTCTGAATACAACTGGATTTCCGTTGGATATCCCTCCATTTATCCCTCCATTATTGTTAGTCAATGTTTTCCCGCTGGCATCTATTATTGAGTCATTATGCTGACTTCCTTTTAACTTTACCCCTTCAAAACCTGCACCAAATTCTATACCTTTTACAGCTGGTACAGAGAAAATCATAGATGAGATATGAGATTCTACCGATCCAAAAAAAGGTTCTCCTAAGCCTACAGGAAGGTCAACTCCTGTAAACTGAACAATTCCTCCTATTGAATCTCCGTTTTCTTGAACATGTGTGAGAATCTTATCTATTTCCTTTTCAGATGCATTTCTTACATCAGTTTTCCCAACCTGTACCAACTTTGCATTGAGTTTAGAACCTGCGAGTATTTTTTTGGCAATTACTCCAGCTGCAACAAGGGCAAGGGTTAGTCTTCCTGAAAAGTGCCCTCCTCCCCTTATATCATTATTTCCATTGTACTTTTTCATTGCCACAAAATCAGAGTGTCCGGGTCTTGGCATCCTCTTAAAAAGGCTGTAATCCTTTGATCTGGTATCTCCATTTACAAAATGGATATTTATAGGGGCTCCTGTTGTATGCCCGTCACATATACCTGAAATAATTACTGGTTCGTCACTTTCTATCCTTTTGGTACTACCTGCTCCCCCTGCTTTTCTTCTAGACAAGTCTCCCATAAAGTCCTCTTTATCCACAGGAATACCAGCCGGGCAGCCGTCGATAAGGACACCTACTCCCTTTCCGTGGGACTCTCCGTATATGGATACCCTGAACATTCTACCGAAACTATTCATCCTAAAATGCCTCCTTTATTCTTCCTGCAAGTCCCTTTATCTTTCTTTTAGGAAGGGAACAAACTGCCACCCTTATACCCTTATTAACTAAAATTGTGTATATTAACTTTTCTTTTAACTTCTTCTGAATCTCTTTTTGTCTTTTACTATCTTCTACTTTGAGTGTCACAAAGAATCCCTCTTTATAAGGATAGACAGGAAGACCCACATCTTCTGCTTCCTTCATAAAAATATCTGACCTGTCTTTTAATAGTTCTATGTAAATGTTTCTTTCATTTGTTAAAGCTTCTCTTTTGTCTTTATCTAGTATGAGTCTTGCAAAGAGTTTCATTCCACCTTTAGGTATGTTTGACCATACAGCTCTGGCACTTATCTCATTTGCCCTTATAAAGTCATCTATGACTTGTTGAGACGAAGAGACGGCTACCTGTGCACCTACCCTCAAACCATAGGCTGTGAGAGTCTTTGAGATACTAAAAGCAAAAACAACCAAAAAATTTTCATTTCTGCCCTTTAGTTCTTCCATAGCCTTTGAGATCGTTTCTCTATTATTTGAAAAATCCATGTATGCTATATCGTCAAGAAGAACTACCGGTCCTTTTTTACTCAACTTATCCATGAAACTTATTAAATCATTCCATTCTTCTGACGTTAGAGAATAACCTGTAGGATTGTGGCAGGGATCATTTATTACAGCTAATAGCCTTCCCTGTTTCTCCATTATTGCCTCACATTTTGTCATAAAGGACTGCATATTAAAGCCGTCTCCGTCAAAAAGAGAATACTCTTCTGTTTCAAATCCAAATTCCTTGGCCATAAGCCAGTAAGGTCCCCATCCTATCTCTGGTAAAAGTACTGTTTCTCCTCTTCCAAGATAATTTTTAAAGGTTGTACTCACTGCCCCACTACCACCTGGTGTGGCTACTATTCCAGTTAAAAAATCTTTTTTTACTCCCTGAAACACCCATTTTTCTACAGCCTCTATAAAATCTGCTTCACCTCTAAAAGAAGCAGAATAAGAAGCCAGTTCCTTTGCATCTATATTTTTATATTCATCCCAGACACTTTTCATCGTAACAAGGTTTCCATCTTCGTCTGATAGAGAACCTAACGTTGCGTTTACAACCTTGTCTCCGTGGATTTTAACCGCATTCATGGCCTCTGCCACTACTTTAAATACAGTATCTTCTACCATTTTGTCTTTTGAATTTTCTTTCAGGAGACTTTTCATTTTATTCCCTCCGGCTTCTGATATCTACCTACAACCTTAAAGGATAGGCTGTTTTCTTTTAGTTCCTCTATAAGTTCTTCTGAGTTATCCATGTCTCCTTGGAACTCAATAAAGAAAAAATATTCCCATGGTACATTTTTTACTGGTCTTGACTTTATATTAAGCATATTGTAGCCTCGTTTACCTATGGAGTCCACAATTTTCATCAGAGAACCAGATTCATGGGGAACTGTGAGAATCAGTGCACAAGTATCTCCTGTTTTTGGTTTTTCTGAAGATATAACAATAAATTTAGTCTGATTTTGATCATTTGTATTTATGCTTTCTGCCAATATATCGAGGTTATAAAGACTAGCAGTCTCATAGCTGCCTATTGTGCCCTTTGTTTTATCTTTTTGATCACTGACATATTTTGCACTTACTGCTGTATTGTGATATGGTATCTCCTTCCATCCTCTTCCATAGAGAAATTTAGACGACTGAAGAAACCCTTGGGGATGTGAATAAACTTCCTTTATGTCACAAATTTTTGCACCCTTTATTCCCAAAAGATGCTGCTCTATTTTTAAAGAGTGTACCTTTGTTATATAACAGTTATACTTTCTCAGAAGGTCAAAAATTTCACTGATCTCACCTGTGCTTGAGTTTTCTATAGGAAGTACACCCAAATCCACTTCTTTGCTCGATACGGCTCTGAATACCTCTTCAAAAGTAAGATAAGAGTTCTCTTCGCACTTTTCAAATATCTCCCTAAGAGCTATATGTTGAAATGCTCCCTCTACACCTTGGTATGCCACCTTTGTTTTGAGACCAAGAATTTTTCTCTGATAATCCCTAGAAAGCTCCATCTGTTTTTCTAAGAGTTCTCTGTAGTATCCTCTTAAGTCTTTTTCCGGAACAAGTGACGAGGTTTTATCAAGAAGTTCTAGCTCCCTAGACCTGTCAAGAACTTCCATTCCGTTTTCCTGCTTGTAAAGTGCCACATCTTTTACTATCTCCATTCTTCTCAAATAGAGTTTTATCATCTCTTTATCTATTACCTCTATTTCATCTCTTAAAGTTTTTAAGTCTTTAATCATTATAATACCTCGGCCTTTCCGCCTAGCTGTTTAAAATGATCCCAGAAGTGAGGATAAGATTTTTTCACCGACTCTGCACCCTCTATAATTATAGCCTCTTCACACTGAGTAGAAGCTACAGCCATCGCCATTGCTATTCTGTGGTCATTCCAGCTAGATACCTTTGCTCCGCCTTTTAATTTTTTTACTCCTCTTATAATCATACCGTCTTCAGTTTCTGTTATATCGGCACCTACTTTATTTAGCTCAGTAACCATAGCGGTAATTCTGTCAGATTCCTTTATACGAAGTCTCTGAGCATTTACTATTCTTGTTTCCCCTTCACTTACTGATGCCATCACAGTTACAATAGGACCTAGGTCAGGACATTGTGAAAGGTCGATGACTGCACCTTTTGTTTTTGTAAATTCCGACGTGAGACCTTTAGTTGTATCTTTTACTATTCCACCCATTTTTGTTATTATGTCAAGGATCTCTTTATCCCCTTGAAGAGAATCTTTTTCAAGGCCTATGCAGTCTAATCCAGCTCCCAAAGTCGCTGCAACCATCCAGAATGCACCTTGCGAGTAATCTCCCTCTACACGATAATTAACAGGTTTAAACTCCTGATTTCCTTTTATATGAAACTCTTTATAGTCTTTGTTTTCGATTTCAATTCCAGATTTTTTAAGCATATCCAGAGTAAGGTCCACATATCCGATAGACTCTAAAGGTGTTGTTATCTCTATTACAGAATCTTCTTTTAATTTAGGAAGTGTATACATGAGTCCAGTTATAAACTGTGAACTCACATTTCCCTTCATCTTATATCTTCCGCCGGTAAGTTTACCCTTTATAGTCAAAGGAAGATAGTCCTTTCCTCTTTCGTACTTCACACCGAAATCGTTGAAAATATTGAAAAAAGTTGTAAGAGGTCTTTTAGCTAGCCTACCCTCACCTATGAATTTCACTTCCCCATCTGCTAACAATGAGATAGGCACAAGAAACCTTACAGTAGAACCTGATTCTCTGCAGTTAATTGTACTTTCTTTTCTTACGAGAGTTCCTGTCCCTTCTATATCTACCTCATGTTCACCCTTAGAAATACTAACCCCTAAAGCTTCCATAGCCTCTATAGTAGCCTCTATGTCGTCTGACATAATAAGATTTGTTACATTGCTCTTTCCTTTAGCCATAGCCCCTGCTATTATGGCTCTGTGAGAAAGGCTTTTTGAAGGTGGTATTATAACCTCACCATTTAACTTCCCAGGTATTATTTTGATATCCATGCTGTCCCCCTTATTTTTCCAAAGTAAGTCTTTTTTTAGTAGATTTCTCAAACTCTGTAATGAGAGTTTTTCTATCGTTGTTTTTCAATGCCTCTTTTATTATATCCAATCTTTCTTGAAATTCCTCGATTCTATCTATAAGATTTTCTCTGTTTTCCAAAAAAAGTTCGCTCCAAAGATCACCATTTATCATGGCTATTCTGGTAAGTTCTCTGTAGGAATCCCCTGTAAAATTATATGTATCGGGATCCTTATCACTGTTTACAAGTGCTACTGCTATCGCATGAGTCAGCTGACTTGTAAAAGCTATCATCTCATCGTGCCTTTCTGGAGTCAAATAACTAATTTTTTTAAATCCCAGTTCTATTCCTATATCCTCTAAAAGCTTTAGAGCAGACGGACTGTTTTCTTCTGTAGGTGTTATTATATAATTTGCTCCCTTAAAAATATTGGGATCAGAATATTCTGCACCAATTTTTTCACGACCGGCCATTGGGTGAACTCCTACAAATTCAACATCAGTGGGAAGCAGTCGCTGCATTTTTGCAACGACCTCTTTTTTTACCCCGCTCACATCTGTTACTATTGTACCTTTTTTAAATTTATCTATATATTTTTCAGTAAGGCTTATCATGGTTTTGGGATATACAGAAAAAAGTACAATTTTGCATTTTTCTAGTACCTCTCCCATGTCAGAAAAACCCTTTGAAATAAGTTTATTTTTTTCACAGTAGTTTATGGCATCCTGATCTATGTCAACTCCATAAACCTCATGACCATTATCAAGAAGTCCCTTTGATACAGATGCTCCTATCAACCCTAGACCTACGACTGCTATCTTCATAGCTATTATTCCCCTGTGCTTCTCAGTGCTGTAACTAAGCTGTTTACAGATTTCATCAATTTGTCAAACGCCTTTGGCTCTAGAGACTGGGCTCCGTCACAAAGAGCATTTTCTGGATCGTTGTGAACCTCTATCATCAGACCGTCTGCTCCAACTGCTGCAGCTGCAAGAGCAAGGTCTTTTACCATCCATCTTTTTCCTGTAGCATGACTAGGGTCTACGATTACAGGAAGGTGACTAAGTTTTTTAACAGCTAGCACTGCACTTAGGTCAAGGGTATTTCTAGTGTATTTTTCAAAGGTTCTTATTCCTCTTTCACAAAGAATTACATTTTCATTTCCTCCAGCCATTATGTATTCAGCTGACATTAACCATTCTTCAATAGTCGCAGACATACCTCTTTTTAAGAGAATAGGCGTATCGATTTTTCCAAGTTCCTTTAGAAGGTCAAAGTTTTGCATATTTCTTGCCCCCACCTGTATTACATCAACCTCTTCTGCAAATTTTGCAACATGAGAAGGAGACATTATCTCTGTAACTATCGGAAGACCAGTTTCTTTTCTAGCTTCTTTCAGAAGTTCTAGTCCTTCCATTTCAAGACCTTGGAAAGCGTAAGGTGATGTTCTAGGTTTAAATGCTCCACCCCTTAAAATTTGTGCTCCTGATTTTTGTACCGAGTTGGCTACCTCTAAAATCTGTTCTCTAGTTTCTACAGAACAAGGTCCTGCCATTACTGTAAATGTTCCTCCACCTATTTTTACTCCAGATACGTCGATTACTGTATCTTCACTTTTCATTAATCTATTGGCTTTTTTGAAAGGGTCCTGGATTCTTGTTACTTTATCTACTCCACTTAGAGCCTCTATATCTTTTACATCTATTACAGAAGTGTCCCCTACCACTCCTACTACTTTAAATTCTGAGCTAGAAGCATCCTTTACCTCTAAACCTTTCTTTTGTAAGAATTCCACTAAATGTAGCAACTCCTTTTCTCCTGAATCTTTTCTCATTTTGATTACCATGCTATTTTCCCCCTTGAATTTTTTTAAAATTTTATAGATAAAAAAAACCCCACAGGTTTGCACCTATGGGGTTTATGTTTCTCCTTTTATTACCGCCCTGATACAAATCCAATTTTTATTTTATATTTTATAATACAAAATGGATTTGTTCTGGCATATACACCAACTACAAATCCTAATTTCTAAAATAATAATAAAAATACCAGTTCGTTAAATTTTGACTTGCCATGAAGACCACCTGTCCCTTTTCGATAATAAGAAGTTTTAAATTAAAGTAATAGTACCATTCTACGGGTATTTTTTCAACGTTTTTTTTATATATTATTTTTTTACATATAGATGATCCCAATAAAATATAGACAAAATTAAACACTTTTTTCTTTTTTTATGTTTTAACTTTTCAAAATAAGTGAGTGGCGGTATAAGGTTCAGTATAGTAAAATATAAATATATGATGAAATTTAAGGAGGAATCCAACATGAAAAAAGTTTATCTTTTACTTGCTGAAGGTTTTGAAACTATAGAGGCCCTTGCACCTGTAGATGTCCTGAGGAGATGCGGTATAGAGGTTGTCACCCTTTCTGTAGGTGATTCAAAAAGAGTTGTCTCATCACAGAATATACCTGTAGAAGCCGATAAACTCCTTTCTTCTGAAGATTATTTAGACGGAGATATGCTCATACTTCCAGGAGGATCTCCTGGATATGAAAACTTAGGTAAATCTTCTAAAGTCATTGAGCTTTCAAAAGAATATTTAAATTCTTCTGAAAAATTTTTAGGTGCTATCTGCGCAGCACCATCAGTTTTAGAGAATGCAGGACTGCTAAAAGGAAAGAAAATTATATGTCATTACGGAGTTAAGGATCTTATAAAAGACGGTATCTTGGGAAACGAAAAAGTTATTCTAGATGGAAATCTTGTTACTGCAAGTGGTGCAGGTTTAGGCATAGATTTTGGACTGAAGCTTGCAGAGGTTTTGGTGGGGCCAGAAAAGGTAGAAGAGGTAAAAAAGAAGATGACTATAATATAAAATATAGGCTCCCTAGGGAGCCTATATTTTATTAAAGTTTTCCTATGAGGTCTAAGTTTGGTTTCAGAGTTTCTTCTCCAGGTTTCCATTTTGCAGGACAAACCTGATCACCATGAGCCGCTACAAACTGAGCTGCCTGAACCTTTCTCAACAACTCATCAGCATCTCTTCCTATTCCTAGATCATGGACTTCATATGCCTTTATCTCTCTCTCTGGATTGACTATAAATGTACCCCTTAAAGCCAGACCGGCATCTTCTATCATGACACCAAACTGTCTAGAAAGAGCCCCTGTAGGGTCAGAAAGCATAGGAAACTTAATTTTTTTTATAGTATCCGAAGCATCATGCCAGGCCTTATGCACAAAATGGGTGTCTGTTGATACAGAATATAGCTCTGCTCCCAGTTCTCTGAATTTTTCATAATTATCTGCAAGGTCTCCTAATTCAGTAGGGCATACAAATGTAAAATCTGCAGGATAAAAGAAAAACACCGACCATTGTCCTTTTAATACCTGATCGCTTATCTCTTTAAATTTACCATCGTGAAAAGCCTGGACTTTAAAATCTTCTATCTTTTTGCCTATCAGTGACATAATGAAACCTCCTTTTCATTGTTTTCATTTTTGTAATAATAACTAAATGAATTATACATTTCTTTACTTACTTTGTCAAGAAAGTTGAAATTCAAAAACCAGCTCCTTTAAATAGGAACTGGCTCTGATTTTTTTTACTTCCTTTATTTCTTAAGCATTTGGAGTATTTCATCTATTTTTTTTGCACCAAAGGTCACTTCACTGTCATTTATAATTATGGCCGGAACACTCATTATGTTATATTTTGATCGGATATCTGCAAACTGCAGAACATCTATCATCTCAGCCTCTATATTCTCATTTTCAATGGCCAGCCTCTGAGCAGCTATAACTGCATCTGGGCAGTGATGACAGGTAAGGGATACCCCCACCTTTATATTTACCTTTTGGTCTATCTCTTTTATTTTTTCTAAAATATCCACACTAATAACCTGTCCTGGACCTGCTAAGTTATAAACTGCCATAACAAATGAATTGAGTTCGTGCCCTCCAGGAATACCATGGAATTTAACACCCCTATACCTCCCCTCGCTATCTAGCAGGGCAACTACAGGATATTTATCTGCATTTATTTTTTCCTCTATCTCAGGATTTTCTCCTTTTTTATAAACCTCAAGTTCCAGTTTATCACCCAATTGGACTATTTCTTCAAGAACTTCCTTTAGCTCCAATGATTTTTTTACACTTTCATCCACAATAGTAACAAAAATTACTTCTTTTTCCATTTTTTCAAATACTTCTCTCAACTGATAAGCTATTTCACCTTTTAAAAAGCCGAGTTTTTTATTTTTCACTGCTTCTTTTTCAACCTGGGCCTTTGGCTTGGATTTTTCATCCTGAGATTCACCGGATTTTCTTTTAAGTTCCGAAACATATCTTTCTGCTGCTGTAGCTGCTATGGCCCCGTCAGCAACAGCCGTAACTACCTGTCTAAGCATTTTTGGCCGAAGATCTCCAGCTGCATAGACTCCCTCTATATCTGTTTTCATAGTTTCATCTGTAGGGATATATCCCTTATCGTCCATCTTTACATGACCATTAAATTTTTCTGTGATAGGTTCATATCCTATAAAAACAAATATACCAAAATTTTCCCCAGACTTATATTCCCAGGTTTCTTTTGTGACGTTATTTCTAAACTTGGCGTAATTTACCATCTCGTCGCCAGAAGCTTCTATTATTTCAGTGTTAAATATAACCTCTATTTTATTGTTTTCCAAAACCCTTTCGGCTATAGCTTTTGCACAGGTAAATTCAGGCTCTCTGGCAATAACAGTAACTTTTTTTGCAAATCTAGTGAGATATATAGCTTCCTCAGCAGCTGCATAACCTGCCCCTATAACAAATACTTCTAAGTCTGTGAAAAATTCTCCGTCACATGTTGCACAGTAAGCAACTCCTCTTCCTGTATATTTTTCTTCCCCTGGAAAGCCTAATTTTTTTGGTCTGGCTCCGGTGGATATTATCACTGCTCTTCCCCTATACTCTCCGCTGCTTGTTTTTACTTTTTTTATCTCTTGAGAAAAATCCACTTCTAATATATCTCCGGTTATAAACTCCGTACCAAAGTCCTCTGCCTGATTTCTCATTACATCAGAAATTTCAGGCCCTTTGGCATTTTTCACACCTGGATAATTATCAATATCAGAAGTGGTAGCAGCCTGTCCTCCGGCAATACCCTTTTCAATTATAACAGTATCTAGTCTGGCTCTCCCTGCATATAGTCCCGACGAAAGACCGGCAGGGCCTCCGCCTAATATTATAAGATCATATATTTTTTCCATATCATACCTCATTTATTATTTTTTTAGATCAGCTTTTTCTATTAACATCTTTCTAAAGTTTCTCAGGATAACCTCTTTTTTTCAAAATGTTCTTTTAAATAAATTTTAAGTTCCTTTTCTGATAAAGGCTTACTATAGTAATACCCTTGTATATTGACACACCCTATACTCTGAAGATACTTAAGTTGCTCTACAGTCTCTACACCTTCGGCAATGAGATTTACTTTCAGTTTCTGAGCCAAGTAGCTTATGACCTCAGCTATAGAGCCGTTGTCCATTTTTGGGTAATCCTTTATAAACGACCTGTCTATCTTTAGTTTATCAAAATTTAGTTTCTTCAGATAACTCATAGAAGAAAAGCCTGTTCCAAAATCATCTATGGCAACAGTTATACCATAACTTTTAAATTCTTCCAATTTTGTACTGACATATTCATGATCACTTATCAGCGTCCCTTCAGTAAGTTCAACTTCAAATTGATTATGATCAAGTCCGTGGAAATCTAGTATGGCTACTACATCTTCAACAAGAAAATCATTTTTAAAATCATTAGCAGATAAGTTTATGGAAATTTTTATCCCCTTTTGTTCGTGAAGGCCAAGTTTTTTAGTAAGCCTGGCAACCTCTTCTACTACCCACATATCTATTTTATTTATTATACCCTTTTCTTCAGCAAGAGGTATGAACTCCATAGGAGAAACATTTCCCAAGGTCGTGTTATTCCATCGTATCAGTGCCTCCAATCCGTTTATTGTTTCAGTGTTGCTGTCAATCTGAGGCTGAAAGTAAACTTGAAATTCATTGTTTTCAATTGCTGAAACTATGTTTTCCTCTATCTCAAGCTCCCTTCTCACACTTTTTTCGATATTATTGTGATAGATTATATAGTTACGCTCTGGATGAAATTTAAGTGCTCTTATTGAAAACAGAGCCTTTTTCAGCAGTTCTCTAGAGGAATCACCATGTTCCGGGAATATCACCGAGCCCATTTCAAATTCTAAGTGAACACTGATATCTTTTATAGTGATGCTTGATTTCAGCCCCTTAAAAAGTTCAATCATGGATTTGTTGAGAAGAAGTTTATTTGTAGAGGTCTTGCATATAGCTATAAAGGTATCTGTTGATAAATGAGCTATGTTTTCCTTTTCACTGACAATTGATTCTATTTTCCCGATTATATTTTCATAAATAAGATTCAAAAATTCATCAGTGTATTTTATCTCCAAATCATTATAATTTTTAAGTTTTATATATATTAGGCTAAAACCACTGTTATTTTTTATCTCTTCATCTATAAGCTGCCTCATTAGATTTTCATTTGGTAGTTTTGTCTTTGAATGATGAGTTAGTAAGTATTCTATCTCTGCTTCCCTTTGCTTTTCGCTGGTCAGATCTTTTATCACACATACGTAATGCTCTGTATTTTTATTTTTTGGATTTGCCACATTATTTATAGTGAGAATAGCCGGATATTTGGAATTATCTTTTTTCTTGAGCCAGAGTTCCCCTGCCCATTTTTTACCCTTGTTCATTTCTTTCTTTATATCATCATAAATTTCAGGGTGAGTTACATTTAGCTCAAATAAGCTTGTGTCTGACTTTAGAATCTCGTCTTTATCCAAATCTGTAAAATTGAGAAATTCATCATTAAAATCCAGGATATTACCTGCAGAATCCGTTATCAGCACTGCCTCATCTACATAACCTAGTATAAGCTCTGCCATATAAAGCTGATTACTCTCCCTTTTTTTTAGATGAAGGAGTGTGATTATAGTTGCTGACAAAGCCAGTATCCCCAATAATATATATAGTTTTATATTTTTCTTAAATATAAATATATCGGGATAAAGCTTTGGCAGATCTTCTTTTTTAAGAGAGGCCACCACATTCCAGTAGAAATTTTCATTATCAAAATATATATGTCCTTTAAATTCAGGGTCTATTTTTTTAAAATATAAAACTTTATCTTTTGTCTCAAAGTTTTTCTCAGAAGAAGAGTTTATCATTTCCCAGAGTTTAGGAGACTCATTTTCTAGTCTGTAGTTCTTGGCCTCACCTTCAAACATAAATCCAAAATTTTTGCTTTCATCCTTGTTGTATAGGTAATATCCGTTGCTGTCAGTGAGGGATATTTGGATCAATGGGTTATTTATTTTCAGATAATTTCTAAATGTATCCAAAAATTTGAATCCCTTAAAATTGATTATCAGAATACCTATGGTTTTTCCTTTGTTGTTTTCCACAGGTGAGGAAAATCTCATTACAGGAAGATGTGGCATTTCTATCTTTTTATGTTCGATATTGAGATCAAGATTTGAAACATATATATCCGATCCCCCTATACTCATTGTATTTCCAAAATAATAACGCTTTTTTTTTGGACTGAAGCTCATCGTCTGCAATATTTACAATAATACCACTGTCTGTTTCTCTTTCTACTCTGATAACTTCATCTCCTTTTGGATTTATAAATCTCACCTGGAGATAATCTTCTTTATTCAACATATACCTTTCAAAAAGGTGCTGAACCTCTAGTTTATTTTCAAAGTTTTGATTTTTTACATAATTTTGAAACTCATTGGAATTTTTTATAATGTATATGTCTCTGAAGGTCTCTTCAAAAAGATATTGTACTGTATCTTCAAATACATCAGTTTTTCCTGAAAGATTTCCTATCAGATTTGATGTAGATCTTTTTATTTCATAACGATAAATTGATCCGAGTAAAAGACTGGAAATGATTAAAATCGGCAAAGAAATTATAACTATTTGCTTGCTGATTTCTCTCAATATTTTTTTTGACTTTTGTTTTTTTGATTTCATTTGACCCTCCAAGTATCCTGCCCACGAGTAGTTTAGTTAAGTAAGAACATCCCAAGAAGTCAATGATAAAAACAACTCCAATTGGTTTCTAACCATGCTGTATCTTAAAATAATAATATAGTTATACTTAAGTTTTTATAGTTAGTCAAGCACATAACTACGATTTAGTACAAACCCTCTCTTTTTTATCGCCCAGTAAAAAAGCAGTGCCATTTTAGACACTGCTCATTTTTATTATAAATTGGATTTTACCGTCATCTTTGACTCTGATCATTGTTCTGCATTGAAGATTATTTAACAGGATTTTTATCTTATCCCGGTCAATATTTTCTATCTCCATTATTATATGTCCGCCTCTTCCTTCTCGGATAGAAATTTCACCTGAAGCTGAGATCCTTTCTGTTATATGGTAACCCTTTTTTTCCATCTCATGCCTCAAATAATCAATTTTTGACATCTACACCACCTCAAAAATGTATACGTCAAGGTATAGGGCCTTCCTTTTTTTATAAGAAGAATTTCAGCAGTGCCGACGTGAGAATGAGCATAAAGGCTCCACCGATTCTTGATGATATCTGAGCAAATGGCATAAGTTCCATTCTGTCTGAAGCAGAAAGTACCGCCACATCTCCTGTACCACCCATGTTTGCCATACAAAGACCAGCAGTGATAGATCCTTCTATCATATAGAATCCCAATAAGTGTCCTATAATCGCTGTACCGATAACTGCTCCTATTATTGTTGTAAACACAAGTAGTATATAAGTAGGGCTGAATGCTTTTATAACTGCATCAAGACTTGTATATGCCACCCCTATACCTACAAGTAAAGCAGGAGTAAAGTTCTTCATTATAAACTGAAACCATTGTGAAGCACACTGTTCATATTCTCTTTTTATGAGTCCTGTTCCTTTAACTGCAGCTACAGATAAGATCATAAGAGCATACGGATGCAGATTTATATATTTTGCAAGCATTTTTCCGAATATAAAGAAGGTACATGCAAACAACAGTCCTTTTCCCATATTTTCAAAACTGATTTTAAGTTCTGTTTCTTTTTCTTGTCCGCCTATATCGTTGGTCTGGTCTTTTAGAAGTTTTCCGTCTCCACTTAGATTTTTGTTTTTCTTTCCGATTTTACTTAGTATTCCACCTACAACTATTGCCACTGCATTTCCTAAGGCAACAGCTGGAACCATTACAGAAAGAAGTTCTGCAGGGTCTTTACTCATAGCCTGACCAAACATTTGAGCTAGTGGTACTGCACCTGCACCCATACCTCCACCCATAATTGGTATGGCAATGTAGAATACAGCTTTTTTAAATCCGTAACCTAGAAGTGCTCCTGTAACACCTGTTAATAAAATGGCACAAGCCACTCCGCCGATTATAACTGGAAGATATCTAAGAGCCGCTTTAATCAGTAGCTTTCTGTTCATACCTAAAATACTTCCTGTAATAAGGGCAGCTATATAGAAGTTAAGGAATCCTTCACCCTTCATAAATGAGGTCATTATAGTTTTCCCATTTTCCGGAATGACACCATAGGAGATAAGTGCTGCTGAGGCAAATATTATAACAATTGGACCTCCGCCGAAATAGTCTTTCACTATAGGGGTTTTATTCCCTATTTCATTTAAAATTGCTCCTAGTATCATCATCAACGGAAATGCTCCGAGCATCCCCTTAGGTAAAACTCCTAGATATGTCGCTACAAATACGACAATTGTGATTGGGATAAAATACTTCATCTCTATCCCCATAAGTTTGTACTGACTGCTTTGCTCATTTTCTAAAACAGCTGTATTTTGCATATTTCTCCTCCTTTGAAAATTTTATTTGTTATTAATTTTTTGTGCTTTTAGTTCTCATGCCACTTTTTCATAGACACTGTAATCGATATAAGTCCCCCCAAACTTTTTATGATTAAATTTCTTTTTAAAGCAGTAACTTTTGTTCTTTTTGCTACTTTTTCGTTCCTATTAAGGTTATACCATTCATTTTCAGAATAAAAAATAATATTAAACTAATTAAAAGGTTTTTAAAATAAAAAAAGATTGCACTTTTTTTAGCAATCTTTTTTTAATAATTTATATATTCAGTTTATATTTGTACTGGGGCCTTCCTACACTCTTGTAATGAAGTGTACTTTCTACCTTTCCAGTCTCAGTGAGATAATCTAGATATTTTTTCACAGTCACCACACTAGAATCTACTTTTTCGGCAACCTCTTTGGTAGACCATTCTTTTGACCTGTCTTCTTCTAAAATAGATATTATTTTTTTTAAGGTGCTCTCATGTATCCCTTTACATGTAACCACATTTTTCTTGTCTCCCAAAAAAATCTTATCTACATCTTCCTGGGTTAGGGATTCTTTCCCGTAGGTAGTTTCCTTTTTATCTAGATATTTTTTAAAGGAGCTTCTGAGCCTGGCAAAATTAAAAGGTTTTATAAGATAGTCCAGGGCTCCTAACTGAGAAGCCTTCTCTATGTCTTCTAGGTTGCTTGCAGCAGTGACAAATATGGTCTCTATCCATATCTCATTTTCTCTCAGGTTTTTAAGCAGTGTGAGGCCGTCCATTCCTGGAAGGTACATGTCTAGGATGAGAAGGTCTCCCTTTCCCTTAGAAATATATTCATAGGCCGCCTCTCCGTCTCCAAAAGAGGCCTCAACCTTGAATTCCCCGGTGGAAGAGACAAATTTTTCTGTTATCATCTTCACCATGGGATCATCTTCAACTATTATAACTTTTATCATCAATATCTCCTTTGTAGATTCTTATTTTAAATGTCTTTGTTCCCTCTCTTTGATTTACCTGCATCTCTCCTCCGTAGAGGTCTATTTTTTCTTTTACCAGAGCCAACCCAGACCCTCTAGTATTACCATTCTTAGAAGATACTCCCTTTTCAAATATTTTCTCCACATCAAAGGCTATGGGCCTACCTGTATCTAAAACCATTATGAGAATATCATCTTCACTTTCCTTGAGATAGACCTCTATACCGTTTCTCATAGACCTGTCACAGGCTTCTAGTGCATTTTCTATGAGATTCCCCACTATTATTACAAGGTCGCTGGTGCTTATCCTTCCATGATCAGACATTAGATAGGTACCCTTTATCAACTTCAGCTTTACACCTTTTTCCATGGCAGTATTTAGCTTACCAGTCAGAAGAGCTAGTAGTATCGAGTCATTTATATCGGCATTTTCAAATCTCGATGCCCCTACTTCATCTTCTAACTTGCTTATATATTTTATGGCCTCATCTACCTCATTTAATTCTAAGAGTCCTAATATCACATGAAGTTTGTTTTTGAACTCATGGATATTTGCCCTGAGGGAATCTATAAGCTGTGAGAATCCCGTTATTTCTTTCGCTCTTTTATTTACCTCTTCACTGTCCCTCATTGTGAGAACAACCCCTAGAGGAATTTCATCTTTAAAGATCGGTATAGAGTTTATGAAAACCTTTTTTTTCTGAAGATCTATCTCCCTGTCGTATATTCCGTGCTTTTTTTCAATTGTTTCTTCAGCGATTTTCTTTAACTTATCCAGTCTGCTGTCATTTAATATTGATTCGGCTGCTCGGTTCATCCGTGTTATTTTTCCCTTTTGATCTATAGCCACTATACCCTCATGGATGCTTTCAAATATCGTCTTCTTTTCCTCGTATATCTTACCTATCTCATTGGGTTCAAATCCTTTTAGCTCCTTTTTGATGCTTTGAGAAAGTGTCGATGCAGGGATAAAACTCAAAAGTATAACCATAACAAGAGCCGAGGTGAAATAAACTATGACGCCTCGTTTCACCTTTTGGATTTTCCAGTAGAGCTTTCCAACTGTTACAAAGCCTACCTGTTCCCCCCTATACTCTACAGGTTCGAATCTTCTTATAGATATGCCCAAAGTACCCTTGGCCTTGGAAAAATAGCTTTCCCCTGTTTCTATTACTTTTTTTTCATCTCCCCCTACAAAATATTTCCCCACTTTTTCTCTGTTTACGTGGGAAAATCGCTTTCCATACATATCAGCCACAACAATAAGGTCAATTTCCTCTAGGGACTCCATGGTTCTTTCCACATAATTCTGTATTAGGTCAGGATTTTTTTCATAGAGATTCTTCTGAATAAATGGGTCTCTGGCAAAAAGAGAACTGACATTCTTCAGATTCCCCTGCACCTTATCCTCTATAAGTCTAAGTTCCCTTTCGATAAAAAGGCCTGATGTTATAACAAGGCTCAATGTCAACAAGGTCAATATGTAGACTCTTATCCGATTTTCTAGCTTCATATTTATTCTCCTCAGGTTTATAACTGCAATATCCGGTATACGACATTTTTAAGTTTTTTTACTCTGTGACATTATTTACCTATGAATTTCAAAAGAACCCGTCTTTCTCTTCCACCGTCAAACTCACAAAAATAAACTCCCTGCCAGGTTCCCAGTAAAAGTTCACCTTTTTCTACTATAAGAGTGCTTTCTGCACCTATCAAACTGGTTTTTAAGTGAGCATCAGAGTTGCCCTCCATATGTCTGAAGTTAAGATCAGGAACCATCTTATCTAAGGCCCTTATAAGGTCATGCTGCACATCAGGGTCATAGGATTCATTTATGGTGATTCCTCCTGTGGTGTGCATAGAAAAAACCACAAGGATTCCGTCATTCCATCTGTTTTTATACACTGCTTCTTTTATTCTTTTGGTTATATCTACCATCTCACATTTTCCGCTAGTCTTAAGCTCAATAATTTCCATAATCAATTCCCCCAGTTGATTTTTTCGGTCAATCCCAATTAAAACCTAATTTTCAAATAAAATAATTAATTTTTAATAAAATTCAAACTATTCCTAATATCAAGTATAGTATAATTTGACTTAACTTGCTACTTTTAAGAAATCCTCAAAAATAATCGAATCTAAAAAAATATAAGAGTCAATAGCTTTTACCGCTAATAAAAATTGATAAAAAACCTATTGCAAAATAAAACGTAAATGGTTCTGTTTTTAATTCTGCGACACTCTCTCTTTTTCTCTGCTTCCTCTGTGACCAAAATATTTTATCCTTATTCGTGTTAATTTCCCTGTCCTTTATTAGTGTATATTCGTTGAAAAATATTGTTTACCCTTATATCCTGGTAAATTCAGTGATTTACCGGAAGTTCCTTCAAATAGCAAACCTAACTAAGATGTTAAAAATATTGTTTTTTTATCATTCTAAGGTTATTTTTATGTTGACTTGTGGTATTATTGAGTGATTGTAAAAATTAATTTTGTGATTTTTTTGTTATATAATTTATGTAGATAGAAATATAAGTCTTGACCAAAACACTTTTGGAGATGAGTTCCTATGAAAATTAAGAATATCTTGTTCCCTTTTATATTTGGGTTTACTATTATTTTGTTTGCTTCCTGCTTCAAAGAGAAAAAACCCATCAGAATCGCGGCCAACAACTGGCCTTCGTGTGAACTTTGGTATATTGCAGAAGAACAAGGATATTTTGAAGATGTTCCTGTGGAAATAGTAAGATTTACAAAATGGTCAGACTCTATGGCATCACTTTACCTGGGGAAAACCGATCTTGTTCATTCCACATATTTCAATGCTGTATATCACGCAGGAAAAGGTGAAAAGTCAAAGATAATACTCATGACAGAAACCATCTTTGGAAACCAGGGACTGGTTGTCAATAAAGAGATTCAGAGTGCCAGTGACTTAAAGGGGAAAAAAATAGCAGTAGAAATTGATAGAGATGAACACTATTTACTGTACAAGTTCCTCAGAAAGAATAATATGAGTGAAAATGATATTGAGCTTGTCTCTGTTTCCTCCTTTGAAGAAGCCTCAAAACTCTTTATAGATGGAAAAGTAGATGCAGCCGTTACCTATGAACCCTATGTAAGCACTGCAGTTGATAAGGTAAATGGAAATCTACTCATGCAAAGCAACCGAAAGTTGATGTCCACCGATGTGATTTTAGCCAGAGAAAAATCTCTAGACAAAAGGCCTGAGGACTATTCAAAACTGGTAAAGGCCTGGTACAAGGCACAGGAATTTGTGAAAAACAACCCAGAAAAGGGCTATCAAATAATGGCTTCTAAAGAAAAAATTACAGTAAATGAATTCAAAAAATTCTATGAAAAGTTCATATTTTTTTCTATAGATGAAAACATGGAAGAACTTTCTTCTGGAAAAATAGATGAAGAACTGAAAAATTTAAACCAATTTATGATTGAAAGTAAACTAACAAAGAAAAAAATCGACACTAGAAAGCTCTACGACAGCACTGTTGTCAAAATGGTCAAAGGAGATATTTAAATGATCAAGAAAAAACCTGCCGGTATTTGGCAAAAAATTTTAAACTACAAAAAAGAGACTCAGGAGAAACTCGACTTCTACGGAGGTACAGTTTTTTCTTCTATATATATGAAAATATCCCTCGGAATTATAGCTGCCATAATAGTTATCAATTTATCGGCTTTTTCCATGCTGAATAACTATTCAGAAGAATATTTTGAAAATGAATATATCGACAATTTTTCCTCTACTCTGTCAAGCCTCAACTGGTCTACCTCTGTCTTACTAGAAAACTATGATATTGCTACCCTCCAGAGACAGATAGAAGACGCAGGTTCCTATCCAGATATTGATACCATCCGTGTCTATAGCCCTGACCAGACAGTTATCGCCTCAAATTATCAGGAAGAAATCGGAAAAAAAATACCTGAGCCATCAGTGAAAGAGATCATCAATAAAAATAAATTTAGACACATTGACTCTGATTTTAAAGAAGGAAAACTCAACATAGCCATGCCTATAAAGGGGGCTGAGTATAGCCGAATAAACAACTCAGATATAAGTGGGGTATTTTTTTTAAAGTCAAATGTGGACAATGCAATGATAGAGCTCAAAAATTCCAAAATTTATTTTTTGGAAAAAACTGTGGCACTGGGTATCACACTGCTTATTTTTATGATCATTATCCTCACAAAGATTTTGTTTATTCCCATATCAAAAATAAACAGGGCAATAAGTTCAATCTCTAGTGGAAAATTCAACCACAATATCGATTATAATTCTAAAAATGAGATGGGATACCTTATCACCGAGTTCAACTCCATGGCCTACAAACTCCACCAGAGAGACTCACTCTTAAAAGAGCATAACCAGAACCTGGAAAAGAAAGTAGATGAACGTACCAAAGAACTTAAACTCACACAGGAGGTTACTATAAACAGCCTTGCATACTTAGCTGAGATGCGTGACAACGAAACAGGAAACCATATTCTGAGGACCAAAAGATACGTAAAAGCCTTGGCTGAACACTTAAAAGATCATCCTAGATTCAGAGAAGCTCTCACAAACAAAAACATCGAGCTGATTTCAAAGTCTGCTCCTCTTCATGATATAGGTAAGGTGGGTATATCAGATGCCATCCTATTAAAGCCAGGAAGGTATACTGACGAGGAGTTTGAAATAATGAAAAAACACACTATTTATGGAAGAGATGCCATTATCAAATCCGAGAAAAAAAACGGAGTAAACACTTTTTTAAAGTTTGCAGAAGAGATCTCCTACTGCCATCATGAAAAATTTGACGGTTCCGGTTATCCTAAGGGGATCTCCGGGGAAGATATTCCCCTGTCTGCTAGGCTCATGACAATAGCTGATATCTACGATGCCCTTATCAGCAAAAGAGTTTATAAAAAAGCATTCACCCATGAGGAAGCTGTAAAAATAATAACAGAAGGTGATGGCAGAACGTCACCTGAACATTTCGATCCGGACATTCTAAAGGCCTTTACTGATATACAGGATCAATTTCATAAAATATATCTCGAATTAAAAGAGGATTGATATGATTCTACGCAAAGGAGAAAGTCCGTGAAAAAAAATATCTCTAAAAAATATTACATCATAGCAGCTGCAATTCCTATTTTTTTCTTCGCTGTATTGTCATTTACATTTTATTCTAATATGAAGAATGAGATCTACAGCAGTAATGTGCATGAAAGAGAGGAAACCATAGGTAAATTTCTTCACTACAGGTCTCAGACCGAGAGTTTTTTTAATATAAATGAGCATATACTAAAGGGTTATATAGCTTATTTAAAAACCCATCCTCAGGTTCGTCCAGAGGAATCTGACAAATATCTTTCCAATCTAGTACAGGGGGATGGGCATTTAATCAGAAATATATCAACCATCAAAGATACAACTATAGTATCGGTTTTTCCAAAAGAAGGAAATGAGTCAGCAGTGGGAATAGACCTTTTGGATATCCCCCTTCAAGGGGAAAAGGTCCTAGAAGTAAAATATAAGCTCAAGCAGATTCTACAGGGACCATTGGATCTCGTACAGGGTGGAAAAGGATTTATCATAAGAATTCCAGTAGTAAATGATGAGACAGGATACTGGGGACAGGTGAGTATAGTAATAGATGCTGACCAGTTTATGGAGAGGGCCCTTTTGTCTGAAAAACAGAACAGACTTCACATAGCACTTTTTAACGACAACACTTTTAGAAAAAATCCGTTTTTAGGTGAGAGCTCAATACTTAAAAAGGACCCTATTATACTTGACATGGAATTCAGCAATACCCTTTGGAGTGCTGCTATTATCCCGATAAACGGTTGGGAAAGAGCAGATGATAAAATTGTATTAAAATTTGTCGTGTCGATTTTACTGACCTTTTTGTCGGCAACGCTTCTTTACAACAATATAATTTCGAGATTCAAATTTAAAAATGAAGTGATTCATGATCACCTTACAGGACTTTATAGCAGAGCTTTCCTTGATGAGTTCTACCAGATGGCATTTGAAAAGGCCAAGAGAAATAATACCAAAGTCCTCATACTACTTTTAGATATAAATAAATTTAAAAGTATAAATGACACCTATGGACACAAGGCAGGAGACGAGGTATTGAAGCTGATCTCAGACAAGCTACTGAAAATATGTAGAAAGTCTGAGGCAGTATTTAGACTGGGAGGAGACGAATTTCTTATTATTATCCCGGATATAGGGGATATCTCAGATGTAAAAATTATAAAAGAAAGAATAAGAAAAGCCGTAACAATAGATTACCAGCATCAGAATAAAAAAATTAAAATCTTCTCTAGTATCGGAAGTTCAGTTTATCCAACAGATGAAACTGATTTCGACAAACTGACCCATGTTGCAGACGAAGATATGTACAGACAAAAGACTAACTCAAATAATATTAGTTAAATTATAAATATATCTGACTTAGCGACCTCGGGATTTTTTCGAGGTTGCTTTTTTAAAATTTCCAGTAATAAAATAAAGTTTTACTCTGAATTTATAAGTAATTATAAAGGATGTTTTTAAATTACTAGAATAAATCTATATATAGTTAAAAAGGAGGAAATATATGAATAGATTTTTTATAACTTTGTTGCTTACGCTGTTTTTTACAGCTTTTTCCTTTGGAAAAAATATAAAAGTCATAGCCACAATATTTCCAAATTATGACTTTGCCAGAAATATAGGAAAAGAAAAGGCGGAAGTTACTCTTCTCTTGCCGCCTGGAGTAGAGGCTCACTCCTATGAGCCCACACCTAGAGATATGGTCAGGATAACTACCTCTGATATTTTACTCTATACAGGTGAAGACATGGAACCCTGGGTTCACAGAATGAGTAAAAATCTCCCCTCATCAGTTGCTGTATCTGACATCAGCCAGGGAATTGAGAAAATAAAAGACGGCGATCATAAAGACCCGCATATATGGACAGATCCAGTCCTTGCTATGAAGATGGCAGACAACATAACTGCAGCATTTATAAAGACAGATCCCAAAAACAGTGAATATTATATTGAAAATTCCAGAATTTACAAAAATAAACTTATAAGACTTCATCAGAAAATAGACAGAGAGCTGTCAGAGCTAGACAAAAGAGATGTTGTTTTCTCAGGACATATGGTCTTCGGATATTTTGCCAAGAGGTACAACCTGACCTTTACTACTCCTTACAGAAGTTTTTCTCCTGATGCAGAACCTACACCAAGGCGTATGGCAGAACTTATCAAAACTATAAAAAAACGTGGGGATTCTTATATTTATTTTGAAGAACTTATAGACCCCAAAAGTGCAAAGCTTATAGCCAGAGAAACCCAAACAAAAATTCTGCTTTTACATGGCGTCCATAATCTATCCAAAGAAGAGTTAAAATCCGGAAAGGGTTATATAGATATAATGGAAGATAACCTTAAAAATTTGAAAAGAGGTCTAAAAAATGAATAATATCATCATCTCTGTAGATAAACTTAACATAGCTTATAACGGAATCAGAATTCTGGAAAATATATCTTTTGATGTGGCCACAGGGGACTATATCGGCATCGTAGGGCCAAACGGTTCTGGAAAAACTACCCTTGTTAAAACCATGGTCGGAATAATAAAAAGTTCTACAGGAAGTATAAAATACCATAACATAAGTCCGGGAGAGATAGGTTACCTTCCACAGAAAAGTTTTAAGGTTGACAAGACTTTCCCAGGAAAAGTTAGAGAAGTAGTAGCTTCCGGACTTCTTGGAAAAAAGAGGTTTCCACGCTATCTTTCAAAAAAAGAATGGAAAAATGTAGATGAGCTTTTAAAAAAACTAAAAATAGAAAAATTAGCAGATAAATCCATAGGAAACCTTTCTGGAGGTCAGCAACAAAGGGTGCTCTTAGCCAGAGCTCTAGTATCACAACCTAAAATTTTATTCTTAGACGAGCCTACATCAGCTTTAGACCCAAAGGTAAGAAATGAGTTCTATGAACTTTTAAAAGAGATAAACTTAAGAGAGAATGTCACTATACTTTTTGTCTCCCACGATGTAGGAGGGATAGGGAAACATACCTCAAAAATGCTTTATCTGGACAGGTCTCTTGTTTTTTATGGAAATTATGATGAATTTTGCCAGTCAGATAAGATGACGGCTTACTTTGGCTCAATCTCACAACATCAATTTTGCTGGAGGCATACCCATGATCATTAATGAAATAACAGAGGCACTGAGTTTCTCATTTATACAAAGGGCAATATTGTCAGGTATATTTATATCTCTTTCATGCTCTTTTTTAGGACCTTTCCTAGTACTGAAAAATCTTTCCCTTATAGGAGATGGTCTGGCTCATGTGGCCTTCGCAACAGTAGCTCTAGGGATAATGCTTTCTCTTTCACCTATACTGGTGTCTGTTCCGTTAGTCATAATGGCTTCTTTCCTTATACTGAAACTAAATGAAAAGGCAAATATCGACGGAGACGCGGCAATTGGTCTGGTTTCTTCCCTTGCAGTATCCCTAGGTGTACTTATAGCCAGTCTTTCAAAGGGCTTTAACGTGGACTTATTCAGTTTTCTTTTCGGTAACATTCTCATTATAACCAAAGGAGAAATAATCATGTCTGGGATCCTCTGTGTTACTGTTGTAGCAGGAGTTATCTTATTTTATCCTGATCTTTTCACAATAACTTATGATGAAGAGTTCGCTGTGTCACAAGGACTAAATGTAAGACTCTTAAATCAGCTCCTTATAATACTCACATCGGTCACAATAGCCCTAGGAATAAGAATCGTAGGAACCATGCTTATATCTTCTCTAATTGTATTCCCAGCAGTTACCGCGCTGCAGGTGGCCAAAGGCTTCAAGAGCACCCTTGCCTTTTCTGCCCTTTTTTCCTCTACATCTGTGATTTTAGGGATTTTCACCTCTTATATATTAGATATTCCTACTGGCGCCACCATAGTTATCATAAACTCAATCTATTTTATAAGTGCTTTTGTTTTTAAAAAAATTATATTAAAAAGCTAGACGGTAGTAATTACTTTTATATTATCCCAAGGAAGTGAACTGTTATGATAAAAAAAACAATCACCTTGATAATACTTATTCTCTTAACTGGATGTGGTAAAAAAATACAAGAAGAAGTTCCACCTAAAGAGATAAAACCTATAAAAACAACTCTTATAAAAAATATTGAAATGTCTAAAAGAGTGGTTGACAATTCTGATATAGTTCCTATTTCTCAGGTAGAACAAATCACAGAAAAAGGTGGAGAGATAATAAACATAAACTTTAATAACGGAGATAAGGTTGAAAAAGACGAGATAATATTAACTATAAAAAATGAAACAGTATCTTCTAGATATTTCAGAGCCAAGGCAGATATGGAAAACAAGAAGTCTCAGATGGAAAAAACAGTAAAATTTGCAAAGGATGAAATACTAAAAAATTATGAAGAAGCAAAATCGGCATATATTTCCGCAACAGGAGATCTTGCTGCTGCAGAAAAAAGTTTTAACGAGAAAAAAACTACTTTTGCAGGTAATGAAAAACTTTATAAAGAAAGGCTTATCTCAGAAAAAGAGTACAGAGAGATAATAAGCTCCTTTGAACAGGCAAAAGTAAGATATGAGTCCTTAAAAAACGGAGGAGTCAGGGAAAAAGAAGCTGCTTATCTTCTCTATAAAAAATATAAAGAGGATGAGAGCTGGAAATATGATATATCAATGACAAAAGCCGACTATCAGTTAGCCTTAGCAGAATTTAATGCTGCAAAAAAAGATTATGAAGACCTCAATGTGAAGGCTAAGATATCGGGAATTATATCAGATATGGATTTAGACCTTTATCAGTATATCGACGAAAAGAATTTTCTTTTTAGCATCATTGATGACTCTCTCATGAAAGTGGATATGGGAGTCCCAGGAGAAGATATCTCTGATATTTCTGTCGGCAAAAAAATAGATGTATTTATTCCTGATATTTCAGATGTGATAGAGGGAAAAGTCTATGAAATAAATCCCTCTGCCGATCCAACTACAAAAAAATTCACAGTAAAAATTTCCCTAGATAACAGCGATAGATATCTAAAAAAAGGTATGTACTCAGAGGTAAGGTTAGAGTCAAACCCTAGAAATGTTCCTGCGGTTCCAAAAGAAGCTGTTATGATAAAAGACCTCTTAAGTTATATCGCAATTGCAGAAAACAGTGAGGCTAAGATAATTCAGATAAAAACAGGAATGGAATCTGACTCTTTTTACGAAGTTATCTCCTCTGAAGTATCATCTGGAGATAAAGTAATTATACAGGGACAGTACCTTTTAGAAAACGGAGACAGCATCAAGGAGGTCGAATAGCATGAGAGATATTCCATTAATTGCTATAAAAAAACCTGCGACTACCTTAATGCTTATCGTAACTATGATAGTTGTGGGACTCCTCAGTTTATCTCAAATGCCTGTGGCTCTACTTCCAAATTTTAATATCCCTGTTGCCACAGTGGTTACAACCTGGCCTGGGGCATCTCCTGAAGACATGGACAAGTTGGTCACAAGAAAATTAGAAGATGCCGTATCCCTTGTAGAGGGGATAAAAAACTTTAATTCCTTCTCTAGTCAGGGACTTTCACAGATAGTTATAGAATTTGACTACGGAACAAATTCTGATGACAAGGTGGATCTTATTCAGACAGAGGTAAACAAGATAAGAAGTGAACTTCCTGACGATATAAACGAACCTGTCACAGACAAAATCGATATAGGGGCCGAGACCTCTATACTGGTGGATTATATAGGGGATGACATCACCTCCCTGAGGTCCACTGCAGAAAACCTGATAAAACCAAGGTTCCAAAGGGTAAAAGGTGTGGGAGACGTAACAGTTCGGGGTGGTCTTGAAAAAGAGGTCCTTGTAGAACTAAATCCCTACAAACTGGATTCTTATAATTTAAATGCAGTGGATATATTCAACATCATAAGACAGTCAAATATAAACATTCCCATAGGAGAGGTCAAATCCGGTGAGAAAAGTTATCTTGTAAAAATAGAGGGGGAGCTAGAAAATGTCTCTCAAATAGAAAATGTCGTTATCTCAAATATAAACTCAAAAATACTAAGACTCAAAGATGTGGCCTCTGTCACTCTTACCAATAAGGACCAGGATTCATTTTATCGGGTAAACGGTCAGCCTGCAGTTTCCGTCATGGTAAATAAAGCTGAGGACGGAAACATAGTCGATATTGCAGACAGAATAAAAGCTGATATAGAGGAACTCTCACCATACCTGCCTGCCAAAACATATCTTTCAGTGGGCTATGATGCATCAAAATTTATAAACCAGTCTATAAATACAGTAAAAAATAACGCTATCACAGGGCTTGTACTGGCCTCTATAATTTTATTTGTTTTCCTAAAAAGTTTTAGAGCCACTTCGATAATTGCTCTTGCCATACCTTCTTCCATAATTTTTACCTTTGCTTTTATGGATATGAAGGGGATATCACTCAATGTAATCTCGTTGATGGGACTCTCCCTAGGAGTAGGGATGCTAGTAGACAACTCAGTGGTAGTTTTAGATAATATCTACAGACATTATAAAGAATTAAAAAAGAGTCCTTCAGAAGCTGCAGGTGAAGGAGCAAGAGAGATTGCAATGCCAATTTTGGCTTCTACCGCCACCACAGTTGCTGTATTTATTCCCATCGTCCTCAGAGAGGGAATAGCAAAAGAGATATTCAGCGATATGTCCTATACAATCTCATTTTCTTTGTTAGCCTCGCTTATAGTTGCTCTTACATTTGTCCCTATGATATCTAGCAAGATATTGGAAAAAGAGGAGAAACACAGTGAGGACGGAAGATTATTAAAAAAAATAAGAATATTCTATATGAAGCTTTTAAACTTAACACTGATCCACAGATGGAAGACTCTTCTAATAACAATAATATTATTTATTATCTCAGTGTTTATAGCAGGAACCATCGGTGGAGAATTTATGCCCGAGCAGGATGAAAGTCAGTATACGATAATAGCAGAACTTCCATCTGGAATGGAAATTTCCATGGCAGAACGAACTTCACAGCTTCTAGAAAAAAGAGTGGTAAAAGAAAAAGAAAACGATGAAATGTTAAGATACAGCACCACAGGTAACCCCAGTCAGATAGCCATAAACGTCGAGCTAAAAGAGAAAAAAGATAGAAACCGTGATGTTTTCGCCATTGTAGATTCCCTCAGAAGTGACCTCTCAAAAATCCCAGATATAAAACTCAATCTCACTACTGTTTTTAGAGGTCCACAAACTTCAGAAAGAGATTTCCAGTTTGAGATATATTCCTCAAATTATCTTCAAATGGAGTCCATCACAAAAAAACTTTTTGTGATTATGCAAAATAAACGTGGGCTTGTTGACTTTAAATCATCTATTGAAGGAGGAGGACCTCAGGCAAAAATAATGATAAACAGAGATAAGGCACAGTCTTATGGTCTAAGGGTCACCGAGATAGCCCAAGCTTTGAGTTATCAGATATTAGGGGACGATCCCATCACCATAAAGACTGATAATGAAGAGGTCGATGTTACTGTAAAATTAGCTGAAGAGTTTCGAAATTCCATAGACAAATTTTTAGAGTCCAAAATAAAAACTCCTGCTGGCATATCAGTAAAAATAAGAGATGTGGCATACCTAAAAATTCAAGAGGGTTCGTCACAGGTAGAAAGAAAAAACAAGATAAGAAAAGTGACAATCTCTGCCAACTTAGCTGATGATTTTACCTTGAAAGAAGCTCAGGTTTTTATGGCTGAGGAGTTTAAAAAACTTAATCCTCCAAAGACAGTATCCTATGGCTTTGGTGGTGAGGGGCAGCAGCTAAACGAGGCAATGACAGATTTAAATATAGCCCTAATACTTTCTATCTTTATCGTTTATTTTATATTAGTTTCACAGTTTGAATCTTTTGTCCTTCCCTTTATCATAGTAGGGGCAATACCTCTTTCTGTAATTGGTGTATTTTTAGGTCTTTTTATAACAGGAAGAAAACTCGATATCATGGTGATGGTGGGGATAATAATGCTTGTTGGAATAGTTGTAAATAATGCCATTGTGCTCATAGACTATATTAATCTTTTGAGACTCAGAGGGTCCAACATGGAAGAGGCTCTTATTGAAGCCGGTGAGACCAGACTAAGACCTATTGTCATGACAACTCTCACTACAGTTTTTGGTATGATCCCACTTGCAATAAGTAGGGGAGAGGGTGCCGAGATGTACAATGGAATGGCTATTGCAGTTATTTTCGGTCTTTCACTTTCTACTCTTCTTACTCTAATAATTATACCTATACTTTATTCCCTCGTTGAAAATGCAAGAACTAAACTAAAAAGAGACAGAAATTAAATTTTCTGTCTCTTTTTCTTATGACTTTTAAAATATAATTTTAGTTATTTATTTCTTCCATTTTACATCTTTGGTCATAATATCCTGGAATCCAACCACACGGTTCCTACCATCCTCTTTTCCCCTATACATGGCCGCATCTGCTTCTGCCACTGCCTTCTCAAGAGGTTTTCTCACATTGAGAGTTGATACTCCTATTGTCACAGTTATATTCAGAGATTGTTTATGATAATAAAAAACCTCACGTTCCACCATCTTTCTTACTTTCTCTGCAGCAAGAAGTGCCCCTTTATAGTCTGTTTCAGGAAGAAGTACTAGAAACTCCTCTCCTCCCCATCTTCCTATTATATCACTGAGACGGACATTCTTTGTGACAACTCTAACAAAAGATCTTAAAACAAAATCTCCGCAGGCATGCCCGTAAGTATCATTGAACTTTTTAAAGAAATCTATATCCATCATCATTACACAGGCATCAATGTCATACCTTTTCATTCTTTCCAATTCCAAGTTTGCTATTTTAGTAAAACCTTTCCTGTTATAAGAACCAGTCAAAAAATCTTTTTCAATTTCCTTGTCACTTTTTCTGAGCATCACCTGAAGTTTTTCTATGGTCTGCTGGCTATCTTCTACCACAGCCTTACGCTTTAATGCTCCATATAAAAATACCAGAGACATAAACCATAAAGAAAGAAACACCAGATTACTTTTTAGCATTTCACTATGTAGTTTCATTGAGTCAGTTACATAGTAAATTCTCCATGGAGAAGAATTGCATTGTTCATAATAGATATAATACTTTCCTATTTTCTCAATGTCACAGGGTTTCATATCTGGAAGTTTATATCTTTTGTCATAAATTTTTTGGGGAAGACTATCGTAGAATTTTGACACCTTTTTATTTTGAAGATTCTCTGTAGATAAAGCATTCCCATCTTCATCCACTATAAAAAATTCTAATATGAGATCAGAATCTATTTTTTTCACAAAAAAATCACTTTTTAATCCTAAAGTTATTAAACCTTTTAGTGTACTTCCCTCATAAATAGGAGCTCCCCTGCTTATAAGCAGATCTTCCCCTAACGGGTCTTTGTATATCCCACTCCAGAAAGATTCGTTCTCCCCACTTTTTTCCTTTGAAAAAAGCTCTTTTTTTACAAAATTTAATTTGTAAATGTTTTTCAAAGACGAGTATTTGTCATCTGATACTTTGGGAAAAAGATTTATAAAACCACTGTTAGATACGTAATAGATATAAGCAATATCCGGCATAACTCCGATTACATTATCATAGCTAGATGCTAGAACCTCTGACATATCCAGCTCTTTTTTTACAGACCACCTAGAGCTTATTTTATCTACACCTACTACTACTCTTTCTGATTCATCTGTAGATATATACAAATCATCTTCTGGAATATACTTAAATCTAAAATTATTATTCCCAACCCGTGTATTTTTCTTGTAATACGTGTCTCCGGAAGTTTCAAGAATATTAAGTAACTTGTTCACAGAAGAGATATTATTATCCATAGTAAAAAAATTTTCATCTGCTTGCTTTTTAAATTTTTCTATGGATTTTTTCTTTTGAATACTGTAATTAACTCCAAAAATAATAATCAAAAATATCACAGCAGTACTTTTTAAGAATTTTAACCAAAATTTCCCCACCCTAAGCTACCTCCCGTTCTAGTAAAAAATTTATGTTTTCATTGACAATTATTTTTTTCAAGCATCTTTTTTATGTTATCTCTTATCTCCAATGATTTTTTTGGGTAACCCATTGAGGATACCGCCACCTGCACCGATTCTCCCTCGTATACTGCAGAAAATCTTGCGTTCATGTCAAATTTTGATGTCATATTATTTACAAGAATATTCTTTGCGTTACAGATCTCAAATATCTCCTTGTTAAAGTCACTGTTATTTGTTGCTGCAACTACCAAAAATACATTTTCAAGGTCTTTTTCTGAAAAAGCTTTAACAGAGACTTTCACTCCTTGAAGCTCAGAAATTCTGTCTTCTGCCACATCCCTGGTTATTACTTCTACCATTGCACCATACTTTAACAGTGTTTTTATTTTCCTGTATGCTATATTCCCGGCACCTATAACCAGACATCTCTTGTCGTTCAAGTCCACAAACAGCGGAAAAAATTTATGTTCCATATAATGTATTACCTCCTGATGTGGTATGTTTTTTTGCGATTTGTTTTAACTTCTGATATGATATTTTAATAATCTCTATGATTTATACTAATACAAATGACATTTCCTTCAAATTTAAAAAAAATATAAATTATTATACCATAACTTGTATATATTTCTAACATACATTCAAGAAAAATTTAGTCTTAAATCAGGATTTTTTTCCATAGGTCTATCTCTACAAAATTCATTCTAAAGTAAAAAAACTATTGCTATTTTAGCATAAAAAAGTATATAATTATGTTTGTTCGTTTCCGAAAGAAAGCCTATAAAAACTTTCCAACTTCGTACAGAAAAATAAACACATACAAATCAATATATATTTTAAAGGGGTGAACTAAAATTTAATGAAAAATGTAAATAGATTAACAGAAGGGCCTATAAGCAGGCAGCTTATTGCACTGGCACTGCCGATAATGGGATCTTCTTTTTTGCAGATGGCTTACGGACTGGTAGATATGCTGTGGATCGGTCGACTCGGAAGTAGTGCCGTAGCCGCTATAGGAACTGCAATGTTTTTTATAAATTTGGGATATGCCCTTAATTCTATGGTTGTAACAGGAACGGGGATTAAAGTGTCTCACAGCATCGGATCAAAAGATTATAATGATGCTGCAGAGTGTATAAAAAATGCCTTCCTTATAAATCTCATAATGTTTTCCTGTTTTATAAGTGGCTTAATATTTTTCAGAGATAACTTAATAGGGTTTTTTAAGCTAAACGACAGCAATGTTGAAAACATGGCGAAAACCTACCTGGTAATAACAGCCTTTGGACTTGTCTTTAAGTTTTTAAATTTTCTTTTTACAAGAATTTTAAATAGTTTTGGAGAAAGTAAACTTCCATTTAAAATCAATGCGGTGGGTGTAGTGCTAAACATCATATTAGATCCCCTACTGATATTTGGATTGGATATGGGAGTGGCAGGTGCTGCACTGGCAACTATCATATCACAGGCAGTCAATATGGTTTTATTCATAAAAGCCTCTAGGGAATATTTTTCTATAAAAAATATCTTTCAGTATAATTTTAAAAAGATAAGAGAAATACTGAGTTTGGGTCTGCCTATAGCAGTACAGAGAATCTTATTTACAGGTTTTGGTATACTCATAGCAAAAATAATCGCTAACTGGGGACCTGATGCGATTGCAGCTCAGAAGATAGGTCTGCAGATAGAATCTATAGCCTATATGACTGCAGGGGGGCTCTACGGTGCAGTAGCAAGTTTTATAGGTCAAAATTATGGTGCAAAGAAATACAAAAGAATATCAAAAGGTTTTAAAACAGCGTTTTTACTTTCTGCTATAATAGGTGGAGCTGCAACATTTATCTTTTTAGTCTTTCCAGAAGAACTAATCAAAGTTTTTGTAAAAGACAGGAAAACTATAGAAATCGGTGTAAGTTATCTGAGAATAGTTGGTATATCACAGTTTTTTATGTGCATCGAAATCATAAGCAATGCAGCCTTTAGCGGTATAGGAAGACCGAAAATTGCATCTACAGTGAGTATAATATTTACAGGTATGAGAATACCCATAGCATATTATTTATCACATGAATCTAGAATGGGGATAAACGGTGTATGGGTGAGTATTGCCTTAACCAGTATATTTAAAGGGATTATTCTTTCAGGATTATTTTTAAATAACTTAAGAAAAATTTACAGAAAGATCAAGGGAGAGGGTTTATGGATTTAAATTTTAGGGATTTGATAAAAAAATCAAAATTAGAATCTTTGCTAACAAGAGGAAATTTTGGGTTGGAAAAGGAAAATCTGAGGGTGAATAAAAACGGTGAACTTGCACTTACTTTGCACCCAAAAGAATTCGGTGATAAGCTAAAAAATCCATATATAACAATTGATTTTTCAGAAAGTCAGCTGGAAATGATAACTCCCAGTTTTGATACCGTCGAAAAAGCTTATACTTTTTTGGAGAATTTACACGATATTGTCAGCACCACTCTAGACAGTGAATATCTTTGGCCACAAAGCATCCCTCCTATTCTTCCTGAAGAAAAAGATATCCCCATAGGGATATTTCACGGCGAGGCGGGGAAAAGTAACAAAGAATACAGAGAACGACTGGCAAAAAAATATGGTAAAAAGCTTCAGCTTTTATCAGGGATACACTATAATTTTTCTTTCTCAGATAAATTTTTAAATAAGCTTTACGAAGAGATCCCTCACGGCTCAGAATTTCGGGATTTTAAAAAGTTCAAAAACCATCTTTATCTGAAAATAGCAAGAAATCACTTTAGGTATGGCTGGTTTTTCATATATCTTTTTGGGGCAAGCTCCCCTATACACGGGACATACAAAAAAGAGTGTATAGAAAAGATGGCACAGCTAAAAGACAACTCCTATTATTTTGAAGACACACTTTCCTTTAGAAACGGGATATGCGGATATAAAAATTTAGGTGAAATCTATGTTTCCCACAGCAGCCTAACAGATTATGTGTCTGACATAAAAAAATTAATTGAAAAAAATGTCCTTCAAGAAGCCAAAGAATACTACAGTTCCATAAGAGTCAAATCCAAAAGCAAAACAAATATCCTTGATGCCCTAGAAAAAGACGGAATCGAGTATCTTGAATTTCGTTCTATTGACCTGAACCCCTTCAGCAGAATAGGGGTGGATATCTTGGATTTGAAGTTCGTACATCTCTTTATTATTTACCTTCTTTTAAAAGAAGAAAACAATGAGTTTGGAGAATCCCAGTACAAAAATGCCATTCAAAACCAGGAGTTGCTTGCAAGCAGAGGGCGAGATAAAGAGTTACTTTTAAATAAAGGCAAAGATCTTAAAATTACTGCCAGGGAATGGGCAGAAGAAATTATAGATGAGATGACTGGCTATTTTGGAGAACTGGGTATCTTAGATGATAAATATAATGAAATTATTAATTTCCAAAAGGAAAAAATAAAAAATGAAGACAGACAATATGTTTCGCGTCTTTTAAAAGGTATAAAAGATAAAGGCTTTATTAATTTTCACCTTGAAAAAGCAAAAAGTTCCCTTGAAGAGAGTAGGAAAAAAAGTTTTGCACTAAAGGGCTATGAAGATTTGGAACTTTCTACACAGATAGTATTAAAAGAAGCCATAAAAAGAGGTGTAAAGTTTGAGATTGTAGATCGAAGTGAAAACTTCGTGCTCTTGGATAACGGAATAAAAAAAGAGTATATCAAACAGGCCACAAAAACCTCATTGGACTCGTATATTACTGCACTTATTATGGAAAATAAGGTTGTTACAAAAAAAGTTCTGTCAGACAGCAATATAGTGGTCCCTAAGGGAGAGAATTATGATGATCCATCAAAGGCCAAGAGTGATTATGAGGACTATAAAAATTCAGGTACTGTAATCAAACCAAAATCCACTAATTTTGGTCTTGGGATAACTATTTTTAAGGCGGGATTCAGCAGAAATGATTATGAAAAGGCAGTGGATATGGCCTTTAATGAGGACAATTCCATACTTATAGAGGAATTTATAGAGGGAAAAGAATACAGATTTTTTGTTATAGGAGATGAAACAGTTGGTATTCTTCACCGTGTACCGGCCAATGTCTTAGGTGACGGAAAAAAAAGTATAGAAAAACTTGTTCAAATAAAAAATGAAAATTATCTCAGAGGAAAAGGATATAAGACTCCTCTAGAAAAGATCGTTCTCGGAGAATCTGAAAAAATGTTTTTAGAATCCCAGGGAAAAAATATTCAGTACGTCCCTCTCAGTGGAGAGAAGGTTTTCTTGAGGGAAAACTCAAATATAAGCACAGGGGGGGACAGCATCGACTACACCGATGATATCCCAGCTATCTACAAGGAGATAGCTGTGAAAGCATCAAAATCTGCAGGAGCGGTTATCTGTGGGGTAGATATGATTATAAAGGATATAAAAAATCCAAATCCAGAAAACAACTATGGTATAATAGAGATAAATTTTAATCCTGCAATTCATATTCACTGTTATCCTTATATAGGTACAAACAGAGAGTTAGGTGGTAAAATTTTAGATGCTTTGGGGTTTTAGTTAAAAGATAAATAAAAAATATTAAAAATTATAAATTTTAATTTACTATAAGGAGGAAATTATGAAATACAAGTTAGAACATGGGTGCATCAGAGTAATGGATCTCGATAAGTCATTGGATTTTTACAAAAATGCTTTAGGTTTAAAAGAGGTAAGAAGAAAAGATTTTCCAGAACATAAGTTTACACTGGTATATTTAACTGATGAAAACAATAACTATGAAATCGAATTAACATACAATTACGATACTGAAAAACCTTATGATATAGGAAACGGTTTTAGCCATTTTGCTTTGACAGTAGAAGAACTAGAAGAATCACATAAAAGACATATAGATATGGGCTATGACGTAGGTGATCTCAAAGGCTTACCAGGGGAAAAACCTAGATACTATTTTGTAAAAGATCCAGACGGATATGCCATAGAAATAATCAGGGCACAGTAAATAATAGATATTTTCAAAAATTAAATATTTAGTATCTGTTTTATCCAGGCACTCATAAGAGTGCCTTTTTTGATTTTAATAAAAATAATAATTTATTTGTATTTTAAGATACAATCTTAAAATACAAAATTTGCTATTCTTTAATTAATGAATTAACTTTCCTGAATTTATAAAGCTTTTCAAATAAATATAAATATTAATAAAAAACAAATCATTATCTATAGAGGAGGTAAAAAAATGAAAGAATTCCTTAAAGGTTTGGTGGAAAAAAATAGAATTAAAAGTGAGGTCGGTAACGTAGCAGACTATATACCGGGACTTGAAAAGTCAGATAAAAATGCCCTGGGACTGTGTATTACGAGCACCAACGGCACTATCTACTCAATAGGAGACTGCAATATAAAATTTACCATACAAAGTGTTTCAAAGCCAATAACATTGATGCTGGCAATACTCGATCACGGAGAAGAACATGTTTTCTCCAAGGTGGGTATGGAGCCTACAGGAGACGCTTTTAATTCCATTCAAAAATTAGAAACCTGCAAAACTCACAAACCTTTTAACCCTATGATTAATGCAGGAGCAATAGCTACCAGTGCTTTAATAAAGGGTAAAAATTCCCAAGAAAAATTTCAAAGACTTCTAGATTTTTTTAGAAAAATATCAGAAAATGAAACACTTGAAGTGAATGATGATATTTATCTAGGAGAAAGCCTCACAGGAAATAAAAACAAGGCAATGGCTTATTTTATGAAAGGAGAGGGTTATATCGATGGAAGTATAGAGGATGCCCTCTATGTTTATTTTAGGCAGTGCTCTATAGAGGTCACTGCAAAAGACCTTGCCAGAATAGGTCTTTTTTTAGCAAGAGGCGGGGTCATGAGTAACGGAGAAAGAGTTGTAAGTGAACGTATCGCAAAAATAATAAAAACTCTTATGATAACCTGCGGAATGTATGACGGATCAGGAGAGTTTGCCCTGAGAGTGGGGATTCCTTCAAAATCAGGTGTAGGAGGGGGAATAATGTCTGTAGTTCCTGGTAAAATGGGTATAGGGGTCTTTAGTCCAGCTCTTGATAATAAAGGCAACCCTATAGCTGGTGAGGCTCTTTTAGAAGATCTTTCATCAGAATTATCTCTTAGCATATTTTAAAGAAATAATCACACTATGTCTGATTCCATAAAAAAACCAGCTGAAAAAATCAACTGGTTTTTTTATTACATCTTTGAAATCTCTTCAAAAGCCTTATCCATAATCTCTAAAGTCTTATCCATATCATCTTTTGTATGAGCTGCTGATACAAAATGAGCCTCATATTTAGAAGGAGGTGTAACAACTCCAGAATCTAACATCACATTAAAATATTTTGCATATTTTTCTGTATCTGTTTCTATTACATCATCCAGAGTCTTGATCTCATCTTTATCTGTGAAAAATATTGTGAAAAGTGACCCCTGTTTATTTATGCATACAGGAACATTATGTTTTTCAGAAATCTTTTCGATATTAGAAGTAATATAATTTACTTTTTCTTTTAATTCTTTATAAAGGGTATCTTTGTTTTCCAGTAACTCACTTATAGTTTCATATCCTGCTCTCACTGATACAGGATTTCCAGAAAGAGTTCCAGCATGATATACATCTCCCACAGGAGCTATCATATCCATAAGTTCATTCTTTCCACCAAAGGCTCCTACAGGATAGCCTCCCCCTATAATTTTACCAAGGGTTGTCAGGTCAGGAGTCACTCCGAATAATTCCTGTGCCCCGCCTAGAGCCAGTCTGAATCCGCTTATTACCTCGTCAAAGATAAGAACAGAATTCTTAGCGGTACAAAGCTCTCTTACACCTTTCAAAAACTCTGCATCTGTCTCTATTATTCCCATATTTGCAGGTACAGGTTCCATTATGATACAGGCGATATCGTCATCTTTTTCAAATAATTCTTTTACAAGATCCATTCTCCCAAAAGGTAAAGTAAGGGTATCTTTTATAGTTCCCTGTGTGATCCCGTTACTATCCTGATATCCGTCAGTGAGAAGTCCAGACCCGGCTTTTACCATGAGAGAATCAGAATGTCCGTGATAACAACCTTCAAATTTAAGTATCTTATTTTTCTTTGTATAAGCTCTGGCCAGTCTCACAGCAGCCATAGTAGCCTCTGTTCCAGAAGTAGTCAGTCTTATTTTTTCTATAGAAGGGTAACATTTTATCACAAGTTCGGCAAGTTCTACTTCCATCTTTGTAGGTAGTCCGAAAGAACTTCCGTCCTCTATAGCCTCTCTAACTCCTGCCATTACCCTCTCGTTATTGTGTCCCAAAATCATTGGACCCCAAGAACATATGTAATCTATATATTCATTATCATCTTCACACCAGATTTTACTTCCCTTGGCTTTCTTGGCAAAAATAGGATAGCTTTTATTTACCGATCCAAAAGCTCTAACAGGACTGTTTACTCCTCCAGGAATTACTTTTTTTGCTTTTTCAAAAATTTCAGCAGAATTTTCATATCTCATTATTTTCACTCCTTAGTATATCTCTTTATTCTTGAGCCATCTGGCGATATCCTTTGAATGGTAGGTTATTATTATAGAAGCACCTGCTCTTTTAAAGGCATACATTTTTTCCATGACAATTCCCTTTTCATCTATCCACCCGTTTTGGGCAGCAGCTTTTACCATGGAATATTCAGCACTGACATTATAGACAGCTATTGGAACATCGTATCTTCTATAAAGTCTTTTTACCACATCTAGATAAGATAAAGCCGGCTTCACTATAAGAATGTCAGCTCCCTCATCTAAATCCGCCTCTGCCTCTCTCAAAGCTTCTTTTGTACTTCTAAAGTCCATCTGGTAGGTCTTTCTGTCGCCAAAAGAAGGAGATGAGTCTGCAGCATCACGGAAAGGACCGTAAAATGATGATGCATATTTTACACTATAGGACATTATAGGGGTGTTTATAAACCCTTCATTGTCTAATGCCTTCCTCATAGCTAAAATCCTTCCGTCCATCATATCTGACGGAGCAACCATATCAGCACCTGCCTTGGCATGAGACACAGCTATCTTGGAAAGGTAATAAAGAGTCTCATCATTTAGTACATGAGGCCCGCTCAATATACCACAGTGACCGTGGGAAGTATACTCACACATACATACGTCTGTTATCACGAGCATTTTAGGATAAGATTTTTTTATAAACCTTACAGCTTCCTGAACTATTCCAAGATCATTATAAGCCTCTTTACCCATGGGGTCTTTTTCAAGAGGTATACCAAAAATCAATATACTTCTAATACCTAGATCCCATATTTCATCCAATTCAGGCTTTAGCATGTCAATCGATAGTCTGTATTGTCCCGGCATAGACTGTATTTCTTGTCTTATTCCGGTTCCTTCCTCTATAAATAAAGGATATACAAAATCTTTCACATCTAGATAAAGATCCTTCACCATATCCCTCATTACTTGACTGCCCCTTAGCCTTCTGTGTCTCTTAAACATCACATAGCCTCCTCAATCGACTTTAAAACTCCTTCTGCTGTAAATATCTTGGCCTCTATATCCACAGATAATCCCAACTTTTTCATGGTCTCACTTGTCACAGGTCCTATAGATGCAAATTTCACACCTTTTATCCCGTCCAAATTTCCATCAAGGCTTTCTACAAAAGCCTCTACAGTTGAAGAACTTAAGAATGTAACTATATCAACCCCTTTAAGAGTTTCTTCCACTTCACTTTTATCTTTTTTTATCTTTACTGTTTTATATGCCGCTAATTTTTCAAAGTTTCTTTTGTATTTGGCACTCCATTCCTCTGGATTATTCGGAGATATATCAGATGTTACAAACAAAATTTTGTCTTCCTCTTTTGTACAATCACAAGCTTCCTTTGCAAGAAGTTCTCCAATATACTCTTCAGGCATAAAGTCCGGAACCAGCTTCACTTTTAACAGCTCTTCCTTAGTCTTCACTCCCACTACACCTATCTTTATATCGCCCAATAATCTCATGTCAGGAAGATACCTAAAGAAACTTCTCACTGCATTTTGCGAATTAAAAAGAAGACAGCTATATTTTTTGATCTCTGAATAATCATAATCCTTCATCTGATCCTCTATCTGAATAAGAGGAAGTTCCACTGCTTCTCCGCCTTTTTTTTCTATAACACTACTCATTGCTTCAGCCTGTTTTTCATCTCTTGTCACAAGTATCTTTTTACCGAAGAGTTCCTTTTTCTCAAACCAGTTAAACTCGTCACGTAGGTTTACAACGCCTCCTATAATAATTATAGCTGGAGGTTTTACATCTTCTTTCTTGGCAATTTCAACTATAGTTGAAAGAGTTCCTCTTATAACTCTCTGCTTAGAAGTACTTCCTTTTTCTATTATCCCAACAGGTGTTTCAGGGTCTTTCCCGTTTTTTATGAGGTCACCTGTAATAAGATCAAGATTTTTTACACCCATCAAGAAAACCAGAGTTCCCTTTAGTTTGGCAATGGCATCAAAATTATGCCATCCTCCGTCTTCCATTGTGTGACCTGTGAACACATGAAAAGACCTTGAGATTCCCCTGTGAGTAACAGGGATACCAGAATATGCAGGAACAGATATAGAAGAAGTGATACCAGGAACAACTTCAAAAGGAATCTCATCTTTTAATATTTCCTGTATCTCCTCACCGCCTCTACCAAATACAAAGGGGTCACCGCCTTTTAACCTAGTCACTACTTTACCTTTTAAAGCTTCTCTCACAAGGGTCTTGTTGATCTCGTCCTGGATCACTCCTCCTTCTGTATTTAGCTTTCCTAGGTATATAAGTTCTGCATCAGGTTTTGCAAATTTTAGAATCCTTTTATTTATAAGCCTGTCATAAACTATACAGTCAGCTTCTTCAACGCATCTCTTAGCTTTTAATGATAGAAGCTCCAAGTCTCCAGGCCCTGCTCCTACAATATATACCTTACCTTTGTTCATCAATCTGCCCCCTAATAATTCCTGCAAGTTTTTGAGCAAGCGATTTTCCCTCTTCTCTTTTTCCTGTAACCTCGCCCTTATATACTACCTCTTCATGGCAGTACATTCCCTTGAGGCAGATTTCATCCCCTATTATCTCGGCACTACAGCCCATAGGAGTATGACATCCTCCGTCAAATATTCTAGAGAACTCTCTCTCTATCTCTACTACTTCTTCCACTTCTTTCTCTGTTATAGAGGATAATATTTCTCTTATAAAAAGATCATCTTCTTTGCATTGTATACAAAGAGCTCCTTGAGCAGGAGCAGGCATCATCTCGTGAGTTTCTAAGTACTGAGTTATCTCATTTTCTAGACCAACTCTTTTTAGACCTGCAGCAGCAAGTACTATTGCATCAAAATTTTCCTCTTTAAGTTTTCTAAGTCTTGTATGAATATTCCCTCTTATAGGTTCTATAACTAGATCAGGTCTCATCTCTTTAACAGCCATTGTTCTTCTTAGAGAACTTGTTCCAACTACAGATCCTTCTGGAAGTTCAGAAAGCTTTAAATTGGATTTTGATACTACAACATCCCTGTAGTCCTCTCTTTCAGGAATAGAACCACAGATTAATCCTGCTGGACTTTCTGCTGGCATATCTTTCATCGAGTGAACTGCGAGGTGGATAGTTCCATCTAATAGTTCTTTTTCTATCTCCTTTGTAAAAAGGCTTTTAAGAGAAGTGTCACTGTTGTTCCAGTTGGTTCTTAAGTCAACATCCCCTGTAGTAACTATCTCTTTGATCTCAAATTCTATTTCTGGATATTTTTCCTTTAACATTGATCTTACGTGTTTTGACTGAGCTACAGCCAGTAAACTTCCTCTAGTTCCTATTACCACTTTGTTTTTCTTCATCATTAAGCTATCCTTTCTCTGTATTCAAACCATTTTTTCACATTTTCTATCTGTTCTGTGATAAGGTGTGAATATTCTTTTAGTCTGTTCTCTCTTTTAGTAACATTTTTTTCATAAGTTTCCCATATATGATCCAAATTATAAATATCTACATTGGGAAGGTCCCCGAGTTTCTCATCAATATCTCTAGGCACTGCAAGGTCTAAAAAGAACCTTTTTCTTCCGTCATCAAGTTTTCCCATCAGTTCTTCACTCTTGAGCACGAAATGAGGAGCCGATGTGGCACTGATTATTACGTCACTATCTATAGCCATCTTAACCTTTTGATCAAAAGTTATTACATCCACATCATAACTGTCTTTTAAAACAAGGGCTTTATGGTGGCTTCTGTTTGTAACAACTATATTTTTCACTTTACTTTTTTTAAGAAGGTAGAGTATCCCTTGGGAAAGATCTCCTACACCTAGAATAAGTACATTTTTATCTTCAAGATTCTCTACATTGTTTTTTATAAATTTCAGTGATATTGCTTCTAGCGATAGGGCATTGTGTGCTATCTGACTTTCATTTCGAAATTTTTTCCCAACCTCTATAGCCTTATTAAATATTACATTTAGAACTTTTGATGTGGTCCCTACCTCTACAGAATCATAGTGAGCTTTTTTTACCTGTGCTAAGATCTGGTCCTCTCCCTTTATTACAGACTCAAATCCACATATAACTCTGAAAAGATAGTGAAGAGCGTTTTCCCCTCGCTTTACAAAGAGTTCCTCCTGACTTGGAAAAAGGCCAACTATTTCATCTTCTGTGAATCCTTCCTCTACATGGATATAATACTCGATCCTGAGGCAAGTGGAAAGATTTACATAGCCCTTTATTTTTTTGTTCCCAAGGAGTTCATCAAAAATTTCAGTCGGGTTTTTCTGTATAAAACTCTCTCTGCCGCCCATATCAACTTTTTTATGATCTATTCCTACTGCATAAAAGTTATCCATTCTCATTTGTCCTAGCCACTACCCTTTCCACAACATATTGGTTGCTTTTGTGATCCTTGATCGCAAGTCTAATATAATTTTCATCAAGAAACGGAAAATTTGAACAATCTCTTATTAGTATTCCATCCTCAATAAGTTTTTCTCTCAGTGCTTTAGAGTTAGAGTTTCCCGTCAGTTTTACAAGTATAAAGTTTGTCTCGGTTTTATAAGCTTTTATATTATTGCCTTTAGTAAGTTCCTCGTACATCCATTTTTTTTCTTTTTTAACCCAATTCTCAGATTTTTCTATATATTCCCTGTCATCTAAAACAACCTTGGCAGTTAGTTCTGCCAGAGCGTTTACAGTCCAAGGTTCTCTTTCTCCCTGTATTCGATTTATTATAGCACTATCGTGGCATATTGCAAACCCCAGCCTTATTCCAGGTATGGCAAAAAACTTTGTAAGGGCTCTTACTACGAATATATTCGGATCTTTTAGATGGGCTATACTCTCACTGTAATTACCTTCTACAAATTCAATAAATGCTTCGTCTACCATAAGTCTTGTACCAGACTCTTTTGCTATTGTTGCGATCTCTTCCATCTCTGCCCTTGTCATAAAACGACCGGTAGGATTATTTGGATTGCATATTACCAGCAGGTCATAACCTTTGTTTAATTCTTCTCGGAGTTTTTCTTTATCCAGTACAAAATTCTCATTTTCTTCCAGCCTGAAGTGATCTACCTGACACGAAGTCTGCATTAGAGCTCTTTCATATTCTACAAAGGTAGGGTTTACAACAAGTGCTTTTTTAGGATTGAGCATTTTCATATATAGAAATATAATTTCAGTGGCTCCGTTCCCAACAATTATATTTTCATAGTTCATACCATTATGCTTTGCCAAGATTTCTCTCAGTTCTACATATTCTGGGTCGGGATACTTTTCAAAAATATGAAAATTTTCCACAACCGCTTTTTTCAGACTTTCAGGAAGTCCGAAAGGGTTTATATTTGCACTGTAGTCCAGTATCTTTTCGATTCCCTTTTCTCTTGCAAGTTTATAGATGTTTCCTCCGTGCAGTTCCATCCTACCACTCCTATGCTATGAAAGATCTATGGACTCCCCAGATTATCCCCATAAAAAAGATTATCCCTATAATAGAAGCTCCGTACATCATCTTTATATTTTTTCTTATATCTTCTATATCAAACTCTTTAATTTTATCTCCTATTGTAGGTTTTTCATGACTTTCTCCAAAATAACTTGTGACTCCTCCAAATTGTATCCCTATTGCTCCAGCAACAGCAGATTCAGGATGACCTGCATTTGGACTGGCATGCCTTAGCCTGTCTCTAAAGTAAATTCTAAAAGAAGATTTATAGTCAAAACCTAAAATCATAGCCGATAAAGGATAAAGTATCATCCCGGTTATTCTAGCAGGGATTAAATTTACCCAGTCATCAAGTCTTGCTGAAAACCATCCGAAATCACTATATCTTTCATTTTTATAGCCAACCATAGAATCAAGAGTATTTACACCTTTATAAGTCATCCCAAAAGCCAAGGCTGCACCAGGATTCCCAGGTAAAAGTAGTGCTCCGATCATCATATAGAACATAGGTGCTATAATGCCATCAACTGTATTTTCTGAGATAGTTTCCATGACACTTCTTATTATGTTTCTTTCATCCATGCTGTTTGTATCACGGCTCACAAGATATGACAGCTCTTTTTTAGCTTTTTCCATATCCTTAGCCTTCAATATATTGTATACCTTCATTCCCTCTTTTGCCAGGCACCTCGTAGCAAAAATTGTATAAAGAAAATAAATTTCTAGAATCTGAAACATTCCAAGGGTATAACTTATTGCAAAGGTAAGAGAAAGTACCGTGATTGTGAGTACTGCTCCTGAAAACCTTTTGTTTTTAAATCTGTACAAAAACTTTTCAAATTTTTCAATAAATTTACCGATAAACTGTACTGGATGAGGCATCCAGTAGGGATCTCCAGCTATTAGATCTATCAGATAAGCGATAGCTATCTTAGCAATCACATTCAACATTCTCACCCTCTAATATCTTATATATTTTTTCCATGTCAAGATGTTCCCTGACTATATCAGCAAGCTTATCAAATTCTCTTTCTTTAAATTCCTGGAAATCTATGGCGTCATTTATCTCGTCAAGTCCCTTGTTTTTCCTTATGTTATTGAGAAACTTTCTTGTAAAATCACTGTTGTCGAAGATTCCGTGGATATAAGTCCCTATTATATTGTCTTTAAAGGCTCCATTTACACAGCCGTTTCCCTGTAGAAATACGTTGCCCTCATTTCCATTGGTAATCCCTTGGTGTATTTCATATCCTTTCACTGTCATTCCCTTTGTTCCCTCTAAGAATCCTCCGTCTACAACTACTTTTCCTTCATACTGCACAGTTCTCTTATCACTTTTCATGACTGTCTCCATATCTAGTAATCCTATTCCAGGGATTTCCAAAAGAGAACTCTCTATTTTATCAGGATCTGAAATTTTCTGACCTAACATCTGATATCCTCCGCAGATTCCAAATATTATCGTTCCTTTTTTAGCAAGTCTTACTATTTTTTCAGCTATTCCCTTGTCCTTTATCTCTTTCAAGTCGTCAATAGTGCTTTTTGAACCAGGTATTATAATAATATCTTCATTTCCTAGATCTTCAGCCTTTGTGATATACTTTACCGACACATCTTCATAAACACCAAGTGCATCCAGATCAGTAAAGTTTGACATGTGATTTATTCTTATTACAGAGACTCTTATATCTTTGTCACCGCTATATTTTTTAAATCTCTCTGTTACTGAGTCCTCGTCTTCTATATCCAGTTCTGAATAAGGTAACACACCTAGAATTGGTTTTTTTATTATCTCTTCCAGCTGTTTTATGCCAGGTTTCAATATCCCCACATCACCTCTGAACTTATTTATGATTACACCCTTTACTCTTTCCCTCTCGTGATCTTCCAGGAGCATGAGTGTTCCCAGTATAGAGGCAAACACACCTCCACGGTCTATGTCCGAAACAAGTATTACAGGAGAATCAGCGATCTCCGCCATCCCCATATTTACAATGTCTCCCTCTTTGAGATTAATCTCAGCAGTACTCCCTGCTCCTTCGATTACAGAGGTATCATAATTTTCTTTTATTCCACTGTATATTTTTATCAGTTCCTCTTTCAGGCTTGGTTTAAACTCATGATATTCCCTAGCAGTCATATTTCTTAGAGCCTTGCCGTTTAAGATTACCTGTGATTTTCGATCTGTTGTTGGTTTCAATAATATTGGATTCATAAAGGCTTCAGGCTTTATACCACAGGCTTCTGCCTGAACTACCTGAGCTCTCCCCATCTCTTTACCATCTTCTGTGATAAATGAGTTTAAAGCCATATTTTGTGATTTAAAAGGACATACCGAATATCCGTCCTTATAGAGAATTCTGCATAATGCTGTTGTAACAAGACTTTTCCCCACAGAGGATGCAGTCCCTTGTACCATAATATTTTTATGCTTCTTCATATTCCATCACCTTTTTTATTATTTGGTCTATATTACCAGTTTTCCAAGGATAATCTATTTCAGGTCTAGATAATATGATAGGTTTTACTCTGCAGTCTGCAGCAGCCTCTATCTTTTCTAGCTCTCCTCCTGTAGATCCACTTTCTTTTGTGACTACATACTTTATCTCATAATTTTTATAAATAGCTGTGTTAAACGCCTTTGAAAAAGGTCCCTGAACAGCTATAAGCTGTTTTGGGAGTATCCCCGCTTTTTCCGCCTTTTCAAGAGACTCTTTCACAGGAAGTATTCTAAAGTAGATATTTTCCAAATTGGATATATCCTTAAAGTAACTTAGATTGTTGCTTCCAAGAGTGACTAATATCTTCTCTTTTAGACCTCCCAAGTACTTTGTTAGTTCTTCCATTGAAGTAAATTTCACTCCTCCGTCATAATTAAGCATCTCTCTCTCAAATCTTAGGTAATCTATACCCTCAGCCGTAGAAGCCTCTATAGCATTTTGAGATACATTTACTGCATATGGATGGCTGGCGTCGAGCACCAGATCCACCCTATTTGCCCTTATAAACTTTCGCATCTCATCCTTATTCATAGGTTCAGATACAACATTCAGTCCTTTTAACAATTTCTTTCCATATTCTGTAGCTGTAGACACTATTATTTCAATGTCCCCAAGCTTGTTTATTATGTCCCTAGAATCTTTGGTCCCCCCTATAATCCAGATCATAGCTTAGACCTTATATCCCCTAGGAGTTATCATTTTACCACCTTTTATAAAGGTCTTAGAATTTCCAACAATTACTGTAGTAAACATATTTATCTCATGCTCAAGCATATTTTCAAGGGTAGTAAGTTCGTACTCTTGTCCCTCTCTTCCAGTATTTCTAACTATAGCAACCAGAGTATCTTTTTTCTTGTATTTCAACATGATCTCCCATGCTTCGACTATCTGAGTCTGTCTTCCGAAACTTTTAGGATTATAATAAGAAATTATAAAATCTCCTTCAGAGGCAAGTTTTATCCTCTTTGTAATAAGGTCCCAATCAGTAAGAAGGTCACTTAGACTTATAGTTGCGTGGTCGTGCATTACTGGAGCTCCTACTACAGCTGCTGAAGCATTAGCAGATGTTACTCCTGGTATTACTTCCACCTCTATACCGCTGTCTGCAGCTACTTCTAGCATTATTCCTGCCATACCATATACTCCGGCGTCTCCAGAGCTTATAAGAGCAACTGTTTTCCCATTCTTTGCAAAGTTTAGAGTTTCCTGACATCTTTCTATCTCTTTTTTCATTGCAGATCTAAATGTCTCTTTACCTACAAACAAGTCTTCTACAAGATTTATATATGTCTTGTGTCCTACGATTATATCTGAATCTTCCATAGCCTTATATGCTCTGAAAGTCATGTTTTCCTTGTTTCCAGGACCTATACCGATTACATAAATTTTACCCATCTCTTCTTATCTCCTCTTCATATATTGATACTGTTACCCCAGCCTGTCTCATCTTTTCAGTTATAAACTTCCCCTTAGATTCAGAGGCCAGAAAAGCACAGGGTGCAGATACAGACTTAACTCCTATACTCTTTTTTACAAAATCCGATCCTTCAAAATTATCCTCAATAGGAAGTATCTTATCTCTCGAGATCACAGTTAGTTCTCTGCCGTAATGTTTTACCGTTTCCAAGAGCCCTTTTTCGTCTCCCTTCAAATCCACAGTTGCAAATATTCTTATACTGTCCATATGAAGATTGGCTTCACACATCGCTTTTTCAACAGCTTCTATGATGGTTTCTTTAGGTGTCCCCCGCCTGCAGCCCACTCCAACAACTATATTCTGGGGTATAATCTGGCTGACTTTTACTTCTTTCCTGTTAGAGAGAACAATTACCCCAGCTGAATTATCCTCTGAAATAGTTACGTTATCAGGAAGTTTAAGACTTACTTTTTCTCCTCCAACAATAAGAGAAGTTACATGCTTAGCTTTTTCCAAACTGTCCATTTTTCCTTTTATCGCCATAGCAAGGGTATCTACAGCAGTTTTTCCTGAAACATCAGAGGCTGTAGATATTACAGGTACTGCACCCACAGCTTGGGCTATAGTTTCACAAGCTGTATTTGCTCCTCCTAAATGGCCCGATAAAAGGGAAGTTACAAAATTTCCCTTTTCATCCATGACCAGTATTCCTGGATCTATGTCCTTACTCTTTATTAAGGGAGCGATGGTTCTCACTACAATTCCACTAGCCATTATAAAGAGAAGTGTCTTATATTCTGAAAAAATATTGCCAACTCCTTTTTTGAATCCATTTTCAAAGGGAATAGTTCCTTCTACAGAGTATTTAGGAAGAGTATAGATATCACAATCAATTTTTTTTGCAACTTCCATAGCTTTTTCCACTGCTTTTTCAGTGACACTTATAACAGCCCATTTCATAATTTCATCCCCTAAATCTTTCTAACTTTATAGAAAAATATTCTTTGTCACAAATCACATAAATAGCTAAGGTAAACTCGTGGCATTTCTTTTTATCTTTTATTCTAATCATTTTACCTAAAAATCTAAATAAAAGTTATTTTTTATCAATTCCAACTCTGTATTCATGAGTAAAGTGTTTATCATAAAGTTTTGACTTTGAATATTCATCTCCCATAAATCTTCCAACCAGGATTTGAGCAGTCTTTGTAATGTTAGCTTCCCTTACTCTCTCTGCTATATTTTCAAGTGTCCCCTCTACAATCTTCTGATCTTCCCATGTGGCTCTTTGGACCACTGCTATTGGTGTATCTTTTTCATAGTGTGTAAGCAGCTGGTTTACAACTTTATCTATCATCTGAACAGACAAGAATATTGCCATTGATGTCTTGTGAGATGCTAGAAGTTCTAGCTTTTCAAGTTCAGGTACAGGAGTTCTTCCCTCCATTCTAGTACAGATAACTGTTTGAGCTACATCTGGGAGTGTAAACTCCTTTTTTATAGCTGCAGCAGATGCTAAAAACGAACTTACACCTGGTATTACTTCAAAATCTATGTTGTGGGCTGCTAAAATATCCATCTGCTCTCTGTGAGCTCCATAGATAGCAGGGTCACCAGTGTGTACTCTTGCTACCATTTTCCCATTTTTTGCAGCTTTTATAGTTACTTCCATTACCTCGTCCAAGTTCATACTGGCGCTGTTATATATTTCTGCTCCCTCTTTATGACATTCTATTACCTGTCTAGGTACAAGAGAACCTGCATAAATTATCACATCTGCTTCAGAAACAAGTCTTTGTCCTTTTACCGTTATCAATTCCGGGTCCCCAGGACCAGCTCCTATGAAGTAAACCTTTTCCATTTTTCAATCCCACCTTTTTTTAATATCATTGTTGAGAAATAAGATATGTCATCTTTCTCTATGTTTTCTAAATCATATATAATCTGTTCGTCTTCTTTACCGCAGTTTGAGATCAAGACTACATTATTCATGTTTCCTGTTTCTCTAAGAGCATCTTTTAGTCTCTCTAGGTTTCTTACAACCTTCATAAAGATGACGTTGTCTGAGCTTTCTATCTCTTTTACTATATCTGTTTCTTTTGCGATACCCACAACTTTCATAGACTCGTCTCCCATTACAAGAGGTATATTTACTCTGGCTGTAATAGAAGCAAAAGAAGTTATTCCAGGTACAGTTTCTACCTCTACTCCGTCGTTTAGCAATTCCATGATGTACACAAAGGTACTGTAAGTCATAGGATCCCCTATTGTTAAAAATCCTACATTTTTACCTGCCTCAAGAAGTTCATTTACTATCACTGCATTTCTTTTGTGGTCTTCTCTTCTTGCTTCCCAGCTATCCTGCATTTTAAAAGAAATTGCTACTTTTTCCACATTTTCTTTCATATATTCTTTTGCAATGGTATATGCTGTACTCTCGCCTATATTTTTGGCCTCAGGAAGGATTATCACATCCAATTCCTTTATTTTTCTGATAGCTTTTAGCGTTATCAGTTCAGGATCTCCTACTCCTACACCAATTCCATAAAGTTTTGACATTTTTACTCTCCTCTTTTAGCAGTTATTATATATATGGGGTTTTCGCCCATCATCATGTTCATTGTTCCTACTTTTCTGTTTCTAGCAACAGTCATAGATACTACCTCTATATCTGTAAATCTATTGGCCTTCAATGTGTCCATTGCCTTTGTTAGGGTTTCTAGCACTATAGCGTTTATCACTATAACTCCATCCTCTGCAGAATGTTCCATAAAATGATTTACAATGGTGTCCAGATTTCCCTTGCTTCCTCCCACAAACATCCTATGATACTTTATCTTCGGAATATTTTCAGGAGCAAGCCCCTCTATCAAGTTGTAATTGCCAATTTGAAATTTTTCGATATTTTTTTTGATTATATCTATTCCGTCAGGGTTTATCTCTATACCGTAGACGCTTCCCTGAGAAAGATAACCGGCAGCCTCTATACCTACAGAACCAGTTCCCGCCCCTACATCTACAAGAATGTGATGAGGTTCTAACTGAAGTTTTGCTACTGATACAGCTCTCACTTCCTCTTTAGTCATAGGCACACTGCCTCTTATGAATTCCCTGTCTCTTATATGTCTCACAATTCCTCACCTTTTATTATTACGACGTTCAAATCAAACTTTTTCTGAATACTCTTGATTTCACTGGCCTTTCCTGAAGTTATGCACTCATCAGGATAAGAGAGGTTTTCTCCTACATAGACAGTGGCCTCTATACCAGATTCCCAGATTTTTTTTGCTATTTCCTGGGGAGTATTAATATTGTCAGTTAGCAGCCCTACCTTTCCTGCTGATTTCAGAGCCTCTATATAATCAAACTCTCTTCCGTGGACACTTTTTATTACTGCATCATGCCACTGCTCGCCTATCTTTGCGAAAAAATACTGCATAGATGATATCCCAGGCACTACATCTAATTGTGACAGTTCAAAGTTTTTCCTGAGATAACCTAGCATACTGTAAAATCCCGTGTCTCCAGAAAGAACCACCGCAATTTTCTTTTCACTCATGTTGTCTTTCATAGATTGAACCAGTTCTTTTAGGTGTCTGTCTATATAAGCTATCTCTTTCCCTGATGTTAAGTCTGGGATACTTTCTATATTCCTTTTTCCACCGACTATAAGATCTGAACTTTTTATTCTTTTTTCTACCTCTGGGAGTATATAATCTCTGTTTCCAGGTCCCAGTCCCAGCACATTTATTTTCATACTGTTTCCAGCTCCTCAATCACTCTGTCAAAATTATAACTTCTTCCCAATTCACCTTTTTCAAAGGAGAATAATAAACTTGCAAATTCTATATTTTTAGCCTTATGACTGCATTTTTCAACTATTCTTTCACACATTATTTCATAAGTTTTTTCATTGGTTACATATTCCACAGCCTCATCTGTTGTATTTGAATCAGCGATTTTCAACAGTGTTTCATAGTCTTCCCCTGCTAGTAAAGCACAGGTTGTGAAGATCTCTAGCTTGGCATCACTTACCTTACTGTGAGTATGAAAAATACCCCCTGCTAGTTTAACCATTTTCCCTATATGCCCTAGTAAGATAACTCTTTCAAATTTCCTATGAGCTGCCTGTTCTATCATAAATCCTACGAAATTGCTTATTACAAATACATCTTCAATTGGAATGTTGAGATTCTCTTTTATAAATCTCTTTCCGTAATTTCCAAAGGTAAAAACAACAGTATTTTTCTTTCTCTCCTCTTTGTGAAATCCAAGCTCCACAGTAAGAGAATTTTTATAAGCCTCTTCTGACATTGGCTTTACTATCCCACTGCTTCCAAGTACCGATATCCCACCCACTATTCCAAGTTTTGGATTAAATGTCATAAGAGCCTTTTCCTGTCCCTGAGGGATAAATACTTCTAGCCTCACTTTTTCACCTTCTGGAAGAACTTTTTGAACTTCCTTGAAAATCATGCTTCTCGGTCCTTGATTTATTGCTGGCTTTCCAGGTGGAACCTGAAGTCCTTTTTTTGTAACCTTCCCCACTCCCTCACCACCTGTAAGTTCTATGGTTCTATTCTCGTTATAAAAGCAGTCTTCTCTCTCTATACTCAGGTCATCAACTTTTTCTGCCGACACAAATATCAAAATTCCATGTGTTACATCAGGGTCATCTCCCGCATCCTTTCGTACAGCACATACTGCCCTGTCTCTATCAAGTTCTGCCTCTGTTATCTGCAAATCAAGTTCCCAGCCAAAGGGTGTATCTATTTTTACAGATTCCTTAAACTCTCCTGCAAAAAGAGCCTCTACAGCTCCCTTAGCCGCGGCAGTTGCAGTACTTCCTGTGGTGTAACCATAACGGAGTTTTTTCCCGTCCTGATAAGTAAATTTATCCATATGAACAAAATTTTCCATTAGAAATCCTTTCTGTCGTACATCTGGTAAAGTATCCCGTGAAGTGCTGCCACTGCAACGGTACTTCCGCCCTTTCTTCCCTTTGTAATTATATATGGTATATCTTTCATCTCTTTTAAGGCCTCTTTAGATTCAGCAGCTCCCACAAAACCAACAGGAACACCGATAACTAAGGCAGGTTTTTCTACCTCTCCTTTTTCTACAAGTTCTTTTAAAGTAAAAAGTGCTGTAGGAGCATTTCCTATTAGATATATCTTCGTTTCTGGATCTTTAGCGGCCTTTTCCATCCCCACCATTGATCTAGTTACTCCTCTTTCTTTTGCTATTTTTGCCACCTCAGGGTCTGAAACCATAGAGTAAGGTACACATCCAAATCTCTCAAGATTTTTTTTAGATAATCCGTTCACTATCATACTGGTATCGCAATATATTCTAGATCCGCCTTTAATTGCTTCCATAGCCTTTTCTATTACACCTTCTGAAAATTCAGTTATATCAGCATATTCAAAGTCAGCTGTAGTGTGAACAAGTCTTTTTATAACAGGAGCTTGTTGCTCTGTAAAAAGCTTGTTTTTCTCACCTAACTCTTCTGTTATTATCTCAAAACTTCTCTTTTCGATATCCATAGGTACTTTTATGTATTTCATTATCTTCTCCCTTTTTCAAAAAGTTTTTTAAAAAATTCTATATTTCCCCAGAAATGCACATGAGGATATCCTGCCAAAAGGTTTCTTTTTGTAAAGCCACACTGCCACTTTCTTCCGTTTTCCTTGGAAATATCAAAGTAACATTTTTCATCTCCAACTCTTGATATGTCTGAATAGTGAAATTCATGGGCTCTGCCCTTGAGTCCGTCAGTAGTCTCAAAATTTATGTATCCAAACCTTTTTATATTAAGTCGGTTTTTCATCTCTACATCTACATCTATTAGTCCACACATTTTGTGATAGACACCTTCTTTGTCCTTAATTCCCTTACCAAGGTACATAAATCCACCGCATTCCCCGTAAATTGGAATATTATTTTCATAGGCGTTTCTTATGGAGTCCTGTGTTATCTTGTTATTTTCAAGAATTTCTCCGAAATTTTCAGGATATCCTCCCCCTAGATAAATAAAGTCACTGTTTTCTGGAATCTTTTCGTTATTAAGGGGACTAAAACCAGTTATTTCCATCCCTGCATACTCCATAAGCTCTATGTTTGATCTATAATAAAAAGAAAATGCTGTGTCTCTGGCTATTGCAACCTTGAGTCCTTTAAACATATCTTTGATTTTTTCTGATTCATAACTACTCTCTATAACCTCATCAGTTTCTGATGCCTCTAGAATCCCCTCTAAATCTAAGTACTTTTCTGCCATCTCTTTCAAAACCTCAAGTTTTTTCTTGAGTCCTTCTATCTCCTCTGCCTGTCTGAGACCCAGGTGACGGCTTCCTAGTTCTATCTCAGGGTTCGGAGGAAAGTAACCAAAACATTTTATTCCTGTGTGTCTTTCGATCCCTTCTTTCAATAAATCGTACAGTTTCTCACTAGACACATTGTTTAATATGACTCCTCCTATTTTTACCCTAGAATCCAAAAGTTTATAGCCTAATACCTTTGCCGCTACACTTGTAGATGCACCCTTAGCGTCTACTACCAGCATAACCGGGGTTTTTAAAAGTCTCGCCATATGTGCACTGCTTCCGTTGTCTAGATCATGGTTTTTACCATCATAGAGTCCCATTACACCTTCTATTATTGATATATTCCCTCGGCTGCTTCCATCTATAAATATTTTTTTTACTGCTTCTTCTCCACATATAAATATATCCAGATTGTAAGATGGGTTTTCTGTTACAAATTCATGGAATCTTGGATCAATATAATCCGGTCCCACCTTAAAAGGAGTAACTTTATCTAAAGCAGCCATTATAGCCGTACTTATGGTAGTTTTTCCAACTCCTGAATTTGTTCCTGCTATCAGTAATCTCTTCATAGAATATCCTCCAATAAAAAAACCTTCCTTGTGCAAGGAAGGTCAGGAATATCTCAGTCTGATCAGAATGTTTTTCTGCCTCAAATCAAGCTATGCCTCCCTGTCCTCGCAGGCTAGTACATCTCTAAGATCAAGGCAGGTCTCCTGGCTCAGCTTCATCCTATAAGGTACACCCTTCCCAGAAAATATTTTCCAGTGGCAAACATACCTTAGTCAGCTTTACAGTGGCGGGACCGCGAGAGATTTTCACTCTTCTTCCCTTTTAATTTGGAATTGTTCCAAAACCTTAATCGTTTTATATAATATTACCTGTTCATTATAAATCTTTTTGTAGTATTTTTCAACAACTATTTAATATTTTAATCAGTTTTACATAAAAAAATCAGTGTATCAATATTTATTTTTTATATCTCTATTATTATATTTTATTGTTTTTGTTATTTTAAAAAAAATATAATACTTATAAATTATCGGACTTTGTAGTTGGTAGTGAGGTTTTTAAAATTTAAAAAAAAATTTAAACTTTTTATAGATCTTAGACGACTAAATTTATGAAGTGGCAAATCGAGAATTTGTATTCGACAATTCTCACCTTCATAATTTTCTCCCTCATTTAAAAAGCAGACCAAGCTTTAAAGCTTGGTCTGCTTTTTTTTACAATCTAAACTTTAAAATAACTATTTAAATCAGAATAAACTCTTCACCCCTATAAATATAAGTATAAATCCGCCAGCAAAATTCATTGGATAGTTTGCAAAATAAGTCGTTTTATATCCCAAATAAATCCCTAGTAGAGAAGCCATAGAAGTAAATACGCCTATCATAGCGGTAATAACAAAGATTTCAACACTAAGTTTCAAAGATACAGAGGCTCCTATTACCAAGGCATCTATACTCGTTGCAAGACTGAGCAAAATAAGATTAAACTCAGACTTGGTTTCTAATGTTTTTTTGTTCTTATACTCTTTGTAAGATTCAAAAACCATTTTCCCTCCTAAAAATACAAGAATGAAAAACAGAGAAAAGTGAATAAAAGCACTGGTCTTTCCTAAAAATAAAACTCTGCTTTTAAACCCTATAAAAAACATCAAAACCTGAAATACTCCAAATACAGTAATGGTTTTAAAAATATCTGTAAACTTTAATTTTTCAATGGTAAATCCCTTTGTTAACGAAGCTGTAAAAACATCTAGAGTAAGGCTTATAAATATAAAGGGTAAATAAATTAATTTCATAAGACCTTCCTCCTTTAAAAAAATATATTTTCTTGATCTAAAAAACTTCAATCTTCAAATTAAGCTATTTTTCTAGAAAAAAACCTCTCAGTAAGAGTAGCATCCCACCTTAACCAAGAGGTTTAAAAATATTTTTATGAATACTGTTTAATATAACCTTTATTTTTTAATCCACCGCCAACTCATTTACCTCTTCCTCTTCTTCAACGGGGATGTTAGCTCCTATCATTTTGTCATAAATGACAGTACCACCCAAGGCTCCGCATATAGGGCCTAAAATAGGAACCCAGAAATAAGGATTTGAGAGTCCACCGGTTAATGCTACATTTCCCCACCCTGAAACAAAAAGAAATAACTTTGGACCAAAGTCTCTTGCTGGATTCATAGCAAACCCGGTAAGTGTACCAAAAGAACCTCCTATAACTGCAATAACTATTCCTATAAGTAGCGCTGACATATGTCCTTTGGGAGCTCCATTTTTGTCATCAGTAACTGCTAATATTGTCATCATAAGTACTGCTGTTATTATGATTTCCACTATAAATGCCTGCATGTTGTTTATTGCTGGATTGGGATATGTTGTAAAAATCCCCGCTGTTGACAGACTTTCAACTGAACCTCTTACTATTCCGTTATTCTTATCAAATGCTATAAATAGGTTTCTATAGAGAAAGTATACCAAACCAGATGCTGAAAATGCTCCTACTATCTGAGATATTATATATGGAATTACCTTCTTCTTGTCAAAACCTTTAAATGTTGCAAGAGCGATGGTAACTGCAGGATTTATATGCGCCCCAGAAACTCCACCAGTTATGTAGATTGCCATTGAAACTCCAAATCCCCAGACGATACTTATCTCCCACAATCCCATCTGGGCACCCGAGAGTACTAGAGACGACACACATCCAGCACCAAAGAAGATGAGAAGACCTGTACCTAAAAACTCAGCAATACATTCTCCAAATAAATTTTCTCTTTTCATTTTTTTCCTCCTAATTTTTCAAGAAACTATTTGATCAAAATATACAGATTAACCCTTTATGCTTTTCCCTGTACCTCTGTAAGAGCTATCCCCAAAGGAGTTACCAAAAGGGGTTTATATGTTTTTACGATCTTTTTTCCAAGCTCTTTTTCAAATACAGAATCAAAACCTTTAAAAGTACAAGCTCCTCCGACTAAATAAATAGTATCTACATCATAACCAGATAAAAATTTCTTTACAATTGCAGCCATTTTTTCCACTACTGGCTTTACAGTGGTAAAAATTTCATTTTCTTTACTCTTATCTTTTTTTAGCTCTTCCGCTTCATCAAATGTTATTCCGTAATTTCCTGCAAGAACAAGTGACATATGAGTACCTCCAGTAGGTTCATCAGCCACAAAAATCACCTTGCCGTCTTTCAATATACTTATTCCAGTTGTACCTCCTCCCACATCCACAACCGCTCCGTCGGTTATTTTCAGTGTTTTAGCTGCAGCTGTAGGCTCATCTATTACTCTTACCACATCTATTTCTGCCGACTCTATGACATTAGATATGGCCTTGACGCTCCCAACTTCTACTCCTGGAGGTATAGCCGTGAATCCTTCGGTGATTTCTATTCCCAGATCTTTTTCTACTTTTCCTTTTAAATCCCTTACGATTTTAATTGCCCCTATAAAGTCAACAACGATTCCATCCTTAACCACTGAAGACGGGTAAGTTGCTCCCCCTAGAGGCTCTCCATTTTTATCCACGACACTTATAACGATGTTAGCCGTCCCTAAGTCCACTCCTACATAAAATTCTGTATCAGGAGAAATAATACTTGGTTTTTGAATTTTCTCATCAAATTTTTTTATATATGCATTAGCCTCTTTTATATTCATACTCATACTCTCCATTTAGAAACGGAAATTATCCAATAAAATTTTGCTAGGAGAATTTACAATATCAGATGAAATCATCCCCTCTAAATTCTCATTTTCTATCTTGGATATAATCTCAGTAACAGCTGATGTATCCCCTTCAAAAATTATTACTCCTTTAGCACACATTCCAATCCCGATCTTTATTGTCAGTATGACTACAGGACTCATATCCTCTATAATGTCAGCAGTTTTTATTGCTTCTGCAGTATTGCTAAACTCAACTATACCCAGGCTTCTGACATACTCGGGATATTGAATAATTTTATTTAACTTCCCTAAGAGGTCACCGCTGATACCACTTATTGTTTTTACAATAATATGTTTATATTTACCCTTTTGATTTCTTATTTCTTCCACATTCCTTCTGACATTGTCAATGTCTCCCTGGGAACCGCTAAATATAAGCAGATATTTCCCAGGGCAAATCAATCTTGATTCTTCAACATTCACATTAAAATTTTTTGTGATCTCATTCAAAATGAAAAAGGCTGAGCTTATATTTCTAAATTCCAATAAGATAAGATTTTTTTTCAAATTAACCTCCTCCAGATTCAAATAAATTCAATGCACATAAAATTGATTTATAATTTTTTTTATTTTATTGATAAGCCTCCTACCAATGCACACCTTCTGTTTCTGGCAAAACTTTTGGCAGATGTTAATCCCTCTCCAGTAGGCCCCGCTATGGTAAAGGTAGTGTACCCTTCTCCGCCTACTCCAATTCCTGAATATGAAGGTCCATTTTTTACTAATATCGTTGTTTCCATATCCCTTGCATATTTTGTCAGAATGTCTATGTTTTTTGAGTGAATCATGGCAGTATGCCTAAGTCCGTCTTCAAGTTTTTTGCATACTTTTATACCTTCTAGAGCATCTTTTACCCTTACTATTGGTAAAACCGGCATAAGCATTTCTAAGACAGCAAGTGGATGCCCTGCATCAGTCTCTACAATAATTACTTTTATTTCATCACCAACGTCTATTCCCAAATCCTTAAGAATGTATGAAGCATTTTTACCTACGTAAGCTCTGTTTGGTGATCCATCATTTATAACCATCTCACATAATTTTTTTATTGTTTTACTGTCTTGTACCAAATATGCTCCGTTTTTCTGCATCTCAAATATAAGATAATCTGTTATTGAATCTACTGCCACAACCTCTTTTTCAGTTATACACGGCAAATTATTATCAAAACTGCATCCATTTACAATATCCTTAGCCGCCTTCTCTATATCTGCAGTTTCATCTACTAATACAGGTGGATTACCTGCTCCTGCCCCTATAGCTTTCTTTCCAGAAGACATGACACTTTTTACAACCCCTGGTCCTCCTGTGGCTACTACCATTTTTATATCTGGATTTTTGACCATTTTATTGGTATTTTCTATACTAGGTTCAAAAATTGTTACCACAAGATTATTAGGACCTCCAGCCCTTGCCACTGCTTTATTTAGGATTTCCACTGCTCTAAGAGAAGTCTTTTTTGCACCAGGATGAGGTGCAAATACCACTGAATTTCCTGCAGCAATCATACCTATAGCGTTGCATACAATAGTTTCACTTGGATTTGTAGATGGAGTTATCGATCCTATTACTCCATATGGAGACAATTCCATAACTGTCAGTCCGTTATCCCCACTATAGGCAAAGGCTCTCAAATCCTCCACACCTGGAGTTTTATCCACAGTAACATAATGTTTCAGAGTCTTATCATCTACTCTTCCCATACCTGTTTCTTCTACTGCGATCTCAGCGAGTTCAGCCGCTGCCTCTCTGACATCTTCTCTAATGGCCTTTATTATTCTCTCTCTAAGCTCAAGCTTAGACGCAAACAGAGTTACTTGAGCCTCCTTAGCCTTAGAGACTGCTGTATCCATAGAAGAAAATATACCGTTTTTACCCTCTTCTCCACCGCAACCCTGACCGGTGTCGTCTATATTATTATTCTTGTCCAGTTCCTTCATGATCAAAGAAACAATATTATTTAGATTATTTGCATCCAAATTCATAATTAGTCCTCCCGTTTTATAAAGGATTCAACACATGCATCCACAATGGTCATATCCTCTTCTACCGTACCACCACTAACCCCTACTGCTCCTACCACTTCTCCTTTTAATTCCAGTGGGTATCCGCCTCCGAATACCACATATTTAGAGTCTGAATGAAGACCGTAAAGAGATGCCCCAGGCTTAACCAAATCTGCAAGTTCAGAGGTAGGCATCTTTAGGGCAGCAGATGTATAGGCTTTTTTAAGAGCGATATCTGTACTTGCCAAAATGGCGTTGTCCATTTTTTCTTCCAGTATTAAATTCCCCTCTGAATTTACAACTGCAAAAACAAAATCCTTACCAAGTTCAGCAGCTTTTTTTTCCCCTGCATATACTATTTCTTTGGCATCCTCTAAACTAAGCATATTTTTACTTTCCATATCCCTTCCTTTCCAACTTGTTTTTCCAGTTATTAATCTATTTTCAGATTCAGGTTTTTCCATTCTTTCCATGATATCTTTTGATATATAACTTATAGCCTCCTGGCCTTCTGTTACTCTAGCTAGAATAAATAAAAGGTCTGAAGTCCTGTTAATATATTTTAAAATCTCTCTCGGAACATCTCTTCTCTCTTTTAATTGAACAATCTTTCTTTCACTTCTACGTACCACAGTTCTTGCAACATGTAGAGAAGAAGACTGAATATTTTCCCCTGGAATTATAAAGTTTTTAAGGGGAAGAAGATCTTTTGAAAAGTAGTCTATTTCTTTTTCTAGTTTAATTACGTCATCATCAGAAATCTTTTCCTTTAATTTTAAAACTCCATTTCTGTCACTAGACAGATATCCGCCTATTATGATAAATTTTTCCTGAATTTTATACAGAGTTGTTTTTATCTTTTCATCTTTTATTAATGCTCTTGCAACTCCTATAAAAGAACTGGCCTCATCTATACTCCCATAGGTATCTACTTTTATATCTGTTTTAGAGACTCTTGACCCTCCGTAAAGTCCCGTATCACCAGAATCTCCCTTTTTAGTGTAAACACTTACCAAATTGGTGTAGACTTCTCCCACTCCTATCACCACCTAATTTTTCTCTATTACGTCAATAATAGCTACAATTGCAGAATCCACAGGAATGTTCTTATTGTCAAAAGCATATGTAGAAACACTTCCTTTTGTTACCAATATCTGGTCTCCGATTCCGGCCCCGACACTGTCTATGCTCACAAATTCATTTCCGGAGATATTCCCGTCCATATCTATAGGGGCAACTATCAGAATTTTCTTCCCGTTCAACCCTTCGTTTTTAGTTGTGGCCACTACCTTTCCTACTACTTTAGCTAAAAACATTCCTATCAACTCCCTGTTATTCCTCTATTTCGAAGCTCACCTTATTTTCTCTGGCTTTTTCTTCTGCAAGAGCTGTGACTATAGTGTCCTTTGACAATAAAATTTTGCAGTTTTTCACGTTAAACAAGTCTTTCAAAGTTATAATTTTTTTCTCTCTGAGACAGGTATTTTTATTTTTTTCTTCTCTTAATATATAATTAGACAGTTTAGTACTTTTTACAAATGTAATACCGTAACTCTTGAGCTTTTTTATATTAAGATTGATCTGATCTGCATAAACTGTGCCTCCTTCTGCAGTGCAGGAATCATTTACTGCTACAATCTTTTTTCCAGAGGTTATCCCTTTAGAAATAAGATAAGTGACAGCATTATCCCTTATTCCCACAGCAACTTTAGCACATGTATTTTTAGTAAGCAAAGGGAGTAAAATCATATCAATATCTTTAATAAAAGAAGAAACTTCCATTAAAGAAGGATCCTTTGTCTCATATTGAGAAAATCTGTCTTCTCCGATTATTTCTTTTCCCGACTCAGAAAACATAATCTGCAATTCATAATTGGACGAGATTTCCTTTAGCTGCAAAAGGACTTGTTCTAGACCTGCGGTTCCTCCATTAACTATTACAAGACATCTCTTTTTTTTCAATTCCATTACTGGATTTTGAGTTTTTAATTTTTCAATGACTTCTTTGACTATATGATCTATCAATAGGTCAAATTCCATATCTCACCCCTTACAGGGCTTAAAGAGAAAGGAGCCCAAGAACTCCTTTCCATTTTTTTAATCCCTTATTATTTTTACAAAATCACCATTTGATGCGCCTGAAGCATTTGCTTCATCCATATCCAAGTGAATCTCTTTCACTACATTAGATCCCACTCTTATCAAAACATTATGAAATAACGCTTTTCTTTCTCCAGAAGTTTCCACAGATACCATATCTCCATCTTTATAGCCTTTAATATCGGCAATAAATTTGGGCATGTGTATATGTCTCCCTGCCACTATCACGCCTTTATCTGTTTTCAGAGTACCTTTAGGCCCTACTATTGTTAGACCAGGTGTTCCTTCTAACTTACCTGACTCTTTCACAGGAGCTTTTATTCCAAGTTTAAAAGCATCAGACATGGATATCTCAACCTGAGTTTCTTTTCTTACTGGACCTAAAATTCTGATCTTATCCATCTTTCCTTTTGGTCCAATAATAGTTACCGTTTCATTTGCTGCATAATGCCCTGGCTGTCGCAACTCTTTCATTTTGGTTAGCTTGTAATCTGGCCCAAAAATTTTTTCAAGATCATTTTGGGAAATATGCAGGTGTCTATTTGATACTCCAACGACTACTTCATCAGAAATAATATCAGAAAGAACCTCCTTTAATACAAGCTCCAATGTCTTTTTACACGGCTTCATTTAAATCACCATTACTTTTCTAACTTTTCTAGTAATTTTTCTGTATCTGTATGAGGTCTAGGGATTACATGAGCAGCCTGAACGCTTCCTAGTCTTTCTGCTGCTGCGGCTCCAGCGTCTACTGCTGCTTTTACTGCTCCTACATCTCCTCTTACCATTACAGTTATGAGACCAGAACCTATTTTTTCATATCCTACTAATTCAACATTTGCAGATTTTGTCATAGCATCTGCCGCCTCTATCGCTCCTACAAGTCCTTTAGTTTCAATTAATCCTAACGCATTTCCCATTGATTTTCCTCCTCAATTTTCTTTATTTTTTTGCTGTTCTAGTTGTTCTTCGTCTTCTAGTTGTTCCCGTTGATTTTCCTTCATCAGGTTTACTTTCTTGTTTTTCTGCTGTGGCTGTTTCTTTAACTGCAACTTTTTCTGGTAAAGTTTTCAGTTGAACTATTTTTTCCTCTTTTTTTTCTGGTAAAGCCTTAGGTTGAGCTATTTTTTCTTCTTTTTTTTCTGCTTCAACCAAAGGCTTTTCTTCAGTTACTCTTTTTTCATCTTTATCATTTTTATTTTCAGATTGTTCATCTTTTTTTTCTCTTGATTGGGCAGGTTTGTCTGGGGTTATTTTCCTAAGCTCTTCAGAAGGCCTAGCTATTACTGTATAGCTAACTACCTTTGAAACCCTTTCAGCAGAGGCTACTGCCGCATCTACTCCGGCTTTTACAGCTGCTACATCTCCTTTTAAAACTATAGTAACCCAACCGCTACCTTTCGTAAGCTCACATCTTACAAGTTCTACATAAGCTGATTTAACTGCCGCATCACAGGCCTCTATAGCCCCTAACATTCCTACTACCTCAATAAATCCTAATGAGTTACCCATATTCAGTTATTTCCCTCCTTTGGGGATAACGAAAGGTTCCCCTTTTATTAATCTAGCTCCGTTCATCCCTAGCATTCTAAAGGTTTCTTTCATACTCGACAAAGGAAAAGTAAACAATGGTTTATATTTTTCCAACTTATCATGATGAAGGGTCACCCCATCGATGCCTATTCCAATACCAACACCAAGCTTTGATGACTGAGAAGCTATATTTCCCAATACTTTTGAATCTTTTTCTTCAGACTCTGTCACAATCCACGGCAGTCCCTCTTCTTCTATTCCAAAAAGTATCTCTTCCAGATCACCATTTATCTTCAGAGAATTGGAATAATATATATTTATTGCTATATTTTCCATTATTATCCCTCCCTATATGAAAGAGATAGTCCTGTTGCCACAGCATTCCTAGGTCCTTCCACTCCTCTTATATTTCCTCGTCCTGCCACTATTCCATAATGAGCAAGGCTGTCAGTAATCATCTGAGGAATTTCAAAATCAAGTGCTGAACCTCCTACCAAAACCACATAATCAATATCTCTTATATTGCTCGTAGGAGATATTCTCACCAAGGCCCTTATTCCGTTTTCTACGAAAACTTTTTTCTTTGCTTCTCTTCTTATGTTTTTGATCTTTTCTATATTCCCATCTATTTCCAGAGGTTGCATCTCTCCGTCTTTCAATATTACTATTCTTGCAAATATACCTGGATCTAGTTGTGTATCAAAAAACTGTACACTTCCGTCTTCATGCCTTATATGAAATAAGCTTTCCACCTTTGCCAGAGGATATTTTTTTATATCTTCAGCTAGGTCAAAATCCCCTAGACCCAACTCTCTGTCTATAAGCATTGTTACCATATTCCCAGCTCCTGCCAAATGACACGAAGATATCTCCCCGGATTTTGTTATAATAGATGCGTCTGTTGAGCCAGCACCCATATCCAATATTGCAAGAGGTTTTGTGGTTCCAGGAGTAGTAAGAGAACCGATTATAGCCATCTCTGCTTCTACTCCCCCTACTTCTACAGCTATATCTAATTTTTCTTCAAGATTACTAGCAACCATTTTCATTTGAAGCTTGTCAGCTTTTACCATGGCCGCTACTCCGATTGCATTTTCCATGGCAAATTCCCCTGCCATTCCCCCTACTACTTTTTGAGGAACAAAGGTATCTACAGCTAACAAATCCTGGATTTTAATATTTTTTACATTTTGATCTGTCAACTGAGCCATTACCACTCTTACTTTTTCTAACATTCCACCTGCATTGGTACCCGTTTCTCCGTAGATATCGTTGACAGGATGGCATGCTTTTATAGCACTCATTATCTCTTTTGAACCCCTGTCCACTCGTACAGATCTTTTTTTAGATTCACCTGTTATATTTAATTCCCCAGCAGGGATAATTTTAGATTTTACATCTCCCTTAGGGGTTTTTATTACAACAGCCGACCTGTTCCCGATAAGAGCCCTAGATAGCGGCATTATCATTTTAGTTTCTTCTGGGGTTAGATCAAATAAAGTGGCAATCCCGTAGGGATTAGAGAGCATAGAGATTACTTTACCTTTTTCAGAGACCTCTATAGCCGTCTTCATATTTACAGGTACTTTCTCAATATGGAGAACTTCATCTATAATGGGTATTTTCCTATCTAGCCTGTTATTTATAAGGACTGCATCGTCTTTTTGGACAATTGCCCCTGTTATATTAACTCCCATTTTTACAAGATTATTTATTGTTCTTGCTGCCACTTGGAAATCAACATCCTTATTAATAAGGGCTATTACCTCTACTCCAACGTGGTCTTTCTTTATATCTTCGATTGGAAGTGAAATTCCAACACCTATTCCTATTCCTCCTGGAGTAGAAGGGTTATGACCTATCATAGTAGATTCCGTTATTATGGTTTCTGTGATTGTTTCCATGGCCACATCACCAATAACAGGAGCTGCCTCATTTATTCTTATAAGAGATACTTCTTCCAATGTCTTTCCGCAGTTTTCAAGTGCTTTTTGAAGTGATTTGAAGACTCCCTTAATATTTTCTTTGGTACCCTTAATCCCGGTAGTTTTTACTATTCCACTACTTAGTACTTGGACCTTTTCTCCATCTACCTGAGCAAGGGTACTTTCTGTAGTAGCATTTCCTATATCTATTCCTACGATTAATTTCACTTTTACCTCCAGGTGCTAAAAACTTATCTTTTTAGTCTGTCTCGTTTTTCATAAAGAACTGTAGCTTCTCTCACAAGTGCGGCATTTATTTTTGCATTGTATTTTGTCTCCAATTCACTTGCTATTCCTAGAAGTTCGTCTTTAGTTGATCTATAAGGTCTTAACTTGTCATATATCTCTAGAATTCTGTCATCAGGAACTGCGATAAGCTCTGCGGCCCTTCTAAGATTTTGTGCAAAAGCCTTTCTTCCGTCTGACTCTGCTACCTGTGCCTGCATTTCAAGAGTTTCTGGAGATATTCTTATATCTTCAGGTTTTATACTTCCGTTCATTACATTTTCCACAGTAAAGTCTTTAAGACTTTTTCCAGTAGAAGATTTTAAAACATCAGCTTTATTTTTACTCAAAGGATAATCTTTTACAGATATAGTTCCTGTGTTTACACCACAGCTCTCACTCTCTCCTGACATTGAAAGGATTGCTTCTCTTATCATTTTTTCCAACATTTGCTGTTCCAATTATTTCACCATCCTTATCTGTTTTATTATTTAAATTTTACTTTTAATTCTACAGGAGCCGAATTTTTAACTACATGTTCAGTCTCTTTTATATGAAGAAGTGCAGCTATTGCTTGATATTTAGGTCTTGCCATCTGGTCATTCATCTGAGGCACCGGATTAGGTGATTCACCCTTTGCATATTTAGCTGCATTTTTACCTATCATTCTGAAATGCTCTCTTTGTAAAAGAGGTGCCTGAGGAAATAGTTCTAGGTTTGATAGTGGAAATAAGTCTTTTTGGTGAATTACTGTAGTTCCCTTTGACTGAATTCCTATACCTATCCCTGATCCACTTAGTTTTGCTCCGTCATTTGCCAAAAACGATACATCTGAAGTTCTTAGAACTCTTATCAGTCTAGGCTTTAAACCTTCTTCCTCTATTCCTGCCATCATCTCTTTCAACACATCTGAGTGAGGTATCTTAGTAATTGTTTCTGTCTGGTACTTGGCAAAAGCAGGAGCTACAGCTATTACCACTTCGTCCTTGCTCATCCCTTTTGTGGCTTCTCCTACTTCTGTAATCTCAAGTTTTCCTTGAGAAACCGGGTTCGATGTTGTTTCAATAGGTGTTGCACCGCTTGCATATCTTTTTACCACTTCTTCTATAATTCCACGAATCGCCTGCTCATTTAACTGCATGTTTACCTCCTTATTTAATTGTTGTTGGATCTATCGCATTTGGAATATTTGAAATTTTTTCCCATCTTTCATCAGATATCTGATAACCTGTTCCTGGACCACTGTAATTATTTCTGTCGTTTACCGCACTTATTACATTGAAGTCACCATCTAATATTGCCGATGTATGTAGAAGGTCTCCAGACACTCTCAATTTAAGTACCTGTAAAAGATCAGAAGCCACATCATCAAATCCTTTTGTTTTCAAGGCTTTAACTAAGTCTATACCTGTTATTCCTCTTGTCATAAGTTCTTGAGCTGCTTTCAGATCTGTTACAACATCTCTTGCCGGCATATCTTTACTTCCGTGAGCATAAGTAGCTGCCTCTACCTCTTCATCAGTAACCTCAGGGAATCCAAGAGCATCAAAAATACCCTGAATTGCTCTTGCTGCTTTATTTCTAGCCTTTATTACTTCATCTTTGTCCACAGGGTGCAGACCTGCGTCTATCTTTAAGTCTCTCTGGATTATATTCCAGTCATCATAATCTTCTGCATCCCAGTTTGAACCTGCAAACATATTGTCATAGTTTGGTGTAGAACTATATCCAGAACATATAAAGTCAGTTCCTGGTATCATCTGCATCAAACTTCTAGACACTCTTCTTAAATCAGAGTGTGTAAATGTCTGGTCATTACTTGATGCACACTCAAGGTCTAGCATCATAGCTACTAGGTTTTCAGCAAGAATCTCTCTGACACCTCCAGGTACCCCTCCAGGTACTCCTACACAACTTACAGAACCATTTTGTATTCCTTGTACCCCGGCTCCTTTTGTAACAAAAAGACAACGAGTTTCAAGATATAGCATCGAGCATCCTTCTGCATAACCCATCAATACCTCAGATCCACTTCCTGATGTATATCTCATCTTAAGCCCTCTAGAGGCATAAGCTGATGCTAGGAATGTCTTAGACCAAGGAGTGTCATCTCCATCTATAAATACTTGTTCTGTTCCATATACCGATACTGTTTCTGCATAGTTAGTCAGTGCTCTCATCCCTAGAAGTAGTTCTGTAGCTTCTTCTACGGCACACTGAGTCAATACTCCTGGTCTTCCAACCTGAGCTCCCACAAGTAATGCCAAAGCATTAAAAGGAGCATATCTAACTATCCCTACTGTTGTTTCCTGTTCAGAGAATCCTCTTAGAGCTGCTTCTGCTGCGTCTGCTGCTATCTGTACCGGATTGTCCTTCAAGTTTGTTACATGACACTGATTTGACGGAGTTCTTCTGGCTCTCATTTTATTTACAGCCATCATCATCTCAAGAACAGTCATGTGTGTCATTACCTGAGCAGCCTTTGCAGGAGTCAAGGATAGAGTTACTTTTTTTACTTCATCTCTAGAAATATTGATATCTACCAGCATTTTGGCTATTTCTCTAGAATCCATGGCCATTACTTTTTCCGCATTTTCTATATTTATCCCATAATTAGCAATGAAACTGTCTAAAAGATCAAAGTCAGCTTCTTTTTTTCCATCAAGCTCTACTATCTTTCCATTTACAACTTTTACACTTGGTTTAGGATCCAATGGAGAATCCATTGCAATCAGCCCTTTTTCTGGCCATTCCTTTATATATCCATCTTTATTTACAGGTCTATCTCCCAATACTTCAAAACGTTTTGATTTCATTATGACCTCCTATTTTTTATTTTAAATTCTCTTTAAATATATGGTGTAGTTACTGAAGGTGCAGATCCTCCCATTGTCTCTAGAAGCTTAACTCCAACCTCTTTTGCTGTTAAAACAGCTTGTCTAACTGCTCCAGAATCTCCGCAAATTGCTAAAATAGACTCATTTGAAAGACTAGTTCCATTAGAAGGAGATGAATAAGCAAGTACTTCTACATTGGCTGCCTTTAAGGCTGTATCTGCTATAACTACCCCTATAGCCGCCGGAGCTCCTACTATTAATCCAAAAGATTTTCCTAGAGGTGCATTAAATGCTTTATTACAAGCATAAGAAGCTCTAGCTGTATACTGAAGTTCTATATGCCCTGCATCATTTGCATATACGTCTCCAAATTTTTCATTAACCGCATTAAGAGCAACTTCTACCGCTCTTTTGGCATCAGACACATCTTCAGCACCAAATAAAATCAAAGAACCATGTCCTGCTCCTCCCTTTGTATCTCTAGGAAGTTCTATAGATATAACCTCTGTGTTGGTGGCTTTTACAGCTTCATCTGCAGCCATAATATGTGGTCCTGCCCCAGTTCTTGCCCCCATAATTCCAATCGAACGATATTTTTTGTCTATTCCCATGGCTTCGTGCAATGCAGGGTCTACATTGGCGATCACAAGGCCTATTGTGTCACCTAAAGTTGTAGTTCCTACAAATTCTGTCAGACGACACTCTGTATTTACAACAGGTTCATCTTTTTTCTGTTCGCCTCCCAATTTTTCCATTACTTCAGCCATCATTTTTTCTACCAGATTTTCTTGCATTCATTTACCTCCTCGTTATTTTAATTTATATTTAGAAGTGTCTTTTACATTATAAAAGTTCAAAATGTCATTTGAATGTCGTTTTAAGACTATTTCAATACAACAGATTCTTTTTTAAAACATTAATAAATCTTTTGGAATATTTCCTCCATATCCCCCTGAGAAACTTTTTTAATATTTCCATCGGTGCAGATATCTTCCATGGCAGTTTTAGCCATTTCAGGAATCAATTTTTTATAGGCCTCCCAGCCGATCTCCATTTCTTTCAAACAACTTGGAATTCCAAGGCATTTATTTAAAACCTCTACAGCTACAGCGAGACTTTCTGCTCCCTGTTCTTTTGTCTCACTTGGCAAACCCAGCCTTTTAGAAATCTGCCAATATCTTTTTGCTGTCTCTTTATCACTTGAATTAAATTTTATTACGTATGGAAGAATGACTCCGTTGGATCTTCCGTGAGATTTATGAAACCTACCTCCGATTACATGAGCTATACTGTGATTTATTCCCAATCCTGATCTATCAAAGGCTATCCCGGCCATACATGAAGCTTTTCCCATTTCAACTCTTGCATCTTCATCCTCAATGTTGTTATATACCTTCAAAATATTTTTAAAAATCCCAACAATCGCAGTCAATGCAAATGTTTGGGTATAAAAATTTGCACTTTTGCATGTGTAAGATTCTATGGCATGTGTGAGAGCATCTATCCCTCCGTCTGCCACAACAACTCTTGGCAGAGTTTTAGTAAATACAGGGTCAAGTATTGCCTTTTCCGGTATCATATCTTCATCTTTGATTGGTATTTTCACCTTTTTCTTTTTGTCTGTTATAACTGCATAAGATGTCACTTCAGAACCAGTCCCACTTGTTGTTGGAATAGCTATTATAGGTATCTCTTTTCCGCTTTTTTTCATAAAATAATATATTGATTTGGCAGAATCTATGGCTGAACCGCCTCCCAAGGCTATCATTTTATCCGGAGCGAACTTCATTACCTTTTCCAACCCTTTTTTTACAGATTCCAGAGTCGGATCGACTTCTACCTCATCAAAAATATCATAATTCACTTTCAGCTCTTCCAATGTCTTTTCTACAATTTCAACCAATCCTAGCTTAACCATCACAGGGTCAGTTATAATAATTACCTTTTTCAGATTATCCATTTCTAAAACTTCTCTAACCCCTATACCGGAGTATATCTCAGTTTTGACATGAAATATTCCCATATCAATCCCCCTTAAAATCAAAATAAAAACTTTTATTCATTAGTTATACAAATACAATACTAGATAAAAATGTCGTGATAATGTCATTTTTTGTTACTTTTTATTCAAACTGTTCTATATTATTGGTTTTCATTAAGAATTCATACTTACAAATGTTTTGGAATTTTAAAAGAAGCAAATAAAATAATCTCTTTATCTCCAATAAAAAAGCTGTAGACCAATACTTTTGGCTACAGCTTTTTTATGACATCTTAAATTATTTACCTTGAATTTTATCAAATCATCTCTTGTCATTGTTAATTTTTCATTTTTAGAAATCTTCCAAATGATTATTTTAGAATATTTTGAAGAAAAAAACTATAATAAACCTCATAAAATCCAGTATCAAATAATCCTGCATCTGCATATTTTATAACTAATTTAGAATCCGTTAATTGATATAAATACCTTGCTCGTATCAACAATGGTTTTAATCAAATCTTTTATGCCACCATATTTCTCTCTTTCTTTAAAAACCTGATGACATATTAGCATAACCAAGCTGCGTGCCTTGTTTTTCTTTAATGGGTCATCAATGCAATTTAAGTCAGTCAGTTCAAAATCTCCAGTTACTCTGCAAATAGCAGCTGAAGCCATTATCCCCATGGATTCGAATAAAAAATCTTTTTCAATATTTTCAAGATATCCCGGGACTTTTCGATAGATCTCCTTAGCATCCTTTTCCCAACACAGCCTAAAATTTTTATAGTAATTATCGACTGTTTCCTCAATAGTTTCCAAGATATACTTGGCATAATCAGATCTTTCACTAGTACTGCAGTCTTCCCTCATCATTAAAGCACTGTAAGCAAATATAAAATTAGCCAGAAAATACCCCATATCTGCTGAAAAAGGCCCCATAAAAGTATACTCCATGTCTATAATCTTTATGTTATCTTCTGAAACAAGAACATTTGATGTGTGCAGATCACCATGTACCAGACATTGTCCTTTTTTCATAAATATGTCACGGCTTTTTAATGTCTCGAGCTGAACAATTTCTTGTTGCCATATCCACTCAACGATAGTCTCATGAATATCATCACGCCGGGTACCTACATTCACATAATCTTTAATAAAGGCAGCATTTTCTATAATATTTCTCATTTCAATGTTAACAAAGGCTGCCTGAAGTCCTTTGTGATCCTCTGATGATAAAAAGTATTCTGAAGTATAAAAATTTGACTTTGACATATACTCTGAAATTTGTTTTGCCAAATCATCGAAACGTTTCATCTTGGACATCTCAAATCTTAAAGGTCTATAATCTTTACAGTCTTCCATAATAAAGGCGTTATTTTCATAATCTATATGAAAAATCTCTGGAACGTAATTATGACAAATATTGCTACGGATTCTCATTGTTTCATATTCTAGCTTATTTCGTGATACATCTAGTGATGCCTCATCAAATACTCTTATATAAGGTCGAGCCTGCTTTAATATAACAGATTTCCCTGCGTCATCTATAATACGAAAGAGAAAGTTTACAAATCCATCAGTCTCTTCATCATCTTGATCAGCAATATTTACAATTGTTAACTCTGAGTGTTGATCAAATAATTTCGTCCGTTTTTTTACATATAACTCAATATTTTCATTATCCAAAATCAATCCCAATTCCACTCCTCCTTTTACTCGAGTAATTACTGAGACAGCTATTTGGGATATTTACAGAAAACTCCCACTTATAATAGGCTTTCAATTAACTCCTTTCGAGGCGAAGCAATGACAGCTTTATTGACAAGCATACAATTGTCTTCCCCAGCTTTAGAACCCACTTCTACAGCAGTTTTTACAGCACTCAGGTCACCGGTCAGAGTAACATAAGATTTACCTCCTATAGCATACCCCATCCTTATCTCTATAATCTCAACATCTGCGGATTTTATTGCTGAGTCTGCAGCATAAAGAGCAGAAGTGACATCAAAAAATTCAATTACTCCCAGGGACCTCATTTTTTTTATTTCACTAGCAGCATTTACTGCCATTATAACCCTCGGGTCTAGTCTGGTTATCACCTTGCTTTCCACTACATTTTCCGCACCAATTTCTACCCCTGTTTGTATAGCTGATTTTACAGCCCCTACATATCCTTTTACAATAACCATATATTTTCCGGGGCATATTGTACCGGCTTTCAAAAGAGTTACTTCTGCAGATTTCAATAAACTATCAGTTACCTCTATTCCACGAGCTATACTGTTTAGTTCTATAATTCCCACTGTATCCATTATTTATTCGCCCCCTTGTTTTTTATAATTACAGAATCCCCTATACCAATCACGATCCCCTCTATACTAGAATGGATATTTGCTCCTAAACCTTCCTTTACCTCACCTATAACCTGACCGCACTCTACATGGTCCCCTACAGACACCACTGGTTTAGCAGGTGCTCCTATATGCTGTTTCAGAGGAATAGAAACTTCATCTGACTCTAAAACCACAGCTTTTTTTTCAGAAAAATCAGTATATTTACTCATACCTATCCTGCTTATAAGCCTGTCGGTAGGTACTTTTCTATACTCCCTCATAGAATCTGCCGCGAGTTCCCTTGTACTTTTTTCAAACCTGACATTATTTTTTCTAAATATATTTTTTAAGTGTATATTTACAAGTCTTGGAGAAATCTGCATAGGGCATGCAAATAGCTCGCAGATACCACACTCACAGCAGAGCATGGCCTCTTTCAATATCTCGCTGTCATTTTCCAGCATACTCACATTTCTCATGATTCTGTGAGGTCTGAGCTTGTGACCAATAAGATATCTAGGACAGAGATCAGTACACATCCTGCACTGGATACAAGCTGACTTGGCTTCATTTACAATATGCTTTACGGTTTTCCCATTTCTGTAGATCATATAGTGATCTTCCGGTACCACAATAAGTGCCCCTGTTGTTTTTGTAACTACCTCTTTTTTCAAACTTTCTTTAACTATAACTTTTCCCATCATAGGGCCCCCGACAATTATCTTATAATTGTCAATAGTTGCACCTCCGGCAGCCTCTATACATTTTTCAAAGGTCATTCCAATAGGCGTCTTTATAATCAGAGGTTTTTTTACTTCCCCATGTATGCTTAGACATTTATCAACCACAGGTTTGTCAGAGTCCACAGCCTCATATATATTTACAAGGGTTCCTACATTGGTAACTATAACCCCAACATCAAGAGGTATTCCTGCTTCTGGAACTGTACGCCCTGTTACCTCAAAAACTATCTGCTGCTCGTCACCAGCAGGATAATAAGTACCCATTTTAAATATCTTCACCCTTGAATTTAAATTTTTTATTGCATTTTCCAGCTCAGTAATTTCAGATTTATACTTTCCCTTAAGAGCTATATGTATCTCTTTTGCCTGGATTCTATCACCTAATTGCTCCAAAATTTTAATTATTTCACTGGCTTTTTCCCTCATGAGGTACTTATCTATTTGTAAAAGGGGTTCGCACTCAGCTCCATTTACCAGTAAATAATCTACCTTATCCACAGAAAATTTTATGTGGGTGGGAAAACCGGCACCTCCAGCACCTACAATTCCGGCTTCACGTATTTTTTGAACAATATCCATCCCTTCCCTCCTTCAACTTTTTTTAACTTTAAACACTACTTTAAATATGACAGTCTGTTGTCTCCAAAAATCAAATTTAAGTAACAATAATATCAATCTATATATAAAACATTAATTTAATTAAAACTATTTAAAATATTTTTTCATCCATTCTTTATTTCTCTACGCCCTAGTATCTCAATCTTTTATCTCAAAAAGTATTTCATTCTTGTCATTATAATTGAAATAATATTGATATTCTAGAAATAATGATATAATATTAGATAGAAGTGTCATAATAATGTCGTTTAGTGTTATTTTTACACACACTTAAAAAAATTATTATGTTTTTCTGTAACATTCTAAGAATATAGATAAGGGGAACAATTATGAAAATACATAGAAAAATAGCTCTTTCCAACACTATTATATTTACCTTGTACTTAACAGCAGCTTATATTTTTTTAAAAGAAAGCATCGGTATTTCAATACTTAAAGATCATTTTTTTATAAAGACAATAGCAGCTGTTTCTGTTTTTTTCATCATGTCAAATTTCATTTCTAAATTTATGTTAATAACCGTCTACAGCAGTCTTGAAAAATTAGATAAGGTAATATCTCTAATAAATAACAAGTTTATTTCTAACTTAAGAAAAGAGCTTTTAAACATGGAAGGATGTTTTCACCAAATCTTTTCATCCATTAAAATAGATATTATTGATATCCTGGTTAAAGAAAGTGAGATAAAAAAACAAAAAGAAAAAGCTGAAGAACTCAGTGAAAAACTAACCCTTTTGAACAAAAATCTAGAACAGATGGTTGAGAAAAGGACTACCCAGTTAAAATCTGCAAAGGAACATGCTGAAGCTGCAAACCGGTCTAAAAATGAATTTCTAGCAAAAATAAGTCACGAAATGAGGACACCTCTGACTCCTATAATCGGATACTCTCGTATGTTAAAAAAATCAGAATTATCAGATTATACAAAAGAAAAACTCGAAACTATCCACAACTCCGGAGTTAAGTTATTAAACTTTACAAATGAACTTTTGGACTTTTCAAAAATAGAAGCCGGAACAGTCGAACTGAATTTTGAGCCTTTTGGCATCAAAAAATTTTTCAAAGAAATTTACAATGAACACTGTGAAAAAGCTGAGGAAAAAAATATACAATTTCAAATTGAGTTACCTCAAAATGACATAATAATATATTCTGACAAAATGAAGTTATATGAAGTTGTAAAAAATCTGGTTCATAACGCCATTAAATATACTAAAAAGGGATCTGTTCTGTGTACCGTAGAAATAAGAGACTCTTTGTTATGCTTTGATGTCTATGACAGCGGCATAGGAATCTCTGATAAAAATATCAATTATATTTTTGAAAGTTTCGGACAGATAAACAAACAGTCTGCAGGTGCAGGTCTAGGACTTAGCATCACTAAAAGATTAATTGAGATTCTAAAGGGAGATATAAAAGTCGAGAGTAAATTGGGTATCGGAACCACTTTTAATGTAAGTATTCCAATTGAAATTTACAAAAACTCAGATGAAAATTTTGCCTTTAATTTAAGAAAATTGTTGAACAAGACAAATCCAAAAGTAAAACCTATTATTTTAAAAAGTCTTTTGAAATTCCCTATTAGATTAAAAAAACTAAAAGAAGCCTGTGAAAACAAAAATATAGAAGAAATCAGAAAATTAAACCACAAGAATTTGGGCACGTACGGAAATTTAAATATGGCATTTATCTATGGAAAATCAAAGGATATATCAAGCGAACTAAAAAAAGATAAAGTTAATTTTAAAAAAATCCTCTCCTGCATCTCAGAACTGGAAAATATGAATCGGACTTTAGAATATGATAGTATTTTTAAAGAATATCTGAAGATGAAAAATAAAAAATTAAGTATTCTTATGGCTGAAGATGTGGAAGAAAATAGAGATTTTATGAGAGCTCTATTAGAATCAGATGCAGTAAGACTAACTTGTGTAGAGAATGGCTTGTTGGCTTTAAAAGAATTACAGCAAAATAAATTTGATATTATTTTCTTAGATATTCAAATGCCGGTAATGGACGGAGTCCAGGCTTTAAAGCATATAAAATCAAATTTTGAATTAAAAAAAACACCTACCCTTGCTCTGACAGCTCAGGCAATAGTGGGCGACAAAGAAAAATACCTCCCTCTTGGATTTGACGGGTATATAACCAAACCAATTAATGAGCCTATATTTTTTAGTCATTTAGAATATTTTATAAATAATGAAATGGAGGATAATTAATGGTAAAAGTGTTAATTATAGAAGACTCTGAAGAAACCGTAGAACTTTTGAAAGTGATACTACGCAATGAAAATAATATTGAAATTTATGAGGCAAGTTCAGTGAAAGAGGGAATGAAGATTATAACTTTGAAAAAACCAAATATAATCCTTTTAGATCTTAACCTGCCAGATGGAAACGGAAGTTATGTTTGTGAAAAACTGAGAAAAAATCCTACCTTATATAACAACCCTTTTATTTTGGCTATCACTGCAGAAACTTCTCAGAGTAGTATAAATAAAAATCTCGAGCTAGGTTGTGATGACTACATAAAAAAACCTTTTAATCAAAAGGAACTTTTAATAAGAATAAAAAAATTTATTAAAAGAGTTCCAGAAAAAAAACAGGAGTTAACATACGAAAAAATAAATGTCAATTTGAAAAATAAAAATGTTGTTTATGATACCGACAATGTAACTCTTTCAAAAAATGAATTTAAACTACTTACATTTTTCATAGTTAATAAGGGTATTTTACTGAACAGAGAAAAAATACTAGATCATGTGTGGGATGATAACCTAGAAATAAGCAACAAGGCTGTTGATCAGTGTTTAAAAAGACTCAGAAAAAAAATTCCGTTATTGAATGACGCATTAGTATCCAAAAGAGGATTTGGATATATCTTGAAATAAGAAGGATGTAAACTATGAATAATTTAGTTGATAATAATAAAAATTCATTGGATATAGAGTTTTTCCAGATATTGCAGGACCGATTGTCAAAAGAGTTTCAGATAGCCAGTGTCATAACAGATGTAAACGGATTTCCCATAACAAAACCTAGTAATTTTACGGAATTTTGCGGCGATCACACCAGAAAAACTGAGTTAGGTTTTAAAAAATGTATGCTTTGTGATTCATACGGAGGAACAAAGGCCATGCTTTTAAAGAAACCAATAGTGTACAAATGCCACGCTGGTTTGATTGATTTTGCCAGCCCTATACTGATGGGAGACAAGTTGATAGGATGTTTTTTGTGCGGTCAGGTCTTGTCAGAAAAACCCGATAAAGAAAAATTTACAAATATATCCAAAGAATTTGGTATAGATTCAGATGTGTATCTCGATGCAGTGGACAAAATAAAAATACTTCCGTACGAAGAAATAGAGTATATTGCAAATTTTGTGTATAAAATTTCATCTAAGATATCGGATTTTACTTATTATCAGGATGTTGGTATGGCATCTAGCAAAAACTTAAAAAAAAGCACCGAAGAATTTAATCTTTTTTTAGAAAATATAGAAAAAACCTCTTCTTCAATTGACTCAGATTTTAAATGTACAGTTAAGAATTTTTTTCTGAGAATTTCAGATACACTGTTTAAAAAGTTTAAAGTAGATGATGATAAAATATCTTCCATAAATAATCAAATAAATTCTATCTCTTATGAAACTTCCAAAATAGATACAAAACTGAAAGAAACAAAGGAAAATTTCGAAACCATGACTACATCTTTATTCACAAATAAAAAATAATTAAAATTTTTTATAACTTTTACTAAAATATCAGTGGATATTCTGAATTCAGAATATCCACTTTTATATTACATCTGGGTTATGAAGCCTTACAATTCTATAAGTTCCGCTAAATGAAATATTGAAGAAATTAATTAATAAAAATTAATAATTATATCATTGCAGAAAAATCATAACAGGAGTATAATTTTTAATTGTTAAATTATACTTTACAGGAGATGATTAGTGATGAATTTAGGGCATTTTCAACCAAAGCTCTTTAAAATCATGTTTAAAGAGGGTTATTCAAAAGAACAGTTTTTAAAAGATATAAATGCAGGGGTGGTGGTTGGAATAATAGCACTTCCTCTTTCCATAGCACTGGCCATAGCATCAGGAGTAAAACCAGAACAGGGCCTCTATACAGCAATTGTTGCAGGATTCCTTATCTCTTTTTTCAGTGGAAGCAGAGTTCAGATAGGTGGTCCCACAGGTGCCTTTATTGTCGTCCTTTCTCAGATCGTGGGAAAATACGGTTATGACGGTCTTGCTATATCTGGCATGATGGCAGGAGTCATGCTCATATTAATGGGGCTTACCGGCATGGGTACCATCATAAAATACATACCATATCCTGTAACAATAGGTTTTACAACAGGTATAGCTTTAGTTATCTTTTCGGGACAGTTAAAGGATTTTCTGGGAATACGAGCAGAAAACCTCCCCTCGGAATTTCATGAAAAAATCCATTATTATTTTACAAATATTCACAATATAAACTATCAAGCGGCTGCAATAGGACTAATAGCTATTTTCATAATTTTATTTTTCCCCAAAATAAACAAAAAAATACCTGGTTCTCTGGTGGCAGTTATAGTTACCACAGTTATAGTTAAATTGATGAACCTTCCTGTGGAAACCATAGGAACAAATTTCGGAGCGGTACCAAATATGCTGAGGATGCCATCAATACCTCATGCAGATATAGCCACAATGAAGAATCTCATACAGCCTGCTATAACTATAGCTATCCTTGCAGGTATAGAATCACTTCTGTCTGCTGTGGTATCTGACGGTATGATAGGAGGTAAGCACAATTCCAATATGGAGCTAGTGGGACAGGGAATAGCAAATATTTTTTCTCCCCTATTCGGAGGAATCCCTGCTACCGGTGCCATAGCCAGAACAGCCACCAACATCAAAAACGGAGGTAGAACTCCTGTAGCAGGTATAGTTCATGCCACAACTCTCATGTTAATAATGCTGTTCTTCGGAAAACTTTCAGCCATGATACCCATGGCTACCTTAGCAGCTATTCTGATAGTAGTCTCTTACAACATGAGTGAGCTAGCTTATTTTATCAAGCTTTTCAAAAGTCCTAAAAGTGATGTGTCTGTACTGCTCACCACATTTTTTCTCACAGTATTTTTAGATCTTACTGTGGCCATTGAGATGGGGATGATTCTTTCTGCATTCTTGTTTATGAAAAGAATGGCAGACGTTAGCGGAGGAAACTTTATAACCGATGAGGTAATAGAAGAGGAGATGGACAGCTTATTCGATAAGAGTCAAATCCCTAAGGGTATAGAGGTCTATGAGATACAGGGAGCTTTTTTCTTTGGAGCTGCAGATAAATTTACAGAGATTCTCTCTGATATAAATTATGCTCCAGAGATTCTCATCCTGAGAATGAGAGAGGTCAGTGTTATAGATGCCACAGGTTTGAGAGCCTTAGAACACCTCGTAAAAAAATGTCAGCACCAGGATACCACCTTGGTTTTATCAGGTGTGAAAAGCGGACTCATAGGCTACTTAAAAAAATCCGGAATCTTCGACATGATCGGAGAGGAAAAAATATTTTCAGATTATGACATTTCCCTTGACTTTGCAAAAGATATGATCAATAAACAGGTAAAATTAAAACTTTCCTGAGGTATTTACATTTTCGAAGTTTATGGTGTAATATATTAATAACATAAATTTTGAAGAATGTACTGAGAGGAAAATATGGAAAAGGGAATATTAAAAGAACAAAATAAAATATTTAAAACGCTTGCCATTTTGGCAGTCGTAATTATTTTAATTACAAGGTTTTTTTTTATAAATCCTGCAATACGGGATTTTAGAAATAAACTTGAAAGTCGTGAAATAGCTCGGGTAGAATCTATTTTTTCAAAAGATCTAAACACCTTAAAACATAACCTTAGTACTCACTCTATTTGGTTTGACCTTCATAAGGCAGTATCAGATAAAGATATAAAATTTTTGAAAAATTATTTTGACCCAACTTATCTCACTAATTTTAAACTAGACTATATCGGCTTTTTCGATCTTTCAAAAGAAGAAATCTGGTCAGTTAAAAATTCAAGGCATTATTTTGAAACAGAGGACTTTATAAATAATAAAGCAGATAGCTTAATCGACCTAGAATGGAATGATAAATTAAAAAATTATAGGGATATTGACCTTATCAACTTCAACGGGAAAAGCTATGTCTACGGAGTTCACCATATCCTAGACAATTTAAAAAATGAGACCCCTGCAGGGTATTTATTTTTTTTAAGGGAGATAGACAGCAAATATGTAGATCAATTATCAGAGGGTACCGGATTTAATTTTAGTTTTGTTCCTTTAAATGCTATTAAAACTCCCTTAAAGGAACAAAAGCCGCCACCACCACCAAAAAAAATCGGTTTTAAACCTCATCATGATTTTGGCAGAACACTGCTCATTCCTTTCTACGGATCAGATGATAATATATCTTTTGCAGTAAATTTAAAAATGGAAGATCAGGAATTACAAAATAATACCTTAATGCACTTTACTGAAATTATCCTTGTCGTCCTTATAATTTTAATAATATTATTTACAAACTTAAGAATAAAATCTATAACCAGACCTATTATAAACCTTCATAAACACATAGAAAATATCAGTGACTTGTCTACCTTAAAGCCGTTGGTTCACAAAAATAAAAAAAATGAAGTAGATACAGTAATCCATTCTTTCAACAAAATGATTCACATACTTGAAAAAAGAGATATTGAATTAAAAAATCAAAACTGTGTTCTTGCTGACATGGTGTATATCGACACCCTTACCGGAGTGGGATCAAGAAGACTGCTTCAGGATAAGATGCCAGAGGACTTTAGAGACGCTACAGAGAACAATGAACTCATATCTATTGCAATGATAGATGTGGATCATTTCAAGCTGTATAATGACACCTACGGCCATATCCAGGGAGACACTGTTCTTATGAAAATCGGTGAGATGCTAAAATCAACCTTTTACAGCTCAGATTTCATAATGAGATACGGTGGAGAAGAGTTTTTAGTATTCTCGAAGGGAAAAGCAGCTCAAGAGATAAACAGACTTATAAATTCATTTATAAGTAATCTCAGAAATGAAAAAATTGAGCATTCAAAGGGTATAGACGGTGTTGTAACTGCAAGTGTTGGTATCTATAGCGCAGTCCCGACTAAAGATGATGATTTAGAAGAATTCATTAAAATTGCAGATTCAAAGCTTTATAAAGCCAAAGAAACAGGACGAAATAAAATAATTTTTTATAAAAAGCGATAAAAAATCAGGAGAAAGTCTATAAGCTTTCTCCTGATTTTTTTATTTAAACATCTCCAAAACCTCAGGAGAATAAGATCCGTCTTCTGTATGTGTGTATAGAGGCGGAAGAATAGATATCCCCTCTTTACCATATTTGATTCCCTCAAGTAAGATGGTTTTTGCAGGTTTTCCAAATTTTGAATGGCAGAACTGAAGTCTTTTTGGAGATATATCATATTTCCTCATAAGGTCTAATATTTCAATCATCCTATCTGGCCTGTGAACCAGGGCAAAATATCCTCTGTCTTTTAGTAAACCCGATGCAGTCGATACTATATCTTCCAAATTGGCAGTTATCTCATGTCTGGCGTAGGTAAGCTGATCCAAATCATTTAAAAGTTCTGTGTTTCCATTAAACTTAAAAAACGGGGGATTACTTATAACCGCATCTTGGCTTCCGGTTTTAAAATGCTTTTTCCAGTTCTTCAAATCGTCATGTATAATACCTACCTGTTCTTGAAGCTTATTTAGTTCAATATTTCTTCTAGCAAGATCTGCAGAAACTTCCTGTATCTCAACCCCAGTTATTCGAGCCTTTGAACGGCTAGAAAGAAGCATTGGTATAGACCCATTTCCAGTTCCAAGGTCCAGTATTTTATTAACTCCACGGTTTATTGTAAGAAATTCTGAAACAAGCACCGAATCCAGCGAAAAATTAAAATAGTCTGCTCTCTGGATTATCTTCATTTCAGGTTTATTTAAAAAATCAATTATTACCTCTTTTTCATGTTTTAGCAAAGTGGCCTCCCAATATAAATAAAAGTCAAAAGAAATTTAGCTGCTCTTGAACTCATGATTTTATAAAATTCATCATTTATTATATCAAAATTATTAAATTATTTAAAGTCTGATTAAAAAAGAAAATTTTTCACCATATTGTCATATAAAAATAATTTTTACCCTTCAATAGTTGAAAAACAGTGAAAAATGTAATAATATGATACAGATGATGTCATGTGAAAAGGGGGCGAAAAATTTGAAAAAAATAAACTCTAGTGTGAAATTTCTTTTATTATTCCTTATGATTTTTTTTAAAGCTTTCTCCCTTTTAGATGATGCTCTGAGCCCAGAAGATATAGCATATATAAAAAATAAAAAAGTAGTAACATTTGCATATATCCAACACAGCTCACAGGGAAAAAGCTATAATGATGTATATAATGAAGAACTTATAAAAACTTTTAGTGAAAAAACAGGGATGAAAACTTTTGTAATAAAGGGCAGTTTTGACGAGATTACAAGCACAGAAGATATAGATATAATAATAGACAGTCCGAAATCAACTATAGAATATTCTGAGAGTCCCACTATAAATGTGTTTCCCTATGCATTTTATCGGCTTAAAGGAAAGGAAAATAAAGAAGAAAACTTTTTAAAAAACAAAAAAATAGGAGTATTAAAAGGAGATCACTCTCCTGTAAGTAAGCTTGAAAAAATAGCTGAGAATATAGAGGTTATAAAAGTAGAAGATATCGAAAAAGGATTCTCACTTCTAAGAGAAAAAAAATTAGATTTGTTTTTTTCTCTTAAAGACGATATGTACATGAGACTTCCTGAACAGAAGATATTTGAAAAGTTGACTCTAAGTAAAAATTTATATTTAGAAAAAAAATTCAGTGTGAAATCCAAAAATAAAAACTTGAAAAGAATATCAAATGTATTTATAGGAAACTACGGTCACTTGGAAAAAAAAGAAAATTATGAAAAAAGTTCAGCTAAATTTCTATGGAATCTTATAGAAATAACTCCTGCAGAAAAAAGATATTTAGAAGAAAAGGGTACCATTAAGATCGGCGGATTTTTAAAGGACTTAGCCCCTATTATGTATTTTGATTCTACAAGAAATTTAAAGGGAGTAGTTTCAGACTATATAAATATGTTTAAATACGGTGCCGGTGTAGAGGTGTCGTTTATTCCTGAGTATATAAACAAAGGCACGTCTCTAGAAGAATATGGTAAAGAATTAGACATCGATCTTTTTGCAGTTGCTTCAAAGGATCTGACACACAAGGAACTTGTAACCACAAGACCGTACTATCGTTGTACTTTAGGTATTTTTGGCCTTGAACATTCAGGACACAATTTTTTTAGGAATTTGAATGAACTCTCTGGAAAAAAAATAGGAATTACACAAGAAAAATCGAGCCTACGATCGTTAAATATAAATGATAATTTTGAAATAAAATCTGCTGACGATTTAGAAGAGCTTTACAAAATGATGAAGTCGGGCAAAATAGATTATTTTATCTATGATTATACTCTCATGAGTAACTCTAGAAATAAAAAAGGAATGAATAACTTAAAACTTTACGGAATATTGGATAAAGATTTTTCTCTTTCATTTGCAACTTTTAAAGAGGACATAATTCTTAGAAATATCATGGATAAAATTTTAAAAATTACAGATACTGATGAAGTTTTTTCAAAATGGACATTTAAAGCCCAGGAAAACAATGAGGAACCGCCTTACCGGCAATGGATGATAATCTTTGGATTAGCCATACTGATATTAGTACCTTATCTCATGATTCTAAAGAACGAGATTAATAAAAGAAAAAAAGCAGAAATAAAACTGCTAGAAACAAAAAGAGAACTAGAAAATGCACTGAATATAAAAACTGCCTTCTTGGCAAATGTAAGCCACGAGTTAAAAACCCCCTTGACTGCAGTCATGGGATTCACAAAACTCCTTCTAAAAAGAGAAGATGACCCAAAAAAACAAAAGCTTCTTGAAAATATACAAGTGGCTGGAGACACCCTGGTTACTTTTATAGATAACATTTTAGACTTATCTAAACTAGAGGCTGGTAAAGTGGAACTCAAGTATAGAAGAATCAATTTGAGAAATATGATAGATAATATCGAGAGAATATGTAACGGTCTAAATAAAGGTCGGAATGTCTTCTTTATCATGAATGTAACAGAAAAAGTCCCAAAATATTTTATGGGTGATGAAGTGAGGCTCACAGAGGTAATTTTAAATCTTGTGAATAACGCCTTTAAATTTACCAAATTTGGAAAGGTCGAAGTCAAATTTGACAGTTATAATGATAAACTCTTTATAAGTATAACAGATACCGGAATGGGAATTCCCCAAGACAAACTTAGCTCTATCTTTGAAAGATACCATCAACTTGATCTCAATGAAAACATAGAAAAAAAAGGCTTTGGCCTAGGCCTTACAATCGTAAAAGAGATAGTAGATATGATGGAAGGTGAAATAGAAGTAAAAAGCAAGCACAAAGAGTGGACAACTTTTAAAATAACAATACCGATCAAGAAAAAACTTCAATTGGTTGGAAGTATTCGCGGAAAATAAAATTAAACTTATAGGTGCAATGCTTCCTTGTGGGTCTATTTACCTCTATAATCTTGCTTTTTCAGATTTTAGGAGATATAATCTTATTACAATAAATTTTTACTACAGAAGGGAAGTGATTTTATGAAAATCATCGTAAGAGGAAGACACCTGGAAGTAACAGATGCTATCAAAAATTTTGCAGAGGAAAAAGTGCAAAAGTTAGAAAAATATTTTGACCATATTGATGAAGTCGAAGTAGTCCTTTCTGGACATATGCACAAGGAATTTGAAGCTGAAGCTATTGCAAAAGTAAAAAGTCATAACTATGTAGTGAAAGCAAAGGACAAAGACCTTTACAACGCTATAAGTGAGTCTAAGACTAAATTAAAAGATATCCTAGTAAATGAAAAACAAAAAATAATAGATTCTAAAAGAGTACCTTTAGCATAGAGCCGTTATACGGCTCTATTTTTTTTCTGATTTTACATAAAAATGATGTCACAAATAAAGATAAACACAGAAAAAGTGAGTTATACTTCCTCCTAGAACGAAAAAGTGCCAGACTCCATGATGATATTTAAACAGAGGAAGGGCAAAAAATATTATGCCTAAAGTATAGAGGATCCCCCCTATAAGGAGAAGTAAGAATCCTCCGTAGGCTATAGAGGCTAATAGTGTCTGTATAACGAAAATTATAGACCATCCCATAGCGGCATATACTGCAGTAGCCGCAGCAACCCACCGATCTATCCAGATAGATTTAAAAATTATCCCGATCAGAGCCAGTCCCCATTGAAATCCAAAAAGAATCCAGCCCGCTTTTCCCTTTAAGAGGGTAAAACAAAAGGGGGTGTAGGTTCCTGCTATCAAAATATATATAGAGCAATGGTCAAGACGTTCGAAAACTCTCTTTGCCCTACCTGGCCTTAGAGAATGATACAAAGTAGACATGGTATACATAATAAAAAGTGAAACACCAAAACTTATAAACCCTACTGCACTTAGACTGTTACCCGACTTCACTCCTTTGACAGATAAAAAAACTAAAGCTATTACAGAAAGAGGTATCCCTAATCCGTGGGATAAGGCGTTAGCTATTTCTTCCTCTCTGGAAAATTTATTTATAATCTTCATAGTTATGACCCCATTTCAAAATAATATACTTTATTATATCACCGTCAAAGATTGAAATAAAGGCAATTCTATAAAATATTTCCATTATAACGATAGGAATTTCATGGTATAATAGCAGAAGAATTTTCAATTGAAAGGAGTAATAATATGAATATATGTCCCTGTGGAAGTGGTAAAAAATATGAAGATTGCTGCAAAAAATATATAAAAAAAGCTCTTATACCTCCTACGGCTGAGCTTCTTATGAAATCTAGATATACGGCATACGTAGTCGGCGATTTTGATTACATATTGGAAACTCACGATCCAGCCACAGTGTCAGATGTCAGCAGAGATTCAATAATTGCATGGTCTGAGTCTTCTAAATGGGATGGCCTTGAAATAGTAAAAACAAAGGCAGGAAAAGTAAGGGATAAAAAAGGCATTGTAGAGTTCAAAGCCTCTTATATAGCAAATGGTAAAAGACATATCCATCATGAAAAGAGTCTCTTTGTAAAAATAAAAGGCAGATGGTATTATCACGGTTGGGCAGAATAATTTCACCCTATATTCAACTAAAGGGCCTTTATGCTGCCTCTATTTTTTCTAATACATAGGCCTCTATAAATTTTGCCACCCCATCTTTTTCATTTGTATCAGCAATGTACTTTGACACATTTTTGATCTCTTCAATGGCATTTCCCATTGCCACTCCATAACCAGACCAGCTTAGTATCTCTAGGTCATTGAAATCGTCTCCAAAAGATACAAGTTCTTCAAGGTTTAATTTTTCTGTTTCTAGTACTTTATTCACCCCGTAAAGCTTGTTGGTATCAGCGTGAACAAGCTGAGCAAATTCCATGTTGTCTGTAAAAATCAGTCTACATGATTCTGGAATAAGCATATTTAAGATATTTAAATCAAAATAGTCCAAATCTTTAGTCTTCAAAAGTATTTTCGGTGAGTCTAGGACATTTTCCTTGGAGAACTCATGATAATTGCAAAGCATCTGTTTATTATACTCTCTGTCTTTACATCTAGTAAGGCTCCTGTTATCTTGTTCTACTATAAAAAACATGTCATTAAAAACAGTTTCTATCATTTGAATAATATCCCATACTGTGTTTTTGTCTATTAAATTTTCATGCATAAGCTTTTTGTTTTTATATACCATTGCTCCATTTGATGAGATGACTATATCCTCATGGAAAACTTCTGGGAGAACGCTATATATAAACTGAGTAGGACGACCGCTGTTGAAAACAATTACTTTCCCTTCTTCTTTACATCTCAAAAGCACCTCCAAGGTTTTTTCAGATATTTTTTTATCATCTGTCAAAAGAGTCCCGTCAAGATCAAAAGACAATATTTTCATAAAATTTACCTCCTTTTTAATTTTCTATTTTATACCATTTTTATGTATAGCTAATATGTACATACTGTAGTAAGTTTGTAAATTCCACTGTTACTAATGGCATCAAATAAATTTAAAGGGTTTTTGTAAAAAAAATCTAATTATTTAATTAGAAGAGATTTACAGAAACAATTTAAACATCAGGAGATGACTATGAAAAAATACTTTTTTATATTTTCAACTATTCTTATAATGATTATTATTTTTAAATTTTCAAGTGAAGATGCAGTTACTTCCTCTAGACATTCTGGAATGGTAATACAATTAATGAAAAAAATACTCCCTCAGGAAATCACCAAAGAAACATCTTCCCATATAGTCAGAAATTTTGCTCACTTTATACTTTATTTTTTACTTGGAACTTCACTTCAGCTTTCTTTTGATGACAACTCTAAAAGTCTACGAAGTAAAATAGTAGTTATAACCACTGTTTTCTTATATGCCTGTTCTGACGAACTTCACCAATGGTTCATCCCAGGTAGAAGTTTAGAATTTAAAGATATTTTGATAGACACTACCGGTGGAATAGCATCAATTATATTGTTAGCATTTTTAAGAAAATTATTTAAAACTGTCAACTTGGAGACATGATAAAAAGTCCAATGAAAGGAGAGTTAAAATGACTATATATTTAGCAAGACATGGGGAGGCAGTCTCACTAGAAAAAAATCCCGAGAGACCTCTTTCTCAAGAAGGAAAAGCTGAGGTAGAAAAAATGGCACATTTACTTGAAACCATGGGATTAAAAGTAAATAAAATAATGCACAGCGGTAAGAAAAGAGCAGAAGAAACAGCTAGAATTTTTTCTGAAAACCTATGTGACGGTAAAACATTTGTCTCAAAAAGATTAAACCCTAATGACAGCGTAGAAGAATTTTTCAAAAAATTAAAAAATGAAGACAAGGTTATGTATGTAGGGCATTTACCTTTTATGGAAAGGCTTGCTTCATTTATATTAACAGGTGATGAAAAAAAAGTTCTAATCAAGATAAAAACAAGTGGGGTACTGTGCTTAGTAGAATCCCAAGGGAGGTGGTGTATTAAATGGCTAATCGCTCCAGATCTCTAATATAATAAAGGAGTAAAATTATGAAAAATGACCTTGATAATTTTTCACCTAAAATACTTAACTTTTCATGGGGAGTAATGGATATAGAAGGATACGGGCAAGGCAAGGATTTTAAGCTGTATCCAGGTGGGGCCAGCCCCTGGAACTGGTCTGAAACAGGGACAGAACATTCTCCTGGTATACAACCTGCAGATATAAAAGAACTCTTAGATAGGGGATGCCAAGTGGTTGTACTATCAAAAGGAGTGGAATCAAGCTTAAAGGTTATGGATTCAACTATAGAGCTACTAAAAAAGCATAATATAGAGTATCATATCCTTGACACCAAAAAAGCTGTCGAACTCTATAACAAATTAGCAGGTGAAAACTTTCGTATAGGGGGGCTATTTCATTCTACGTGCTAGTTTTTATTGAGTTTAATCTTAATAACAAATTTCCCCAAAAATGAAATGCCACATGAGTTCCTATGGAATCCTGTGACATTTCATTTACATTTTTAAAGCCATTTTTTCTTTCTAAAAAAAACAATGAGACCTACAAAAACAAAAATCATAAAGATTATCAAAATAGGATAAGCCATCTTAAACCTAAGTTCAGGCATATATTCAAAATTCATCCCATATATACCTGCAATAAAAGTAAGGGGAATAAAAATAGTTGCGATGATAGTTAGGGTTTTCATTATCTCATTCATTCTGTTGCTCACCCCTGTCATATACAACTCAAAAATATTGCTTAGAGAATCTCTCAGCCCCTCCATCAAGTCTATTATCTGAAGCGTATGATCATAGAGATCACGGATATAGAGTTTAGTATTTTCATTCAACATAATGGATTCATTTTTTTCCAATTTTCCCACAGCATCTCTCAATGGCCAAAGGTCTCTTTTCATACTGTTCAGATCAACCCTTATCTTTTGTAAATTTTCAACTAAATCAGTTTTTGGCTTTTCAAGAACATCTGTATTCAACTCTTCAAGCCTGTTATCATGTTCCTCTAATATCAAAAAGTAATTGTCTATTATCGTATCTAATAGAGAATAAAACAAATAGTCTGCTTTCTTTTTTCTCAATCTACCTTTGGAATTTAGTATCCTGTCCCTAATTATGTCAAAAACATCACCTTCATGCTCTTGAAAGGATATAACTACCCCCTCTCTCAGTATGAGACTTATCTGCTCTTCCTCTATTTTATCATTCCCCTTAGAAACACTCATCATTTTCAAAACCATAAAAATATAATCTTCAGACTCCTCTATTTTTGGTCTTTGGGAAGTATGAAGAATATCTTCTAGAATAAGTGAATGAATATTGAATTTTTCACCAAATTTTTCTATGAATCCTGTATCTGTTAATCCAAAGATGTTTATCCATACAACTTTATTATCTACTGTATTCAATTTATTTATATCTGAAGCCCTATAGTTTAAAACCTGACATTCTTTTTCATCATAAGCAAAGTATTCTATACTAATTTTTTCAGATATATTATCTCCGGTATAAAGAAGGGTTCCAGGTGGGACTCCTACTTTTTTTATTTTCTTTTTCGAACCTTTCCCCATATTTTCATCCCCTTTTAAAATTTAAACTACAAAAGTATATTTGAAATCTAAGTGTAATTCCTGTAAAAAAAGACATCTTTTTTATTATTGGATGTGGACTAAACATCATCATTTACAAAAAAATCAAAAAAGCAAGGAAGGGACACGGGGAGCGTCCCTTCTTTGCTTTTGGTTGTAAACAGGAATTTTTATGGGTCTATGTTAAGCCCTATAAGAACGTAACATCAATGTATTTCTTAAGCAACTTCTCCAACTGGCTGAGCACTTTTTTTCTTTAGGAAAAGAGCCAGTGAAGCTACTGCTGCTCCTATTCCTACAGGATATCCCACTGAAGTAGGTAGTGTAAGTCCTTCAGGTGCTATAATTATATACGTAGTAACAACTGCTGTCATAAATGTAGCCGGTACTGCTGAGATCCAGAAGTTCTTGCCTCTTTGTGCTAGATAAACTGACCCAGCCCATAGAACTATAGTCGCAAGAGTCTGATTTGACCATGCAAAATATCTCCAAATGATTCCAAAATCCATAAAGCAAAGTGCGATACCAACTGCAAACAACGGAAGCGCTATAAGGAATCTATTTTTTATAGGTCCTTGTTTGAAATTTGTAGCATCTGCAATTGCCAGTCTAGCACTTCTAAATGCAGTATCTCCTGATGTTATCGGACAAGCAACTACTCCTAGAAGAGCAAGGGCTCCTCCGACTTTTCCAAGCATTGAATTAGATATTGTATTTACAACGACTCCAGCTGAACCTGCTCCTGCAAGCCCTTCAGTTCCTCCAAAGAATGTCATGGCTGCTGCTGCCCAGATAAGAGCTATAACTCCCTCTGCTATCATAGAACCAAAGAATACTCTTTTACCTTCTTTTTCATTTTTTATACATCTAGCCATAAGCGGAGACTGAGTAGCATGGAATCCTGATATGGCTCCACAAGCAATTGTTATAAATAAAAACGGATAAAACGGTGTTCCCTTAGGATTTAAATTTTGAAGTGTTAACTCAGGAATCTGATATCCTTTTACAAATAATCCAACTGCTATACCTAATCCCATTATAATCAAAGATGCACCAAATATTGGATAAACTTTACCGATTAATTTGTCTACTGGAAGTACAGTAGCTATTATATAATAAATTATGATAATTCCAACCCAAGTCATTTTGCTAACTCCAGGCAGAATACTTGTCAATATTCCTGCAGGACCTACTACGAATACAACTCCTACAAGCACAAGTAAAACAACCGAGAATACTCTCATTACATTTTTTGCACTGGTACCAAGGTACTTACCTACTATTTCGGCAATTGTAGCTCCATCATGTCTCAGAGAAAGCATACCTGCCAAGTAGTCATGAACCGAACCTGCAAAGATACATCCAAATACAATCCACAGAAACGCAGCTGGTCCCCAAAGAGCTCCTGCTACCGCTCCAAATATAGGCCCTAATCCAGCAATATTTAGGAATTGTATAAGGAAGGCTTTTTTCCAGTCAAGTTCAACATAGTCAACACCATCTGCCAACTTTTTAGCCGGGGTAGGATTGTTTTCATCAATTCCGAAAGCTTTTTCTACTACCTTTCCATAGATAAAATAACCACCAATCAGTGTTGCCAGGGAAATTAAAAAAGTTATCATTTTTTTACCTCCATCTTCTATTTATTTATTTTTTATTTTTCTTATACTGGAATTATACCCTTTATATAGGAACAGAATAAACGAAGATGACCCAAAAGGATTTAAAATCAACATGAAATGCAAAATAACGTCATGAACTGCAAGGATTATTTTGCAATAAATAGTTTTCTTATAGAACTTTACGTTTTTTTTTCGGATTTTAAATACTATTTGAGAATAGTAAAGACAAAATTATATTAGTCGATTTATAAAAATCACGGTTTTTATTATTTAGATATATTTAGTAGAGATTAAGTGATTTGCAGGTTAATATTTTCACTTATTCTTGACCTAGTTTAATATATTTGATTTTCTACATGAAATTTATCCTTATTAGTAATTCTATGTTCCTTTTTTACGAGCCATTTTTAAGGACTTATAATTTAAAAAAATAATATTTAATAAAAATTTTTTAAAAAGATCTATTTTTTAGTGAAAGTTTGGTTCAATATAAAATTTATTTCTTCAAAAAAATTCAAAAATTCTTTTCTTTTAATAACTCCTGTAATTTTATATTTGTGAAAATAATATCTTATATTGAAATATGTTTTCTCTGGTGTTAAGATTCCCAAATAGGTCAATGATTTCTAAGGGGGAAACAATTTTGGATATAAGGGAAAAAATCATAAAGTTAAAAAAAGAAAAAAATGCCGTAATTTTAGCACATTATTATCAAAGGGGAGATATACAGGATATTGCCGATTTTGTAGGTGATTCTTTTTATCTCGCCCAAGTTGGAAAAAAATCTGATGCAGAAATAATTGTATTCTGTGGAGTTCGTTTCATGGCTGAAAGTGCTAAAATTCTTTCACCTGAAAAAACCGTATTGCTTCCATGTTATACAGAAGCCCCATGCTGCATGGAATATATGGCAACGCCTGAAGAGATAATACAATACAAGGAAAAATATCCTGAGGTGAAAGTTGTTACCTATGTAAACTCCTCTAGTGCTGTTAAAACAGTTTCTGATGTATGCTGTACTTCTTCTAGTGTAGAAAACATAATCAATAATCTAGATGCAGAAAAAATACTCTTTGTTCCTGATAGAAATCTAGCAAGCTATGTACAGGAACAAATTCCACATAAAAAAATAATCCCATGGGATGGATGCTGCAATATACACGATGCTGTCAAAGTCTCAGACATAGAAAAGGCTATAGGTGAAAATGGAAAAGATCTGATAATAGTAACCCATCCAGAATGTAAAAAAGATATACGAGATATGTCCCATTATGTGGGAAGCACCAGTGGAATATTGAACTATGTCAAAAATAGCAACGATAAAAGATTTTTGATAGTTACAGAAAAAGGTATCTATCATCAACTGATAAAGGATAATCCAGATAAAGAGTTCTTTTTTCTTCCTATGCTTTGTAAAGCCATGAAGAAAATATTTCCAGAAACAATCTTAGAATCTCTTGAGACAATGAATGGAGAGATTATATTAGACGACGAAACAGTCACTAAGGCTGCAAAGGCTCTTAATAACATGCTTTTATTTTCGAAACCACGGGGTGAGTAGTTTGAAGACAGATGTATTGATAGTAGGTAGCGGTATAGGGGGACTTTATACTGCACTAAACTTAGATGCCCAATTAAATATCACTATAGTAACAAATTCTAAGATAAGAGACTGCAACTCCTATCTAGCCCAAGGTGGTGTAACCACAGTAATTCCAGATGATGAAGATTCCTTTATAGAGGACACGCTAGCTGCAGGACATTTTAAAAACAATCACGAAACCTTAAAAATTGTAGCCAGAGAGTCCTGGAAAAATATCAAAACTTTAATTGATATGGGAGCTGAGTTTCAAAAGAACGAAAATGGGGAACTAAAATTTACAAAAGAAGCCGCCCACAGTAAAAAAAGAATCCTTTTTCATGGATCTGAAACTGGTAAAATGATCATGGAAACTTTGATTGAAAACATTGAAAAAAGAGAAAATATAACCATCCTTGAAGACAGTGAACTTTTGGATCTTAAAATCTTTAAAAACTCTGTCTACGGTGGATTTTTCAGGAGTAAGAATAAAAACTTTTCAGTGGACTCAAAAATAGTGGTACTGGCAACAGGAGGTATAGGGGGTCTATTTAAGAATTCTACCAATCACGAAAATATAAAAGGAATCTCCCTGGCTCTAGCCCAACGACATAATATAGAAGCAAAAGATATAGAGTGTATTCAGCTACACCCTACGGCATTAGATGATTCAAGTAAAAAAAGATTATTTTTGCTTTCAGAAGCCCTAAGAGGTGAAGGAGCTGTCATCAGAGATGCTAAAGGAGAAAGATTTGTAGATGAATTGCTTCCAAGGGATAAAGTAACAGAATCTATTATAAAAAGAAAAAACAACAATAATAATTATCAGATATACTTAGACGCCACTGAACTTGACTCTGATTACATCAAAAATAGATTCGAAGGTATATATAATGAGTGCTTTGAAAGGGGATATGATATAACTACTGATCTTATTCCCATAAGTCCGGCACAGCATTATTTCATGGGAGGAATAAAAACAAACCTTAAAGGAAGATCAAGCTGTCAGTATCTATATGTAGTGGGAGAGGCTGCCTGTACAGGACTACACGGAAAAAATCGTCTGGCTAGCAACTCACTTCTAGAAGCTTTGGTTTTCGGAAGAAAGGCTGCTTCTGATATCAATATACATATAAAGGATATAACTTTAACGGAGAACCTGGCATCTGAAGACGAGTGGTGCCCTGAAAAAGCAGCAAGAGAAATTATAATTAGACATAGAGGAGATTTGAAAAATGAATTACGTCATTATTGATGATATAATAAAAAATGCTCTTTTAGAGGACAAGGTTCACGATGATATCACCACAGAAAGTATCACTTCTTTAGACAGCAAGGCAGAAATTGACCTGATCTCAAAAGAAAATGGGAAGATCTGTGGATTAAATGTTTTTTCACGAGTCTTTGAAATTTTGGGAGATGTAGACATAAATTTTATAAAAAAAGAGGGAGAGCTTGTAAGAAAAGGAGAGATTATCGCCAAGCTTACTGGGTGCACTAGAGTACTATTATCTGGAGAAAGAGTAGCTCTAAATCTTTTGCAAAGAATGTCAGGAATAGCAACTGCTGCATACGAAGCTTCTGAAATACTAAAAGAATACGGTATAAAAATATTTGATACTAGAAAAACAACGCCAGGGCTTAGATATCTGGAAAAATATTCTGTCTTAACAGGAGGTGGATTCAACCACCGTTTTGATCTGTCAGATATGGCCATGGTAAAGGATAACCATATTCTTGCTGCTGGTAGCATTAAAAAGGCCGTGGAACTGATAAGGACAATACATCCTTTTATAAAAAAAATCGAGGTTGAAACTGAAAGCTTAGAACAGGTAAAAGAAGCTATCGAAGCAAAAGCAGATATTATCATGCTAGATAATATGGAGGATGAACTTCTCAAGGAATGCATCAATTATATCAATGGTAGGGCCATTATAGAGGTCTCTGGCAACATGGATGAAAAACGGCTTCAAAATTTGAAAAAATTTAAAATAGATTATGTTTCAATGGGGAAACTGACTCACTCTGTAAAAGCTTTGGATATAAGTATGAAAAACCTTAAAATTTTAAAATGAAATTCAGTTTTTTTCCTTTTTAAGATAAACAATCATTTTTTCTAGACCTTAACTTAATTGACCTTTACGTGTTATAATCAAAGAAAAGGTTTCATTGAAAAAGAGGTGAAAAAGATGCGATTGTTATTAGTTATTATATCTATAATCCTTACAGGGTGTAGCATGGTTAACTATGAAATAGACAACATAACTTATACTGCTAAAGGAAAAAATCAGCGAGTAAAATTTATAATTTTGCATTATACTGCCTGTAATGACAAAATATCTATAAAGACCCTGACAAAGGAAAATGTTAGCTCTCACTACCTAATAACGACTCTTAGATGGGATCCTATATTTCAACTTGTTTCTGAAAATGAAAGGGCCTGGCACGCAGGTTTTAGCAGTTTCAATGGGAGAACCAACCTAAATGACACCTCAATAGGAATAGAGATAGTAAATCTTGGCTTTTCAGAAGTAGACGGTGAACTTCAATTCTATTCTTTTGAAGAATCCCAGATAAGAAAAACTGCTCATCTGCTGAAAAAAACATCTAAAAAATTTAATATAGAACCGACAAATATCCTTGGACACTCAGATATAGCCCCAGGTCGGAAATCCGACCCGGGACCTAGGTTCCCTTGGGAAAGGTTATACAAAGAGTTCGGTATAGGGGCCTGGTATGATCATGCTGACTATAATTTTTATTATGATTCTGCCATATTTGATATCTACTCTATAGAGGATATACAATCTGAGTTTAAAAAATACGGTTATGATATGGAAATCTCCGGCCAGTGGAATGAGAAAGAAAAAAATGTTCTGAAGGCCTTTCAGATGCATTTTAGACCTAAAAATATAAGTGGCCAGATGGATTTAGAAACTTTTGCTATAATAAAATCTCTCAATCATAAGTACCGATAAACTTTTAGTTTCAAACAAAGTAATTTATAGCCATGGAGGTTTATTTTGAATAGAGAAAAATTTTTATCTGAAAATAAAATACACTTTTCTTACCACGAGTTTTTTGATTATGAAACACTAAATTTTATAGAAAATATTCTAAATATTATAGGAGAAGATTACACCCCTATAAAAGAGAATATTTTCAAGGTGTTTAGGTATGACTTAAACCAAGCAAAAGTTCTCCTTTTAGGTATGGACCCCTATCCGCAAAAAGGTGTGGCCACGGGTCTGTCCTTTGAGGTAAAACTTGATTCCTGGGGAGACCCAAAGGTAAACACCTCTCTAAAAAATATGCTTAAACTCATATATAAGAGTTACTATGGCGAAATTCTCAGTATAGAGGAGTTGAGAGAAAAGATAAGCAAAAGAGAGTTTAGGATTTTATCACCGGACAAACTATTCAAAGAATGGGCCAGTGAGGGAGTGATATTTCTCAATACTGCACTCACCACAAAAATAGGAAATGCCGGGGCACATATAAACCTGTGGAAGCCTTTTACAGAAAAACTTTTGAGTTTTATAGGGAAAAAGAATCCAAATCTCACTTACCTTTTGTGGGGAGGAAAGGCCCAGAAATTTGAAAAATTTATTGTTTCTGGAAAAATAGTAAAACATAACCATCCGGCCATTTGCGGGAAACTATATAATCCTCAAGACTTTTTAAATGGTGTCTCGTTTATTGAAACAAAAAATGATATCGATTGGATAATGGGAGAAGAAATATGAAAAAGACTATATTACTTGGAGACAGCATAACAGAGTGGAATCCACTGAAGGACAATAATATCATAAATATGGGGGTAGCAGGCGATACCACCAGGGATATTTTTTGGAGAATCGATGAGGTTAAAAGTATAGAGGCTGAAAAAGTGATTTTTATGGCTGGAATAAACGACATACTGATGAATTTCCCATTTGAAAAGACCTGTGATTTTTATAATAAAATAATGTCTTCTTTAAAGGAAAATTTTGATGAGATAATATTAATGGGAATTCTTCCTGCAGTTGGAGACGGTAAACTTTCTATAAACATACTTCAAATTAACAGGTTTATAGAGGACCTAGCTAAAGAAAACAACCTGATTTTTTTAGATATATCAGAACTTTTCTTTGATGAGGAGGGTTCTTTAAACCTTTCCCTCTATACAGACGGACTTCACCTATCATCAATGGGTTACCAACTTCTCAATAATGAACTTTTAAAAAATATATAAAATACCAAAGATCTTTTAGGTTTAGACCTCTGGCAAATTAAAGTTTATTATTTTTATTCCTTACCTAAAGAAAAAACATTCCAGTTTTCAAGATACCATATAATGGTCTTTTCTATCCCCAATGAAAAATCTGTTTCAGGGTAAAATCCAAGTTCCTTGACTGTTTTATTAGGATCAATAGCATATCTCACATCATGTCCAAGTCTATCTTTTACAAAGGTTATCAAGTCATAATTTATTGTTTTCAAGTCTGTTTTCAAAATAGTTTGATATTTTGGATTTTCTTTTATTACACAGTAAAGTTTGTCTATTATGATTCTGGCTATGTCTATATTTTGCTCTTCATTGAATCCCCCTATATTATAGACTTCTCCGTCTCTCCCATTATTTATAACCATATCTATTCCCCTGCAATGATCCTCCACATAAAGCCAGTCTCTCACCTGTCTGCCATTTCCATATATTGGAATTTTTTTCCCTTTTATTATATTTTTTATAATCACCGGTATAAGTTTCTCTGGGAATTGATAAGGCCCATAATTATTTGAACATCTTGTTATATTGACAGGTATATGATAAGTCTCATGATAAGCCCTAACAAGCATATCCGCAGATGCCTTTGATGCAGAGTAGGGGCTTCTGGGATTAATTGAAGTTTTTTCAGTAAAAAAATCCTTTCCAAATGTCTTGGGTATTACAGGTCTTATTTTCAATAACTCTTCTATTTCTTCACATCTGACTTTTAATTTTTTCCCGTCAGGATAATCAATTTTTAAATCCCCATAGACCTCATCGGTAGAAATCTGGACGAACTTTTTTCCTTCAGTGTATAGAGGATAGCCTTTTTCATCTGTTCCAAAAGACCAATGCTCCTTGGCAGCATCCAATAAAACTTGTGTACCCATTATATTGGTCTTAAGAAAAATGCCTGGATTTTCTATGCTTTTATCCACGTGAGATTCTGCTGCAAAATTGACTACATAATCAATATTTTCCTGTTGAAATATCTTTCCTACCATATCACTGTCGCATATATCTCCTTTTATAAAGCTCACCCTAGGATCTTCTAAATTATCTTTTATATTCTCAAGGTTTCCTGCATAAGTGAGCTTATCCAAGATTATTATATTTATTTTTTCATATTTTTTAAGCATATATTTTAAAAAGTTAGCCCCTATAAATCCGGCTCCCCCTGTAATTAAATAAGTTTTCACAGATCCCCTTCCTTTATCTCTTCAAAAAATCTATCTATGGAATTTTTCCATTGAGGCATTTTCTTTCCTGTAATTTTTTCTGCTTTTTGGTTAGAAAGCTTTGAATACCTGGGTCTTTTGGCAGGAAGATTGAATTTTGAAGTCTTTACTTTTAATAATTCACCCTTCCATCCAATTTTTTCCAATATATACTTCCCCTCTTCATACTTACTGGCTGTACCGGTATTAGACAAATGATAAAGTCCATATTTATCTGAATTTATAAGTTTCCAAGAGTATTCTGCTAAATCTTTTGCATAGGTCGGTGAAGATACCTGATCTTCTACCAGCTCTATTTTTCCTCTTTGTTGTGACCAGTTTATTACATTTTTGACGAAATTATTGTTTCCCGTACCAAATACCCAAGAGGTTCTTATGACAAAGATCTTGTCACAGGCAGTAAAAACACGTTTTTCTCCTTCTGCCTTTGATTTGGAATAAACACTCATCGGGTTAACAATATCAGATTCTGTATACGGTTTCTTTTTTTCTCCGTCAAATACAAAATCACTTGAATAGGTCACAAAAACAGCTCCTATTTTTTTAGATTCTAAGGCTAAGTTTTCAGGTGCCAGGCAGTTTACTGCGAAACAATTTTCCGGTTCCATTTCAGCCCTATCAACATCATTATAGGCGGCACAGTTTATTACAAAATCTATATTTTTCCCATCGAGAAAGTTTTTCACAGCATTTATATCTGTAATATCCATTTCCCTGTGTCCCGGGGCAATATACTCTACGCCGAGTTTTTTAAAGAGTTTCTGGAACTCACTGCCCAGTTGACCTTTTCCTCCTGTTAAAAGAATCATTTTGCTCCTCCTAAATACTCCTTAAAACTAGGCTGATCCATGTCTCTTTCTGACAAAATCAGATTTTCTTCCTCTAATCCAAATTCTTTAAAGGGCCATTTTATGCCGATATCAGGGTCATCCCAGTTTATACCTGAATCAAACTCAGGATAATAAAAATCAGTGCATTTATACTGTATCTCTGTATCATCATCCAAGGTTAAAAAACCATGGGCAAAGCCTTCTGGTATATAAAAAAGCTTTTTGTTTTCCTGGCTTAGAATTAAACCATGCCATACACCAAAAGTCGGACTTTTTTTCCTCAAATCAACTGCCACATCCCATATGCTTCCTCTTGTTACCCTTATTAACTTTCCCTGAGAATGCTCTTTCTGAAAATGAAGTCCTCTCAAAACTCCTTTTTTTGATTTTGAGTGATTATCTTGAACAAATTCTAAGTTAAAACCTAGTTTTTCAAAATATCTCTTGTTGTATGTCTCCATGAAAAAACCTCTCTGGTCACTTAATACAACTGGGTCTATAATTATCAAATCTTTTATTTTCGTTTCTGTTATTTTAAATTTTGTCATTATTTATCCTCGTTTCTAATCTATCCTTATTTATAAGTTTTAGAAGATACTCACCGTAATGGGACTTCATAAGGGGCTTGATCTGATTTCCCAATTGTTCTTTGGTAATCCAGCCGTTATTGTAGGCAATCTCTTCTAGACAGGCGATCATAACTCCCTGTCTGGCTTGTATTGTTTTTACAAAGTTAGCTGCATCTAGCAAGGCATCATGAGTTCCTGTATCAAGCCAGGCCATACCTCTTCCTAGATTTGATACTTTTAGCTTTCCTTCTTTGAGATACATTTTGTTTAACTCTGTTATTTCTAACTCATTTCTTTTAGAGGGTTTTATTCTTTTGGCTTTTTCCACAACTGTATTGTCGTAAAAATAAAGTCCTGGAACTACATAATTTGATTTGGGGTTTTTAGGTTTTTCTTCTAATGAAACTGCCCTTCCCATTTGATCAAATTCTACAACGCCGAAAGATTCAGGATTATTTACATAATAACCAAAAATAGTGGCTCCATTTTTTATAGATGCAGCCTCTTTCAACATACCTGTGAGACCATGCCCATAAAATATATTGTCTCCTAGAACAAGGGCACAAGGTTTATTTCCTATAAACTCTTCTCCTATTATAAAGGCTTCTGCCAGGCCATTGGGTTCTTGCTGAACAGCGTAGGATATTTTAAGGCCGTAGTTAGAACCATCACCTAACAACTCTTTAAATACAGAAATGTCTCTCATCGTTGAGATGACAAGTATCTCCCTTATGCCAGCTAGCATAAGTACCGATACTGGATAATATATCATAGGCTTATCATAAACAGGTATTATCTGTTTTGATATGGATTTAGTTACTGGATACAATCTTGTTCCTGTCCCACCAGCAAGTATAATTCCTTTCATAATTCCCTCCGAAAATCTGACTTATTTCAAATCTGGCATTAAATTATTAAGTGTCACTCTATATGAATAATTGTACATTAACTGAAATTATCTGTCCAATTAATTCTAATAGTCGGCTAGTATAAAAATAAAAATCCTTTCTGAAGCCATAGTTCAGCGCAGCAACATTTATTAGATTAGCTATTCAGAATGCCGATTCTATTTCGGTTTTATATTAACCACAAAAGTAATTGTTGCTGAAACCATAACCCAGCTATGCCACAAATGGGAATGCCAGGAATGATGTAAAACCAATTCTTTTCTACGGCACAGAGACCCGATATGGGCTTTGTTTTACGTTAGACAAAATTTGATAAAAAAAACCAAAATGATAGCAAAAATACTGTGTCTAACATGGTTTTTTTCATCATTATATGCTATAATTATTTGAAATATATTAAAAAAAATATCGGCAAACCATTGGAAACAATGGGACGCAAAACTATAGGGCCTTTAAAATGGCAGCCAGTTCCCGAGGAAAAATTCTTTGTCCCTTTTTTAAAGTATGGATTTCTTTCCATACTTATTTTATTTTTGAGGAGATTTTTAGCTATGAAGAAAACTGTCTTATTATTTTGCTTTTTAATAGTTCTATTTACCGGATGTAAAGCTTACAAAGAACCCATAAGGATTTCCATTAATGGCTGGCCCCCCTGTGAACTATGGTATATAGCACAAGAACAAGGATACTTTGAAGACATCCCTGTTGAGATTATAAGATTTTCAACCTGGTCAGACTCCATAGCTTCTCTTTATGCTGGAAAAACAGACTTGACACATTCTACTTATTTGAACACAATGCGAAATCATAATAAAGGCGAGAATGGAAAAATAATACTCACTACCAGCCGTATAGACGGAGCAGACGGCCTCGTAGTAAAAAATTATATTAACGATTTAAAAGAACTAAAGGGTAAAGAAATAGCTGTAGAGGTAGCTACCGATGAACATTTTTTGTTGTACAAAGCCTTGGAAAAAATAGGGATTTCGGATAAAGATGTAAAGATTATCTCCACCACATCTGAAAAAGCGATGAAGCTCTTTGTAGCTGGCGAGGTGGATGCATGCTTCACCTATGACCCCTTTATGAATCAGGCTGCTAAAAATGGAAATGGAAGGGTGGCAATAACTACAGAAGATATCGATGGATACAACGATGCTATTATAGCTAAAACTAAGACTTTAGAAAAAAGACCTGAAGATTATAAAGTCCTCATAAATGCATGGTATAAGGCACAGGAATATGTCATAAATAATCCAGATGAAGCCTATAAATTAATGGCCTCTAAAGAAAATATGTCTGTAAAAGAGTTTCAGGCTTTTTATAATAGCTTTTATTTTTTTACTCCTAATGAAAATAAAACAATGTTTTCTGCTGGAGTATTAAAAACCCATATAAATGAACTAAATGAATTTTTACTTAAAAACAACCTCTTGCAAGATCCAGTAAATGCCATAGATATTTATTCTGAAGAAATAATCAATAATATTACAGATTGAATTCAACTTTAGATTTTCAAAAAAATAATAACAGGTGAATAAAATGAATATAATAAGGAAAAATTTTATAAAGTTTTGTCTAAAAATCATCTTAGGGATAGCTATCACAATGACTGCTGTATCTATCTTAGCATCTTTTCTGTACCAAAATTTATTCTATGATTATATTCAAACGAATACAGAGAAAGAAATCTCTGCTATACTGGACAGTGTAAATTTATCAAGTTCAATTTTGATGCAAAACAATGACTTCTATGATCTTCAGCGTATGACGGAAAGTATAGGGGCTAGTGGTTTTATTAAGGAAATTACAATCTATGATAAGAATAAAAATATTATCGCTTCAAACATAATTTTTAATGAATCTGACGGTTTGCATACTGAAAATTTAGATAATCTTTTCAGTGGCAGAAAGCTTAAATATATAAAATCTGATTTTTCTAGCGACACTTTGGTCATGGCCATTCCAGTTAATGGAAGTAGGTATAGCATAATAAATAATAACGATATCACAGGAGTTATTTATATAAAATCCGATATTGGTTCTATAAAAGGACTTTTAATGAATTTAAATAATTCTTTTCTTAAAACAGAATTTATAATAGTAATACTGCTTTTGCTTTGTATTATTGGGATAGTGACCTTTAGCCTTTTCATTCCCGCCTCAAAACTCTATAAGGCGGCTCAGGCAGTTTCAGAAGGAGACTATTCCTATCACGTAGATGAATCTAAAGGAAGGGAATTTTACCCTTTAATCAAGGAATTCAATAACATGACCAAAAAAATAAAAACAAGAGATGAAGAGTTAAAATTACTTCATGATAAATTAAAAGGTCATAATGAAAATCTTGAAATTAAAGTAAATAAGCGAGATATGGAGTTAAAACTTACCCAGGATATCACAATTAGAAGTCTGGCTTACCTGGCCGAAACCAGGGATAATGAAACAGGAAGTCATATTTTCAGGACCCAGCACTACGTTGAAACACTGGCTGAATATCTTAAAGACAATCCAAAATTTTCTAAGGTGCTCACCCAAAAGAATATTGAGTTGATGTTTAAATCAGCTCCTTTACATGATATTGGAAAAGTAGGTATATCAGACAGCATTCTTTTAAAACCTAGCGGCCTCACAAAAGAGGAATTCGAAATAATGAAAAAACATACAATTTATGGCAGAGAGACCATCGAAAAATCTGAAAAATTCATTGGGAATAAATCATTTCTGTCTTTTGCCAAGGAGATTGCTTATTCTCACCACGAAAAATGGGACGGATCAGGATATCCAGAAGGACTTTCTGGAGAAGATATCCCTTTATCAGCCAGAATAATGGCCATCTCAGATGTCTATGATGCCCTTGTCAGTAAAAGACCATATAAAAAAGCATTTACCCACGAAGAAGCTGTCAGAATAATTTTAGAAGGAGATGGAAGAACTTCTCCTGAACATTTTGACCCTGATATACTCTCCGCTTTTTCTAAAATACACCATAAATTCAACGAAATCTATAATAATCATCCTGATGGTGAATAACTATATTAAGTTAAAAAAGGGTTCCACATGGAACCCTCTTTTAACTTACAAGCAGAGATTGCTCTTCTAATAGCTCTAAAAATTTTTCAACTAGGCAAGGATCAAATTGTGTACCTGCACAACGTTTCAATTCTTTTTCCGCCTCTTTTTGATTCATTTTTCTTTTATAGGGGCGGTCACTGATCATTACGTCATATGAATCTAATATAGAAATTATTCTAGATTCATATGGAATTTTTTCACCCTTAAGTTTATTGGGATATCCTTCTCCATCCCATCTCTCATGGTGTCCTAATATTCCTTCTGCCAGATGGGATATTTCTGGGCATGATTTTGCTATTCTGTATCCTATTTCAGAATGTTTTTTTACTTGTTCCATCTCTTCTAAAGTTAACTTGCCAGGTTTTGAAAGTATCTCTTTAGGTATGGCAACCTTTCCTATATCATGTAATGTTGCGATGGCAACCAGCTCTTCAATCTTAGAATTTGACAATTCCAAAACTTTTCCAAATTTTTTACACAGTTTAATCATTCTTCCACTGTGCTCATCTGTTTCAAAACTATTTTCATATAAAGTAGTCTTTAGAGAAGTTATTATAGAGTTCCTCATGCTTTTACCTGACATCAATTTATTTTTATACATTTTGTCTTCTGCAGTTTTTAAAATCTCCCTGAGATCCTGAGATTCATCATTCTTTGTAGCTTCACCAAGTGAGATACTTATCTTAAAAGGCAGCTCATCATATTTTTCACACTCATTCATTATTCTGTCACATACTTTTTGGACATTAGTTTCTGTAACTGTGGGAAGTAAAATTACAAACTCATCTCCACCCCATCTAGAGATGATATCTTCTTTGCGACATGATTTTTTTATACACTCTGCTGCTGCCTTTAGCAGTTCATCTCCGATATAGTGACCAAAAGCGTCATTAGAGAGTTTTAGTCCATTTACATCACCGACAATAATACTTATTGGAAGCTGTCTCTTTGTGTCGAGTCTTTTCATCTCCTCTTCAAAATAACCCCTGTTATATAATCCTGTCAGACTATCATGAAAGCTTAAATATCTTATTTTTTCTTCTGAGAGTTTTCGCTCTGTTATATCTCTAAAAATTACTAAATAAGCCTCTTTACCCCTATACTCGATAGTCCCTGAGCTCAATTCTATATATATTTTTTCCTTATCTCTATTCAAGAATACTATTTCCGACTTCCCTGTAAAGCCGCTGTCCATGTAATTCCTAAACTCATAATCACTATCTGAAGATATATTATTCATAACAGAGTTTCCTTCTAGCTCAGAAACAGTGTAATTCAATATCTTTCCCAAGGGAGGACTTACATACTCAAATACCCCATCTTTTATAATGGCTATCCCGTCATTTGCCTGCTCGACTACTGTCCTGTATTTTTCCTCACTTAATCTTAGAGCATCTTCAGCTGCCTGTTTTTCTCTCACAACTCTTTGCTTATCGAGAGCTCTCATAATTATCAAGACCAGTTCATCATACTCTATAGGTTTATTTGTATAGTCAAAAGCTCCAAACCTCAAGGCCTGAACTGCTGTCTCTATTGCCCCGTGGCCAGTGCTTATTATTACTTCTATCTCAGGATAGTTCTTTTTTATTATTTGCAAGACTTCCATTCCGTCCATTCTCGGCATTTTTATATCTAATATTACTACCTGGATATTTTCATGTTCTTTTTCAATGACCTCAAGACCGTGAATTCCGTCCTCGCCTAAAAGAACCTCGTAATCATCTAGCATAAGAAGTTTTTTCAGACCTTCTCTGATCATTTTTTCGTCATCGATTACAAGAATTTTATTCTTCATTATCTTCCCCTTCCGTACTTATAGGCAACTTAATGGACAGAGTTGTTCCCTTTCCTTCCTCACTGGAAACATCTATTCGTCCCTTATGACTTTCTATTATCCCATAACTTATGGAAAGACCTAGCCCAGTTGCTTTACCCACTTCTTTGGTAGTATAAAAAGGTTCGAATATCTTCTCTTTTACTGCCTTAGACATCCCTATACCATTATCAATTATATCAATACACGCCCATTGATTCACCAATGAAGTTTTCATTTCTATTTTTTTTCTCCATACATGAAGTTTATTGTGATCAGAAATCTCTTTTTGAGCCAAAGCATCCTTAGCATTAGACAGGGCATTTATTACGATCTGTTCTATCTGATAAGGTTCTCCAATTATTTGTGGGATGTTAAGGTCAAAATTCCGTATAAGTTCAATATCATTCAATCTTAGCTGTTCTTCCATGAGGTTCAGCGCATTTTCAGCACTTTCATTTACATTAGTTGGCTTAAACTTCTGGAGATCCTGTCTGGCAAAGGTTCTGATATGAACTATAACCTTGGACATCCTTTTTATGAGCCCCTCTATATTCTCAATTGTTTCATCTATTTCAGTATCACTCAAAAGATCCCTTTGCTTTAATTTTTTCATATTGGTAGTGCATAGAGACATCCCTGCCAAAGGTTGGTTCAGCTCATGGGCCAATCCTGCTGCCATCTCTCCTAGAGTAGCCAGTTTTGAAGTTTGAAAAAGCTGACTTTGAACTTGATTTATCTCTAAAGTTCTTTTCTCTATTCTTCTTTCTAATTCTTCGTTTATCTTTGAAACTATCTGGGAGTTTATCTTGAGTTCCCTGTCACGATAGAGTTGATTCCTGTAGAGAATTATTCGTTCAACTGCCTGTTCTATTGCTATTAGCACTTCGTCTAGGTCGATGGGTTTACGCAGATAATTTATCGCTCCCTTTCTAAGGGCGTCTATAGCTAGACTTTCATCTCCAAAACCGGTCATCATAATGACCTCGATATCCTTCTGGAACTTTTTGACCCTTTCTAGTAGCTCTATACCACCCATAACTGGCATCTCTATATCTGCTATCAGAATATCTATTTTGTTATTATTTATTATCTCTAGGCCCTCTTTCCCGTTGTTTGCTGTAAAGACTTCATATCCCTCTTTGGTTAATATTCTAGACAATCTTTTGGTGGCATTTTTATCATCATCTACTAGCAGGATTGTGTGCCTGTAGGTAAGGTCGGCATTTTCAGTTATTTTTTCCATTGCCCGGCCTATAGAGGTATTGAGTTCCTCATAATTTATGGGCTTTTCCAGATAATCTATGGCGCCTCTTCTGAGAGCCTTTATAGCTTTATCCTGGGAACTGTATCCTGTGATTATTATTACTTCCACAGAGGGCCATTTTGATTTTACTTTCTTTAGCATATCAAGTCCATCAATATCTGGCATAAATATATCTAAAAGTATAATATCGATTTTATTTTTACTCAGTATTTCTAGTGCGTCCTTTGAATTTCCAGCTATAAACGTAGGAAAAAAGTTTCTCTTCAGCTCTTTCTGAAGTTCACTGCATATAGTAGGATCGTCATCAACGATAAGTATTGTTCTAGACATTTTAATTTCTTCCCCCTATAAACACGAGACCTCTTTCTTCTCTTTCCCCTTCTACTATTAATACTATTTTGATTATTATTATTTTAGTAGAATCTTCAGAATCCAGTTTGATCATCTTTGATCTTTTATTTTTAAACATAAAATCTATGTCTTCTCTAAACCTTTCCATATCTATCTCTCTAATTCCCAACTTCTCAAAAAACTCTTTATCTATTTTTTCTGGTAAAAAATCATTCTGTTTTTGAAAATATTGGTTTGCAAATCCAACATCAAGTTTTTCATCAAACAGTACATAAGAAATGTTCATAATATCTATAAGATTCAGTACAAGACCACTTTGATCTTGCTCGCTGTTTTCAGAAAATTCAATGTCATAACCTCGCTCACTTGAAATTCTTTTCATTATCTGCTTGGTAAGCTCTAATTCTCTGGTTTTATAATAATAAGATCTTTGCAGCTCTAGTTTGTCTATTGCCTTTTGAGTAGACAGTAGTAACTGTTCTAGGTCGATTGGTTTGGATATAAAATTAATGGCACCATTCCTCATAGCTTCAACAGCATCAGCCTCATCTCCAAATCCTGAGAGTACAATGAATTCACAATCACTGCTTATCTTTTTCACCTCTGAAATGAATTGCAGACCGTTCATTATAGGCATTCTTAAGTCTGTCAAAAGTATATCTATCTTATTTTCAGAGAAAATTTTAAGCCCTCTTTCTCCGTCAGGAGCGGTAAATACCTTGTAACCCTCTTTTATATATATCTTCCCCAATTTCTCTCTTGTTTTTTCATCATCTTCTAGGATGAGGATGCTATTTCTTATGGTTATTTTCTTTCTATCCTGTATTTTTTCTTTGGCTCGTCCCAAGCTTACAATAAGCTGGTCTATATCAATTGGTTTTTTTATATAATCAAGTGCCCCGTCTCTCAGAGCTACTATAGCCATATCGATATCTCCATGGCCAGTGATAAGTATTACTTCGGTAGTTTTAGACATCTCCTTTATTCTGTGCATAACTTCAATGCCATCAATTTTAGGCATTTTCACATCTGTGATAACTACATCTGGTCTCTCACTTTTAAAGAGTTCTAGCCCTTCTAGGCCGTCTTGAGCCGCTATAACCTCATAGCCCTCTTTTTCTATTACTCTTTTTAGTCTTTTTCTTGCCATTTTGTCATCTTCCACCAACAATACTTTTATATTCACTTATTTCACCTCGTTTCCAGTTAAGGCAGGCAATGTTATGATAAATTTTGTCCATTGCCCTTCATCTTCTATTTCGATTCTTCCGCTGTGTTCTTCGATTATTTTCTTTGAAATACTTAAACCCAGACCTGTTCCTTTGCCCGGTTCTTTTGTGGTAAAAAAGGGCTCAAATATTCTCTCTTTTATATCTAAAGGGATCAGTCCGCCGTTATTTTTTATAGATACTGAGACCTCATTTTCTCCATTTATAAAACTCTCAATCTCTATTTTTTTATTTTTACATTCTTTCTCTTCTAAGGCATGTCGTGCATTTATGAGAATATTTGTAAATATCTGCTCTAAACCGATGGAGCTTCCCCACACTCTAGGCAGTTCTTCATTGAGATTTTTTACTGTATCTATATTTTTTGTCTTTAGCTGCTCACCAATAAGAAGAAACATATTTTTTATAGGGTCATTTATATTAATTTTTTCCATATTCATATTGCTGTCGAGACGTCTTGTAAAAATTCTCATATGATCTATTATTCTCGCCATTTTATTGATCTGCTCTTCCATGTCCTCTATACTCTCAGGAATCGTCTCTACCTCTAGCCTGTCCTTTGCCACATCTCTCAATATATCCTGGCAGACAATTTTCATATTATTCAAAGGCTGATTGAGTTCGTGAGCTATACTTGAAGTAAGTTCCCCTAGAGCACTTATTCTCTCCGTATGAATTAATTTAGAGGTGGCTTCCTTTAATTCTTTGTTTGCTTTTTCAAGCTTTATCTGATTTTCTTTGCGTTCGGTCATATCACTAAATACAATGCTAGATGCCACATGCTTATCTTTAATGATTATAGGTGACCCTATTACTACCAGCTCAATGAGCTCACCATTTTTACCCTGACGAACCACCTCTTTTAAAACCTGTTCACCCTTTTTGACTCTCTCAATATTTTCTGTTATCTCTTTTTCATTCCCCTGTGGAGAAATTAAGTCTGACAATGGTTTTCCTATAGACTCGTCGGGACTATATCCAAAAAGTCTGCTGAACTCCCTGTTAATATAGGTAATCTCACCTTTGTTGTTGATTAATATCATTGCAGATAAAACATTATTAAAAATTTCCTGAAAATACTCTCTTTGCATTCTAGCCTTCCCTCCGTGGTATAAATATTTATATAAATTTTTATACTAGTTTAAATTTTTTATCATATTTTTTTATTATTTATAAGTTGCCTCAGTGAGATATATTTTATTATCAATCAATATATCTACAATTTTAGGTGGAAATTGTGTCCCCTTGTTTCTTATTAATTCTTCTACACCCTCTTCTATAGATATGGCTCTTTTGTAAGGTCGATCTGATGTCATGCTAGGAATCCGCCACAGCTATTATTTGGGACAATAGTGGGATTTCATTTTCCTTCAACCCCTCTGGATATCCTTTTTTGGGTAGATAGAATATAGGATGTATGAGAGTTTTCAACAGTTGTATAGATCAAATTGTCTAAAACTAGTATCCATACAAGTCCCCAAAATACATAATTTATGACTATTATAAAAGCTTTCTTTGACTTAATGTGCATTATATAAAATCCTTTTTACAAATTTATAAAAAAAAATACCCTTCACTTAGAAGGGCATAATTAAAATTGAGCACAGGAATACAAAAGTGTAATACACTTTCGGCAACTGGCTACCATCTTACAGGCCCTATAGCTTTGCGTCCCTTTGTTTCCAAAGGTTTGCTTTTTTCTATATATAATATAATTAAAGAATATATTACACTTAATTTTCTGATTTGTCAATTTACTTTTATTTTACCCTAGTTTCCTAAACATATGCGTTCTGATTCAATAGTTTATATCCTGTTTTCCACAGTTGATTCTCTTTCTTTATGGACAGGTATAAAAATTCTCTAAAAAACTTTAATTTGATCATTAAATTTTCCCCATAACATCAAGGAAATCAAATTAAATTGGGTAAATTATTAGAAGAGGTGGTACGCTATGACTAAGATGTGCAAATGCTGCAATAATCTAAAGGGCAAAGAACTTGAAAAATATATTGAGTTGATTGGTGACGGGAGATTTATATGTAAAAAATGTGGTCATCTTGCTGCAGACAAAAAAAATCTCTGTCTTCCTGTTGAGAGATTAGGAGCTTTTATAGAAAATCCTGAAAGTAATTCTGAAAAAACAAAAAAATCCAGTAAGTTTGAAAAAAAGCTGGTAAAAGAATTAAAGGTTAGTGAACTTCGTGAGATAATAAAAGACGAGATAGAAACCTTTTCAAAGTCAAATGCTGAAACAGAGAATACAAAACAAAATGACTAAAAATTGACAGATCATTTTCAATAAAAGTATAATACCATCATTATAAAAAAATGACTGGAGGTTTATTATGAAAATTATAATTTTAACTTTGACAATGCTTCTATTTACAGCCTGCTCGGTACTGATGGTCCCTGTAAAAGCAGTTACAACTGCAGTTGATGTGGCCCTTTGATCTCTACTTCAACCTGAAATATTTAGGTTAAAAAGAAAAAGGACAATTGTAAAAAGTTTACAGTTGTCCTTTTTATATTAATGGGTATTTTTCTTTGTAACTATAAGCTGTTTCCCGAAAGCCTCTCTGAATCTTTTTCCTGACATAAGCACTCTGCTGATCTGAACATCGAGGAGGTCCTCATTTTCTATATGAAAAGTAACACTTTCATCATCCACCTCTATACTCAGCCTCTCACTATCTAAGAGAAAAACCCTGTTGAAAATCTTTGAAATCCTCAGCATAACTGAAAGCTTCTCCATAACCCTTATATCCTTCTTCCCCAGTATGCTGCCGTAATCCTTTGCCATATCATTAAACTTATCCTGCTGAGAAACTATAAGAGCAGCCATCAATAGCTTCCTGTGTTTTATGCCCTTTAGTCCCGAATTTATTATCATATAAAAAGAATGAAGAGGACCGTCGTAATAATTTATATTGACTCCCACTCTTCCGAGATATGAAGCTGTCTTTATGACCTTCTCCTCTATTTCCGGTATTCCGTGAAGAGGCTTCATAGCTTCAAAAATTTTCATGAATATTTTATAAATTCTCTCTCCTTTTTCTTTTGAAAGATCAAAATGTTCTACCACATCTAAAAGAGAGCTTTCAAAGACATTTTCCACATGTTTTCCATACTCATTGAGCTTCTGATACAAAACTCCCTCTCTAATACCCGAACCACTTATTATGACCATTTCCAATTCTGTAAACTTCAGAAGTTCCACTACAGCACACAAAGCACCTGTGAATATATCGGCTCTAGATTTTGAAAGTCCTGGAATCTCCAGTTTATGCAAGTAAGTTTTTCTCTTTACATATTCAAATATCTCGCTCACATCTCCGTCTTTAAGACTGTAGTTATGAAGAATATTCAGTGGATATTCACACATTACAGAATGAACCTTTGCCATATTTCTTATGGTTCCTCCAACCCCTATAAGAGGTAAATCTCCAACCTCCTTGAGCCATGGGACTTTTTCATATTCGCTTATTACATGATTTTTAAGTTTCTTTTCTGCATAATCAGTGAGTCTTTCTTTTACTTTGGCCAGTTGAGCCAGGGTAACAGACCCGAAGTTAAGACTTACCCACTTATAAACTCGTCGATTTTTAAACCACACTAGCTCTGTACTAGCCCCTCCCATATCTATGAGAAGTCCCTCTGCTACATCTAATGTATTTGTCGCTCCAAGAAGAGAATAATAAGCTTCTTCTTCTCCTGAGAAAATATTTATCTTCATCTTGAGTTCTTTTTCCACCTTAGCTATCAGGCGGTTAGAGTTTGTAGCATTTCTCACTGCAGCAGTTGCAAATGCTATAATTTCGTCGGTTTCATTCTGGTCGCATATTCCCTTAAATATCTTCAGAGTATGATATGCCAAATTTATTTTTTTTAACTTCAATTTTCCTGTATTGTTTACTCCCTCTCCTAGCCGTACACTCTCCTTCACATCTTCTATTACAGAGAAATTTTTGGCAGGAGAAACATTAAAAATAACAAGCCTTATAGAGTTTGAACCTATATCTATAATCCCTATTTTTTTCATAAATCTATTTCCCCCCTAAACCGAGTATAATTGAGCCCGTAACTTTTTTTGATCAGAAAGCAGTTTGTGATATTTTACTCTTAAATAGAGTATAGTAGAGTTTATAAAGTAAATCAAGAAATTAATCCCCGAAGTTTTTATTCTCTCAAGAATATTCCTTGCAAAATATATTCTGTTTTTCTTTGTTAAAAATTATAAGTTTGACATTATTTCTGCTTAAATCCTTAGAAAAAAATAGAGTATTTTTATTTTTTTCTCACTGCCTTTTCAAGCTCTTCGATAATTATTTCCATCACTTTTAGCCTGGCATAACGCTTTGAGTTCCCTGGAATGACATGCCACTTTACGTCTTCTGTAGATGTCATAGTTATCATATCTTCTACTGCCTCCTTATAGAGGTCCCACTTTTCCCTATTTCTCCAGTCTTCATCTGTTATCTTCCAACTTTTATATGATATTTTCTCTCGTTCTCTAAAACGTCTCATCTGCTCATCCTTACTTATATGCAGCCAGAATTTTAGTATAACAGCGCCGTCATCTACCCACTGGGACTCCATAGAATTTATTTCCTGATAGGCCCTGTGCCAGTCTTTTTCTTTACAAAAGCCCTCTACTCTCTCTACGAGAACTCTTCCATACCACGTCCTGTCAAATATTGTAATGTGACCTCCCTTGGGAAAATCTTTCCAGAATCTCCATAGATAATGATGTTTTTTTTCAATATCATTTGGAGCAGCTACAGGGATAACATCATAGCCCCTGGGATCTAGCCTGTCTACAGTTCTCTTTATATTTCCTCCTTTTCCAGCTGCATCCCAGCCCTCATATGCTAACACCACCGGAATTCTTTTTTCGTATATTTCGTGCTCTAGCTCCATGAGCTTTCCTTTGTATTTTCTCAATTTTTTCTTATAATCTCTTCTGTTCACTGACTCCATCAAATTTATACTATCTAAAGAAAAACTCTTTTCCTTTAAAGGGATCATTTCCAAACTGTCTTTTTCATATTGATTTATACTTTTTTCCAAAAACTCCGCAGTATTTTGAAATATCTGAACCTTGGCACTTTCAATATCCTCAGAGCAAATTATATTCCATCTGTCTGTTTCACTTTGTGTATTTTTAAGAAGTTCCCTATATTCTTCTAAAATTTCATCATAGTTTTTATTACTTTCCCAATCTTCTTTGGTCACCCTCCATGAAGTGGATGGATTCTTTTCCAACTTTTTGAACCTTTTCTTCTGCTCATCCTTTGATATAAAGAGAAAAAACTTTATTATCATTGTTTTCCCATTTTGCAGAATTTCTTCGGTATCCATTATCTCTTTACATCTTCTTTTGTATTCTTTCTTATCTATATCTTTTATGTTTTTAATCACAGAAAAATACCAGCTCCTGTCAAAAATAGCTATCTCTCCTTCACCAGGAAGATTCTTCCAAAACTTCCAAAAGAAAGGTCTTAAGAGTTCCTCTTCTGAATCTTTATTATTTGAATAAACCTTATATCCTCTAGGATCTAAGGCTATCAAAAGTTCATTCATTACAGCTCCTTTTCCAGAGGCATCTAAACCTTCTAAAATAATAAGAACGGGTATTTTTTTTGCCCTAGCAGATCTCTGAAGCTCTCCCAGCTTAATAATAAGAGGCTCCATCATATTTTTATACTCATCTTTCCCTATGTTAAGACAACTTTTAAAATCAAACATATTTCTCCTCCTATGGAAATAATGATTTATTCTGATAAATTCAATACTAATCTCTTTTTTCATATATAAACTTGAGCCAATTACAGCTTTTATAAATTTAATAAAATTAAATTATTATAGTTTTTCTTATTTTTACTTAAAAACCCTCTTTTTTAAGGATAAGAAATGATGTATACTAAATTAAGGATAATCTCATACTTTTTTTAGAGTTTTTAAGAATAAAACAAAATAAAGGCAAGGTGATATATTTGAAAGAAAGATCAGAATATTTAATAATCGGAAACGGGATTGCAGGTATCTCTGCAGCAGTGTCTCTTAGAAATAAAGACAGCGAAGGAAAAATAACTGTGGTGACAAAGTCACCAAAACCTTTTTACTACAGAATAAGGCTTATCGAATACTTAGCCGACAAGACAGAGTTTGAAAAACTTGTCGGATACGGTGAGGGGTTTTATCTAGACAAAGATATCGATGTGAAACTCGACATGGAAGTGACAGATATTGACTCAAAAAATAAAAAAGTTACCTTTGAAGACGGAAGCTCTGTAGAGTATAATAAACTTCTTTTAGCTACAGGAGCAAGGCCTAGATACCCTAATATAAAGGGAATCAAAGAAAAAAAAGGTGTTTTGAAATTCCGGGGAGTAAATGACAGTGATGAAATAGCAAATCATGTAGAAATCTGCAAAGAGGTTGCCGTTTTAGGAGGAGGCCTTTTAGGTATAGAGACAGCATTTTCACTGCTCAATTTAGGTAAAAAAGTTACCGTTATAGAGACAGCACCTCGTCTTCTTCCTAGACAACTAGATGAAGAGGGATCTCGTATACTTCAAAAAATCCTAGAAGAAAAAGGGATAAATTTCATTCTTGGAAAAAATGTTGAAGAGATATTAGGCGAGGATTGTGTAAAAGGTATCAAGTTCGGAGACGGAGAAGTATTTCAAGTCAAGAGTCTTGTTTTATCTGCAGGTATAACTCCTAGACTAGAATTAGCAGAAAGTGCAGGAGTAGAAATAAACAGAGGAATTGTTGTAAATGAATATATGGAAACAAGCATAAAAGATATCTATGCAGCGGGAGATTCTATAGAATTTCAGGGAACTCTCTATGGACTCTGGATACCTGCAAAAGAACAGGGGGATGTAGCCGGTAGTAATATGGCCGGAGAAAAATCCAAGTACAACCCTATAAGTTCTGAGACAAGACTTAAAGTTTCTGGTATTTCATTCTTCTCAGGTGGAAATATAGAACCTATGGGAGCACATATTTATAAATATAATAAAGAAGGAATCTACAGAAAATTCTTTGTCCGTGACGAAAAAATAGTAGGGGCAATTCTTTTGGGTGATGCAAAAACAGCTATGAAAGTTGGAGGATTTATCAAAAACCGTGAATCTACAGATGTGATTTATGGACTCTACGAATAATAACACTTATAGGGCAGGAAAGTTCCTGTCCTTTTTTTATGAAAACATTTTGCTTGTGTTGACCTTGTTGAGTTTTATCAGATAAAGTGTTATTATATTCCTAGAATTTAAACAATAATATTAAAGAGGCGATAAAAATGAAATTTCCATCAAATGAATGTTCTGTTGGAGGCTGTGCCTGTAAAATGGGACCTGCCGTTCTTTCAGATTTACTTTCCACACTCCCAACTTTAGAAGATAAAAATCTCATAGTTGGATACGAAAAATCAGACGATGCATCGGTATACAAACTAACCGATGATTTAGCTATGATACAGACACTTGATTTTTTTGCACCTATGATAAACGACCCTTATATATTTGGACAGGTAGCTGCTGCCAACGCCTTAAGTGACGTCTACGCCATGGGAGGAGAACCTAAAACTGCAATGAATATTGTATGCTTCCCGGAAAAAATGGATATCTCTTATCTTGGAGAAATCTTAAGAGGAGGAGCAGAAAAAGTTGCAGAAGCTGGTGCCGTTCTTAGCGGAGGACATACTATTCACGATGAAAAAATAAAATACGGTCTTTCAGTCACTGGGATTATTCACCCAGATAAAATTTTAAAAAATTATGGTGCCGAAGAAGGAGACACTCTCATCCTCACAAAACCTTTGGGGGCTGGGATAATAGCCACTGCCTACAGTGTAGGAGAGGCTTCTGATGAGGCTGTGGAAAAACTTCTTGAAAATATGACAACTCTCAATAAATACTCTATGGATATCATAAGGGAATACCCTATAAATGCCTGTACAGATGTAACTGGCTTCGGATTTCTAGGACACGCCTTTGAGATGGCAGGGGGTTCTGAAAAAAGTTTTATACTTGAAAAAGAACTTATTCCTTACATGGAAGAGGCAAAAGCCTATGCCAAGGAGTTTTATATAACCAGCGGGGGACAAAAAAACAGAAACCACCTGGGGAACAGAGTTGTATTCAACGACGTGCCTTTCTGGCTTCAAGAGATTTTATTTGACCCACAAACTTCAGGAGGGCTTTTATTTTCAGTGAAAAGTGAGTATTCTGAAGAGATAATGGATAGATTGAGCAAACTAAAAATAAAATCATCTATAGTAGGAAGAGTTACAGCAAAGCAAAAGCACACAATTATCGTTGAATAAAAATATACACAATTTTGATTTAAAGGAGTTTTTTATGAATAAAATCGTTGATGCAACAGGTAAATTATGCCCTATGCCCATAATAATGACAAAAAAGGCATTGAAAGAGATAGAAGAAGGAATTGTGGAAACTCTTATCGATAGTGAGATTTCAAAGGAAAATCTTGAAAAAATGGCCAGAGAAATGGGGCTATCATTTGAAACAACAGAAGAAAATGGAATCTATCATGTGAAGGTAAATAAAGTTGTAAAATCACAGGAAGAAACAGAAAACAAAGATGAAAAAACCGTGATTGTAATAGCGTCTGACAAGATGGGTGAAGGCAGCGAAGAGCTAGGAAAAATCCTTATGAAGGGATTTATATACACCCTCACAGAGATGGAGAAAGTTCCAAGTACTATACTTTTTTATAACTCTGGTGCAAAAATAACAGTAGAGGGATCAGAATCAGTAGAGGACCTGAAAACTCTTAAGGAAAGAGGTACAGAGATACTCACGTGTGGAACCTGTCTCAATTACTATGGTATAGAGGATAAACTTGCCATAGGTGAAATATCAAATATGTATACAATTATTGAGAGACAGACAGATGCTACAAAGGTCATAAGACCATAATGAGATCTGAAACTTTCTGTCTTATAGCTGCCGACTCAACACACCAGATAATGAAACTTGAAAAACTTATCCTTGAAAATAATATCAAGGTAAGAATAATTCCTGTTCCCAAAGAAGTCACTGCCAACTGCGGTCTATCAATAAAATTTGATGTTTCAGACCTAAAAAAAATAAAATCGTTAATTCAAAATGACAATAAGAAAGACGATTTTGATTTCTGTCTCTATAACGTAGAAAAATCTAGATTAAAAAAACAAATTACAAAGATATAAAAAATCAACAGAGCCTTTATAGGGGCTCTGTTTTTGATTTATAGCTATTTGAGATCTTCATAAAATAACAAAAGAATTAGATTCCAGAAGGATTTTTGTAAAAATATTATAGAGTATTATAAAGGAGGTGTTTTTATGAAAATTGATTATAATGAATACAAAAAAGATGTGGAATTAGCTCTTAATTATGCAATAAGAGCAGTTAAAAAGGAGTTGGAGATATGCATGGAAACCTCTGATTCCACTCAGAGTGAAGTTCTTAAAAACAGACTCTCCAAATTTGAATTTCTTCTTAAAAAATTCTCTGAAGAATAAATAATTACAATATCAAAGACCAGACATCAACAAAAAAATTCAAACGTTTATACTTTACAAAAATACCTGGAGTTTGTTACTTTTCCAGGTGTTTTTTTATATAAAAATCTAAATAAAGAAAATAATAAAGCTCATAGGATTATTGTATAAAGGGCAGTATATACTTTACTGATATAAATGTTTTTTATTTTCAAAAGGGAGGTATTTCGATGAAAAAAATCTATCTTATACTCATCTTGATTTTATTGGGATCAGTGACTTTTTCTGCCAACGTAGATGAAATAGTAAAAAAAGCCTATAATGCCGCTTATTATGCAGGTGATGACGGTAGGTCCACAGTAGATATGGAGATAGTGGACAAAAATAAACGAATAAGAAAAAGACGTATTATCATGCTTCGAAAGGATATCACAGACGGAAAAGAACAGATGTATTACGCCTATTTCAAAGAGCCTTCAGATGTAAAAAATATGGTCTTTATGGTTCACAAAAACACAAAAAAAGATGACGACCGATGGCTTTATCTCCCAGCACTTGATCTTGTAAAAAGAATAGCATCTAATGACAAGAGAAGCAGTTTTGTGGGGTCTGATTTTACCTATGAGGATATATCGGGACGTTCTATAGAAGAGGATGTACATGAGCTGACAGGTGAGGATAGTTCTTATTATATAATAAAAAATACACCTAAAACTCTTGAAGATTTTGCATACTATGTAACTTATATAGATAAAAAAAATTATCTACCTATAAAGGCAGAGTACTATAACTCAACTGGAAATATTTATAGGAGAATAACTGCTGAAAAAATAGAAGTCATAGATGGTTTCCCTACAATAACTATTATGAAAGCCGACGAAATTGAAAAGGGTACCTACACCGTAAACAAGTTTAGCGATACAGTGTACAACCTAGGGATGGAGGAAAATATTTTCACTGAGAGGTACCTCAGGCGTCCTCCTCGAAAATGGCTCAGATAAAGTTTTTTAAGGGAGGGTAAATTATGAAATTAAAATATTTTTTTATATTTTTTCTAACCTTCCAGGGGATATCCTATGCTTCCCTTGAGGATACTGAGTTCAGCGGGTTTTTAGAGAGTGCTGAAGGCAAACCTGTGGCCTCTAAGGAATATCAGCAGGAAGACTTTAACCTAGGTGAGATCAGATTACAGCTTCAGGCAGATACTTTACTCACCGACACTTCTGAGAGTAGATTCAAAATAGATTTTTACCGGGACGAGGTTTTAGAAGAGTGGAAACTTTATCTGAGAGAGGGTTATATCTCCTATTACCCATCTTATTTTTATGAGATAAAAGCAGGACGTCAGGTTTTAACCTGGGGAACAGGAGACCTTATATTTATAAATGACCGTTTCCCAAAGGACTATGAATCTTTTTATTCTGGAAGGGATATGGAATATCTAAAAGTACCTTCAGATGCAGTGAAAATATCTTTCTTTCCTCAAAAGTATATAGTTGATCTTGTGATCATCCCTATTTTTACCCCAAATAAGGTTGTAAACGGTGAAAGGCTTACTTTTTTTGATCAATCTTCTGGGGATTTTGTTTATACAGGTGAGGATTATTTTAATGCTGATGAACCCTCCACCTCACTAGATAATACACAGCTTGCCGTGAGAATAAAGAAAAATATAGAGGGTAATGAAATAGCCTTATATGGATACAGAGGATTTTATCTAGACCCAAATCCTTCAGAGGATGGTGAATATTATTATTCTAAAACCAATGTTTTTGGAGCCAGCTGGATCGGTTCTGCCTTAGACGGAATAGCCAACAGTGAGATAGGCTATGAAGATTCTAGAGATGACAGAGATGGTGACGATCCATATATTACAAATTCATATCTTAAGTTTCTAGTTGGTTATAAAAGAGAAATGGGAAGAGACTTTACTGTGGGAGTTCAGTATTACCTAGAACATATGTTGGACTATGACAACTACCGGGAATCACTTCCAGAAAGTTTTAGTCAGTATGCAAGACATAAAAACAGAAGTATGTTTGCCCTCAGACTGAGCAAACTAATGATGCAGCAAAAGCTTAAATATGAACTTTTTACATTTTACTCCCCTACAGATGAAGACGGATATATAAATCCTGATATTTCATACAAGTGGTCTGACGGTTTAAGTACATCTCTGGGTATGAATATATTTTACGGGAAATATTATTACACAGACTTTGCACAGCTAAAAGACAACACTAATATCTATTTTAGAATAAGATATTCATTCTGACAATCGGGGGAATAAATATGAAAATAAAAAAATATATTACTGATATATCTATAAAATATCCAAAATTTATAATATCAATTTTTATACTCGTTACCCTTTCCCTTGCTTTTTTTATTCCAAGGATAGAGGTCGACACAGACCCAGAGAACATGCTTTCTGAAGAAGCCTTTGTGAGAAAATTTCATAATTATGCCAAAAACGAGTTTCTTTTAAATGATATCATCGTGGTAGGAGTTGTAAATGAAAATAGAGACGAAGGAGTCTTTAATCCAAAAACTTTGCAGGACATAGATACTCTTACGCAGAATATTAAGACATGGGACGGAGTTATAAAGGAAGATATAATCTCACCATCAACCCAAGACAATATAAGCCAGGGAGGAGTAGGTGAGGTCATTTTTGAATGGCTTATGAAAGAGCCTCCCAAGACTATAGAGGATTCTCTTAAAATTAAAGACAACATAATGTCAAACCCGGTGTTAAAGGGCACAATGGTTTCAGAAGACGGAAAGGCACTAGCTCTGTATATCCCTATAAAATCCAAGGATATGAGTTATGAATACTCTGTCATGATAAAAAATATAATTTCAAAATTCAGTAATGGAGATTCCTACTATATAAGCGGTCTCCCAGTGGCTGAAGATACCTTTGGTGTTCAGATGTTTAAACAGATGGAAATTTCAGCACCTTTAGCTATGGTTATAATTTTTATTCTTTTAAAAGTTTTTTTCAAAAAAAACAGTCTCATACTTTCACCTATGATTATTTCTATCATGAGTGTTCTTATGACAATGGGACTTCTAATTGGAATGGGATACAAGGTACACATTATGAGTTCTATGATACCAATATTTCTGATGCCAATAGCTGTAGTTGATTCTGTGCATATTCTAAGTGTATTTCATGATCTTTATCCAGAGTCCTTAAATAAAGAAAAAGCTCTACGAGATACCATGGATGAATTATTTGTTCCTATGCTCTATACCTCTCTTACAACCTGTGTAGGGTTCGCTTCTCTTGCCCTGACCCCTATACCTCCAGTTAGGATTTTTGGGTTGTTTGTGTCCTTTGGTATAGCCATGGCATGGATTCTCACAGTTACCTTTATCCCCTCCTATATAATCTTATTTATCAAGGAGGAGTCCCTCACAAATTTTGGTAAAAATGATGATTCAAAAGGCAGCCTCATAGAGAAACTTTTGCAAAAGAACAGTGAGTTTACTTTTACTCATTACAAAAAAATAATTACGGCAACTTGTATCCTTGTGCTTATCTCTGTTTATGGAATCAGCAAGATAATCATAAATGACAATCCTGTTATATGGTTTGAAAAAAGTCATGAGATCAGAAAGGCAGACAAAGTATTAAACGAACACTTTGCCGGTACATACATGGCCTATTTGGTTTTAGAAAGGGATTATGAAAATGAGGATATAAAAAATGCCTTAAAAAAAACTCAACTTTTATTTGACGAGTATAGAGGGGAACTAGGAAAAGAAACATACGATTATTTGAATCAGACTGCAGACTCAACCTATAAAATAATGGCAGAGTCTGAAAACTATTATGTCCAGGAATATTACTCCAAGGTAAAAGATCAGATAGAACCGACTATAGATGAAAACGACTCTTTTGCTTTAGAGGATGTCTATGACATCTTGGGAGAATATCAGTCTGAAAGCCAGACATTTAAAAATCCAAAAATGCTAGAATATATAGACCAACTATCTCAGGAGCTAGATTCCAATCCCAATGTGGGTAAAAGCAACAGCATAATACAGATTGTAAAAAAAGTATACCAGGAACTCCTTGGAGGACAAGAAGAGAATTTTAGAATCCCTGGCACAAATGCTGGTGTGGCTCAGTCACTCTTATCATTTCAGAACAGCCATACACCTCAGATGCTCTGGCATTTTGTGACACCAGACTATGAAAAGGGAAATATCTGGGTACAGCTTAAAAACGGTGACAATAAAAGTATGCAGGAGGTGAGCGAGAGTATAGAGGCCTGGATGAAAAATAATAATTCTCCTATAAAAATAAAACATAACTGGGCCGGCCTGACTTATGTCAATGTTATCTGGCAAAATGAAATGGTTCGTGGAATGTTAAATTCCCTTATGGGATCTTTTATAGTGGTCTTTCTCATGATGGCCTTTCTTTTCAAATCACCATTGTGGGGAATTTTAAGTATGATTCCCTTAAGTGTAACTGTTTTATTCTCCTATGGAATGATAGGCTTAGTTGGGAAAAGTTATGATATGCCTGTTGCAGTTCTCTCATCCCTTACATTGGGGCTATCAGTGGATTTTGCCATACATTTTATCGAGAGGGCCCGTGAGATATACTCAGAAGAGAAAAATTGGAAAACTACCTTAGATAAGATGCACGAAAAACCTGCAAGGGCTGTTGTTAAAAATTCTATAATTATATCTATTGCATTTTTACCCCTTTTACTTGCTCCACTTGTTCCGTATAAAACTGTAGGTATTTTAATCTCTGCCATTTTAATGGTTTCTTCCATAGCAACTTTTATAATTTTACCTGCACTTATAAAACCACTTAAAGAAAGATTATTTCCAGAAAAAAATAACAGATAATTTTAAACCAAACTAGTATAAAGATAGTCAAATAAAGGCGTAAAGTAAGAATTACTTAATATTTTTTCAAAAATAACGGAGGTGTAGAAATTATGACTAAAAAATTATTAGCTGCAGCACTTATTATAACTGCGCTGTCAGCTTGTCAGAGTACAAACCCATATACAAGAGAAGGACAATTTAATAAAACCAGTAAATATGCTGCAGGAGGAGCTGTAGTCGGTGCTGTAGCTGGTCAGGTTATAGGTAAAGATACTGAGGGAACTCTTACAGGTGCTGCTGCAGGTACTGCACTTGGAGCTGGACTTGGTTATTATTTTGACAGACAAGAAGCTGCACTCAGACAGGAACTCGAGAGAACAGGAGTTAGCCTAAGAAGAACTGCAGACAACACTTTAGAACTTGTAATGCCGGGAAACCTTACATTTAGGACAGGAAGTTCTGATATCAACAGCGGATTCTACGACGTGTTAGATTCTGTTGCAACAATTCTTGTAGAATATAAAGATACTACTATTTTTGTTTCAGGACACACTGACAATACAGGTTCCCTAGCTACAAACCAAAGACTATCGCAAGAAAGAGCTAATAGTGTAGGAAGATATCTTTCTTCTAGAGGTGTTCTTTCTTCTAGAATATCTTCTCAAGGATTCGACTATCAATTCCCTATTGCTTCAAACTCAACTGCATCTGGAAGAGAGCAAAACAGAAGAGTAGAAATAGAAATTACAGGAACAAACTAAAAATAAAGTCGGCTGCCCTCGGGCAGCTGTTTTTATTTTTAGTTAAAATATTGAATTTCTCGGGATTCGTTACTTTTCTCTTGAAAGAAAAGCACCCCAAGAGTGTTTCCTCCCTTCGGTCAGGGCATAACCAAAAGTTCAAGAATTTTCAAATGTCTAGGAAGTAGATATTTCTTTTATCGCCTTTGTGAGCTACAGTCCTCGGTTCCCTGCGGAACTTATTCTGTAGGACGGCTGAGTGCAGGTTTTTTCCTGTATAAGCCCTGCAACTTGAAAATTCAAAAAACAAAACTGATATGAACCTAAATAAAAAAAATATGCAAAGTCATTCCTTAATTTTTGACTATTCTTAATTCTGATTTTATCGATAGTACGGGAAAAGGTATAAAAACCTCTCGCAAAAGAAAGCGTATACAATTTGGTTTTAACTCTGTGAGACTCATTCTTTTTCTCTGTGCCCTCTGTGGCCAAAAGGTTTTATCCTTATTCGTGTTAATTTTTTTGTCTTTTATAAGATTTTCATTCGTGACAAAATCTTTTGACTTTAATATCCTTGCAAATTCAGTAATTTATCTAGATTTCTTTCAAATAGAAATCAGATCAAAATAAAAATAATTGAGTAAAAAAAAATAAAAAATATAAAGGAATCAATTGAATTTTAAGTATAACTTTAAGTAAGGTTTTTAGATTATTTCAATTGTAGAATCATTTGAAATTCAGTCAGGGGTGGTTACTATGCTTGGTATTGTATTGATTATTTTGGTATTGGCACTTTTAATATTTCGCTCTCAAGCTATGTCTCTTCTTTTTTTTCTATCCCTTGTAGCAACAGGACTGTATTTCTTTAATATCTATGTCATTGAAGTCTATTTTCCTAATCTCTGGAATATTTAAAAAAACAAAAAAATTGAACTAAAGGCTATATTAAGTGGAAATATTTTAATTATATTTTCATTTACTATAGCCACTTTTATTTTTTTGTACTAATATATTTAGTGTCATGATTACAAAGGAGGAGTTTAAATGTATGATGTTGCAATTATAGGGGCAGGAGTCATAGGCTGTGCCATTGCCCGAGAACTTTCAAGATATAATCTAAGTATTGCTGTAATAGAAAAAACCGAAGATGTAAGTACCGGTTCCACCAAGGCAAATTCCGGGATAATCCACGGAGGTTACGATGCTGATCACAAGAAAAAAAAGGGTTACTTTAGCAGAAAGGGAAATCAAAGGTTCGATCAACTAGAAAAGGAACTAAACTTTGGTTTTTCAAGATGCGGTTCTCTTGTCCTTGCATTTAGTGAAGAAGAACTAGAAAAGCTAGAAGAGATAAAATCTAACGGGGAAAAAAACGGGGTAAATGACCTTTCAATTATAGATGCAGATAAGATACAAAGTATCGAGCCAAATGTGAGCAAAGATGCCTTATACGCCCTTTACTGCCCCAGTGCAGGTATAGCTTCACCCTTTGAATTTTGTATCGCTCTTATAGAAAATGCAATACATAACGGGGCAGAACTATTTTTAAACAACGAGGTTAAATCCGTTCAAAAAGAGAATGACAGCTTTTCTGTCATAACAAATAAAAAAAGATTTGAAGCAAAATATGTAATCAACTGTGCCGGAGTATATTCTGATAAGGTCTCACAGATGGCAGGTATAGGGGGATTCCAGATAAACCCCAGAAAAGGAGAGTATCTGGTCTTTGAAAAAGGAACAGGGACTATGATAAATAAAGTGATATTCCAGTGCCCTACTAAAAAAGGTAAGGGAATACTGGTAACTTCAACATATCACGACAATCTCATGATAGGACCGGATGCTCAAGATATAATGGATAAAGAGGATACCACGACCTCTATAGAGGCTCTAGAGCACATTATAGATGAGGCCAGAAAATCAGTTCCAGATTTTGACACAAAAAAAATAATCAGGTCCTTCTCAGGAATAAGGGCTTCAAGTTCCTTAAAAGACTTTATTGTAGAAGAAACTACCTTAAAAGGCTTTGTCAATGTAGCGGGAATTGAGTCTCCAGGTCTTACTTCATCTCCTGAGATAGCAGTATATGTATCTGATATATTAAAAAGATCCGGTTTAGAAATGTTCCCTAAGGAAAATTTTGATCCCTATAGAAAGGCTATTATTAAGAAAAAACCAAAGGATGCTATGATTCCTATGAAAGAAGCCATGCCTCTCATTAACCTTCCCATAGGAGACCCTGATAGGATGGTCTGCAGATGTGAACAGGTATCAGAAAAAACCATCAGAGATTCTTTGGACAGAGGGATCAAGGTCGACTCACTAGACGGCGTGAAAAGACGTACACGAGCTGGTATGGGAGTATGCCAGGGACAATTCTGCTCAAGCCGTGTAAGAGAACTCATAGCAGATCATTATCATATTTCTGAAGACTCTGTCATTGAAAGAGGCCCTGGATCTAGCTCACTTCCTGAAAGAGTTGGAAATATGGTTTTCAGAAGACCTAAAAAATAAAATTTTTCTAAATAGAACATAAAATAAAGAAGGGCAAAAAAATTAATTTTGCCCTTCTAAATATTTAAATAAACTTAAATATTTTTGTTTTCTCTGAAAAATTAGTTAAAATTCCACATTTTTATAGCCTGTTGGCATATCAAAAGCTGAGGCTGGAGCCCTTCCTTTTTTGTACTCTAAAAGTTCTGTAGAAGATCTCATAGTCTGACCCATCATTTCAGTAGTCTGCTCTGAATACACTTCCATTCCCTTTATTTTACTAGTTTCTTTGATAATTTCCTTCATGTTTTCATTCATTCCTGGCATTGTTCCCTTTATAGCGGAAATATATTTCGTATAAAGCTCCCTGTCTACGTCAATATCCTCAGTTGCCCATATCACAGATTTAAATTCACCCATTCCAGTATTCATTACCTGAATGTATTTTGCACAGTTCCATCTGCCTATCTTTTTCTTTTCGTTTGTTTTTGTCACACTCACATTTATTTTCATCATTGTGTCCATAAATTTTTTAAATTCTTCAGAATCTTCTTTGGACATATCGCTACTTTTTTGATCGGTTATTTCTGAAAAATTCATAGGCATTCTCATAATTGTTTTTTCATTATGATCTGCTATGGTGATTATATTTTTATCAAATTCTATAACTGTCTTGCTTTTGGCATCCTCAATTGAAACTTTATCTGGTGTGAGCCATGTCTGTACAATAAAATCCCTGCTCGGCTGGGTTCTTCCCATAATAGTCACTCCGTCTACGTGTTTCTTTTGTCTTATGTATATGTCTCCATAGGAAAATGAAGACAGCATAGTTAAATAGATTAGAAAAAATATAAAAAGATACAACTTTCTTTTTGTCATAACTAGATCCTCCTTTCTTACACTTAAAATAAAGTCCTGTTAAAAAGCAAGCCCATATAATAATTTACCAAAAATAAATTTATATACCTACTTATTGAGCATATAAAAAATGCTCTTAGAGTTTAAACTCTAAGAACATTTATAAAATAATTTATTTTTCTGATTTAAGTCCCCCTATACACAAGGTACTTTTTGACATTATATTTTTTCTCCTTCTGCTTCCAGAAAATCTCGACCCCATTTTTCCATTACATTTAATACCTCCAAAAGTTTTTTACCCTTGCTTGTGATAGAGTATTCAACTCTTGGAGGAACTTCTGGAAATACCTCTCTTTCAATAAAACCTCCCTTTTCCAAGTTCTTAAGGTGTTCAGTCAGAACTTTCTTACTTATCCCGGGAACTATCTTTTGAAGCTCACCAAATCTAAGTTTTTTCTGTCCCAGATGCCAGAATATAAGGGATCTCCACTTCCCTCCCAATATATCCATTGTCACCTCTATAGGACATCTATAATCTTTTCCATTCCATCTATACATAAAAATTTCTCCTTCATCAATTTTATAATTTTTTTGCATCCTCCTATCCTTTATTTTCCAACAAAGGAAACCTTTAGGTAACTTGATGATAAAATTGTGCCTACTTCCCTACATTAGCTTATTCTGCTAGACTTTCATTATAGAAAAAATAAATTTATTCAGGAGGTTTTTATTTATGAGATACCCAAGAGCATTTTCACACATAGGAATTACAGTACCAGACTTAGAGCAGGCAGTAAAATTCTATAATGACGTAATGGGATGGTATATTATCATGAATCCAACTGTAGTTGCAGAAGAAAAGGATACCGCCATAGGACAAATGTGTATCGACGTATTCGGAACTGGATGGAAGACATTTAAAATAGCTCATCTTTCTACTGTAGACGGTATAGGAATTGAACTGTTTGAATTTCCTAACAATAAGAAACCACAAGCAGAGTTTAAGCCATTTGAAACAGGTGTATTCCACTTTTCTGTAAAGGATCCCGATGTAGAAGGTTTAGCAGCGAAGATTGTAGAGGCTGGTGGAAAACAAAGAATGCCGGTAAGAGAATATTACCCAGGAGAAAAACCATACAGAATGGTCTATATGGAAGATCCCTTTGGAAATATCATAGAAATCTACTCTCACTCTTATGAACTACACTACGGAGCAGGGGCATATCAGCACGAAAATAAATAAACAATTTATAGACTTCTGACAATCTGGACAAATTCATTCTCTACTAAAGCTCATGCTTAAAGTCCTATTTTGAACAGAATATATAAACCCATAAGAAGGTTTCCGAGAATCAAGAGGATGAAAATCCCCCTATACCTCTTGGAAATCTTCTTTATTTTTTCCACCTCTTTATTTATGGCCTCTATCTCTATTCTTAGTTCCTCTATATCCTGATCATACCTATTTATATCACTTTTGACAATTTTTTCTGTTTTTTCTTCTTTTTCCCCTCGGTCTAGAAAAAGTATCTTTTTTACTCCCTTTTTCAAATTAAGCATCATTTTTATCCCTCTTTACCAGATTAATTATGGTTTCTTTATAGTTTATCTCTTTTATTGTTCTGAGTGCCTTCATCCTGCTACTTTTCCTTATGGATTTTTCATCTAGATCCTCTGATATCTTGCTGTACCCTTTGGCTATATAGCCGACTCTCAGACACAAAAGGGCGTTGCATGTCCCCTCAAAGACACCGTCAATTATCTTACTTCCTATCCTAGATATGATAGGCATTCCCTTTAAGCTACTGTTTATGAAGGTGTTGGCTATCTCTTCTACCGGTATCTCAGATATCCCTGCAGAGGCTAGGGCACTTGAGAATACACCTGTATAGAGGTAAAACAACTCTTTAAATTTTGGTTTCTGATTATATACTCTAGATATTTTCCATATCATTTCTAGCTGAAGCTTTAGTACAAATATAGCATCTAAGCTTCCATTCTGCGAAAGGGCAGTGGCAGTGAATATAGCAGTGGCATAACTCTTTGCCAGAGAGTCCACCTCTTTATCCATGCTAGCCTCTATACCTCCGAGAGCAGTCCTTATAGTCTGTATACTGTTAGCCTCCTTAAGCTCCTCGATGTTTTCTTGGGATATTATATCCTTGAGATGTGAGTTTTTTCTAGAATACTCCCGTACTATCCTGTCCTTGTGGGAAAAATAAAATTCTCTTTTTTCCTCAGGACTTGAGGTTCCGTCAGGTCTTTTTATAACCTTTGGCATTGTGAGCATCCTCACTACAGGATAGAAGGTGTATATCCCGAGAGCAGTAAAAAGTCCCCAGCTTATGACATAGCCGTAACTTCCAAGCAGTGAAGTAGAGGATAAGGCCAGCTGATTAAGCTGGTTCAGCAGTATCAAAAAAGAAAATATAAGTATTCCGATCAAAAACGGTATGAAACTTTTAAAAAGTATTTTTCTCATAGCTGCAACACCCCTTTTATTTATAATAAAATCAATCTGTATTTTTACTTCAGAATCATTGTTAAACTACCCTTATTAGAGTATCTCTGATTTTATCAAAAAAGAAAAGTATTTTTTACTAAATTTAAAAGATGACTCCTGTAAAATACAGAAATCACCTTTTAATTTTTATATCTATATGATTATCAGACTTTTTCCAAGTCAACATTTTTAAAGTCTCTTTTTCATTTTAAATTAAAGTATTGAATTTATCGGAATTCGTTACTTTTCTCTTGAAAGAAAAGTAACCAAAAGTTCAAGAATTTTCAAATGTCTAAGGAGTAGATATTTCTTTTATCGCCTTTGTAAGCTACAGTCCTCGGTTCCCTGCGGAACTTATTCTGTAGAACGGCTGAGTGCAAGTTCTTTCCTGTATAAGCCCTGCGACTTGAAAATTCAAAAGACATAAAAAATAATATCAGCCCAAATTAAAAGAATGCGCATTAGCACATTTAGATTTCCAATATTCTAAATCTTTTAAACTCTTCGGCCATTGACAAAATCAGCGTTAAGAATAACCGCAGCGAAATCCTTAGAAAAAATCGACTGTCTGAGCGTAGCGAGTTTCGAGTTTTTCTTGGATTTTCAAGGTTATTTAGCTTATTTTTCACAGGCCTTGATTTTTGGTTACTTTTCATCAAGGAAAAGTAACGGAACTTTAAATAAATTCAGTAGTTTATTTTAATTTATTTCAATGAATAAGTTTTTTTTATTCTCTACTAGACAATTCTGCAGACTCATTTATTTTTTTATCCTCTTTAGCCTCTTCTGCATCGGCTAGTTTTACGAATTCATCCTTCATCTTATTGACATCACTGCATGTTTTTTTTAGTTCACGGTAGAGTTGCCCTATTTTTTTGAAAAATTTAGGCAGATCTTCTGGTTTTACAACTACCAAAATAACCACTAAAATAATAATAATCTCTGTAAATCCCAATCCAAACATATCTACTCTCCAAACTTAAATATTTTTGCCACTAGAATGGCCAAAAAGTATAGTATCACAAGGGGAAGAGCCAATCCTACCTGGCTCACCACATCTGGCGGTGTAACTACTGCCGAAATTATAAATATAAATACAATAATATACCTGCTAGCTGCGAGAGCCGTCTTTCTCTTTACGATATTAAAGGCCATTAACAACACAAATACTATAGGACTTTGAAACCCAATAATAGACCAAAATACAAAATACAAGGCATAAAATAAATTGGTATTGTAATTCAATAGAAGTCCCACATCTTGAGGTATAAAGTCACTATCTGTCAAAAATTTAATTGAAATTGGAAGTATCTTAAAATATGAGAGATATATGCTCACTATTACCAGTACAAAACTGCAGACTAGTGCCGCCGCGAGACACATCTTCTCCTTTTTATTTAAGGCGGGAAAAATAAATGCCACAATGTTATAAAGATGCAAGGGCATGGAGAGAATAAGGCCGGTGATGAGGGATATTTTAATTTTCGTTGTCATCCCTTCAACTATGGAGTTCACAAAGAGCTTATTCTCTCCGCCGCTAGGTATAGAGGAGTAGAATTTAATAAACAAATCTACAATCTGATTGTGAATAGCAAAGGCCACCACAACAAATATTGCAAAACTGATCACTGAAATAATAAGCTTTTTCCTCAATTCCTTAAGATGTTCAAATATATGCATATACTTGTCTGATGCTGCGTTTGCTTCCATTGTTTATACTTCTCCGTCTTTCTTTATCTCTTTATCTTCATCTTTAATTGCTTTATTAAACTCTCTTCTTGCTTCTCCCACTGATTTAGCTAATTTTGGTATCGCTGATGACCCAAATACAAGAACTACTATAGCCAAAACAATCATTAATTCTGTTGAACCCATTATCTTTTCCTCCTTTAAAATTAAAAATCAATATTGAATTTATCCATTTACCGGTACTTTAGACAGTTTCATCTCTCCACCTTTATCTTTTTCAATTACAACCCAGGCAAGCCAGTCTTTGTCGTTTGTTTCTGGATAATCTTCCCTATAGTGGTTTCCTCTGCTCTCAGTCCTAAACAGCGAAGCTTTCAGCTTCATCTCTGCATTCAATATCATATTTTTTGTTTCATGAACCAATCTCAGATCGTGAGCATCACTTGCTATCATCTTATCTGCAAAATGATCTCTGAAAAACTCTATATTTTTTAATGCTGCCTTTAACCTGTCCTCTTTTTTTATGTAAAGTACATAGTATGGGATCATGTTAAACTGAAGCATCTGAGTCACCCAGGCTGGACTATAACCTTTTTCTCTTTCCCTCGGTGCAAACATCTCTTCTTTTATAGCATTTATAGTGGTGTCGCTGATCTTAGGCATACTGGATGTTTTTATGTATTCAGCTCCAACCTCTCCTGCCAAGGCTCCTTGTGTTGCAGAACCTGCAAGGGCAAATCCGATTACTCCTACATATTTACCTCCTACCAACATAGACGATAAACTGTCTCCTGCTGCAAATAGCCCCTCTATATTAGTTCCGCATTTGGCATCAGTTGGGAAAAGTCCCTCACTTTTGTGAACTCCCATTCCTGCTGTAGATCCTCCTATAGGATCACCGTCACCCATTCCAGGAGGCTTCCCTCCCTCCATTCCAGGTTCTTTTTTTCCGGTTCCCATGCTTTCTGGTGGTTTTTTTTCTACGTTCCCTCCTCCAGGAGGTCCCATGGTAACTGGGATATTAGCTGCATGTGCACTGTGATACATATTGAGGTCTAGTCCCATTCCATTTGCTTCAGGGCCATTTTCTACCTTCATTATCCCAGTTTCCCATTGGTTTTTCCAGTTTCCCCAGCAATAAGCTGGACTATCAGAGCCAGTAAAATGAGTATCTACAAACTCTTTCCCGGAAATCTTACCACCTATTCTATAGGCCATGGCGTCACCGTCATTTGTCAGTGAACGTACTTGAAACCCGTTGGGTTTAAAAGCCCCGGCACCAGTACATAAAATTACAGATTTTGCCTTTACTACCACTGCCTCTTCGCTGTCTAATTTAAATCCCACAGCCCCAGCTACTTTCCCGTTTTTTTCAAGAAGTGTAGTCAGCATAGTTCTTTCAATTATTTGAATTCCTTCATTGTATAATTTCTCTCTGAAAACCTTACCGAAACCAACCTTTGTAGCTCCCCATGACTCCATCTCTTCATATATCTCTTTAGAGTAGTCCATTAGCTGATCTAGATATTCCGGTCTGTGTATTCCATCAGTATTTGTAGCCATATTTTTGTGCCATGTAGCTCTGTCATCTCCGTTGGCCTCATCAAATACAGCAAAACCATTGGCAAACGGAGTCTGGCCAGACCTTCCCACACTTCCTTTATCTACAAGTATCACCTTGGCTCCGTTTCTGCTGGCTCTCAGAGCTGCAAAAACCCCTGCGATACCTCCGCCGATTACCAAAATATCAGTTTCCTGCTCTAGCGCAGTTTCCATAAGCTGTGAGATCTCTTTAGGTGATCTGTTCTTTATAAATCCTGCTGCTATGGCGGCACCTGCTACACCTATACCAAGAGCACCCTTAATAAATGCTCGTCTATTAACATACATCTTTTTCACCTCGTTTATTAGAGTTTAGGCAATTAATTTTTTAAAATCTTTTACAGGGAATTTTTCAAGCTTCATTTTTCCGTCAGGGCCCTTTTCCATGACGACCCAGGCAAGCCACTCTTTGTCATTTTGATCAGGATAATCTTCCCTGTAATGATTTCCCCTGCTTTCTGTTCTGAAAAGTGATGATCTTAATTTCATCTCGGCATTTAAAAGCATATTTTTTACTTCGTTGACTTTTCTTAAGTCATGTAGATCTTCTGCCTTTAAATTTGGTAAAAAGTGATCTTTATAAAATTCAACCATTGTAAGTGCTGACTCTAGCCTGTCTTTGTCTTTTATAAATAAGACATAATAAGGAGTCAAAATTCCCTGAATCAAATGCTCCACCCATCCAGGGGAATACCCTTTTTCTTTTTTTAAGGGTTCAAAGATCTCATCGATAGCTGCGGACATTTTTGAGTCTGAAATATTTATAAAAGATTTTCCTTTTGCATATTTCGCCGCTACCTTCCCTGCAACTGAGCCCTGTACAGCTGATCCAGTCACTGAAAATCCAACCACTCCATTGTATATTGGTCCAACTAACATGGAAGACAGACAGTCTCCTGCTGCATACAATCCTTTTATATTTGTTGCACATTTATCGTCACTGGGAAATAAACCTTCAGCCTTATGCACACTAAGCCCTGCTGATGCTCCTCCTACCATATCTCCTGACATTTCCAGATGTGCTTTTCCTTCTTCAGGTCTTCCTTCAGGTTTTTTTCCCATTGGTGGTCTATCCCCTTTAGGTCTTTTGTCCATAGGTGGGTTATCTCCACCAGGTGGTGGGCCTTCAGGTCTTTTCATTTCTACAGGAATCAAACCCTTATGCGCCTCTATAGCCGAACTTAAATCAAGTGCCATCCCTCCGCCATCAACTGGTCCGTCAGTTTCTTTCGGAAGTCCCATGCTCCACTTTCTCTGAAATGGTAGTCCCCAACAATATGCAGGTGTTTCACTATTTGTATCATGTGTATCTACAAACTCTTTCCCGGAAATTTTAGCACCTATTCTATAAGCCATGGCATCTCCGTCAAATGTCAGCGAGCCAACCTGAAAACCATTTGGTTTAAATCCTCCTGCTCCTGTACACAAAATCACTGTTTTAGCTTTAATCAATACGGCTTCTTCACTATCTAGCTTAAAACCTGTAGCCCCAACAATATGACCATTTTCTTCTAATAATGTTGTTATCATTGTTCTTTCAATAACTTTGATATTACCGTTAGCAAGTAACTTATCTCTGAATACTTTTCCAAAACCCGTATTGGTAGCTCCCCATTTTTCTAGATCACTATAGATCTCTTTAGAATAATCCATGTACATATCTAAATATGCCGGGTTATTTAATTTTTTAGAATTTTCTTCTAATATTCGATGCCAGTTAGCTCTATCATGACCTGACTCTTCATCAAAAATTGTCATTCCACTTGCAAAGGGTGTTTGACCTGATCTACCGATGCTTCCTTTATCAACTACAATTACTTTTGCACCAGCTTCAGTGGCTCTAGTAGCAGCAAACACAGCTGCTATTCCACCGCCAATAACCAATACATCAGTACTGTATCTATCTTTTGAATAATTCGTCAATTTTACCTCCTTTCAGGCATAAAAAAAGATGAAATTATAAGTTTTTAAAAAAGCTTCGATTATATTTTGAATTTTTATGAAGTCAATTTTTTTATGATTTAATCATTTTTTTATAATCATCTCTGTTGAATTTTTCAAGTTCCATCTCACCCTTATTATTCCGCTTAATAACTACCCAGGCAAGCCAGTTTTTATCATCACTTTCAGGGTAATCCTCTCTATAATGATTCCCTCTGCTTTCAGTTCTAAAAAGTGATGATCTCAGTTTCATCTCTGCATTTAAGAGCATATTTTTTACTTCATGAGCCTTCCTTAAGTCGTGAAGGTCTTTAGCTTTTAACCTAGGTACAAAATGCTCTCTGTAAAACTCAACCATTGTAAGTGCAGATTCCAATCTATTTTTTTCTTTTATATATAAGACATAATAAGGTGTTAAAACCCCTTGTATCAGATGCTCTACCCATCCTGGAGAATACCCTTTTTCATAATTTAAAGGTTCAAACATCTCAATAATTGAATTTGTTATTTTTTCATCGCTAATATTTTTTATAATTTTATTCTTTACATATTTTGCAGAAGCTTCTCCTGCAACGGCTCCCTGTACAGCTGACCCCATTACAGAGAATCCACCTACTCCATTATAAATAGGTCCAACCAGCATTGAAGACAGGCAGTCTCCAGCTGCATAGAGCCCTTTGATAGAAGTTGCACACTTATTGTCACTTGGAAATAAACCTTCAGCCTTATGTACACTGAGTCCTGCTGATGCTCCTCCGATAGGATGCTCTGGGTGCCCTCCTTTTGGATGATCACCTTCTCTATCTTCTTTCCCACCTGGCGGGCCTTGAGGTCTATCTGATCTTTCACCATTTGGCGGGCCTTGTTTTCCATCTCCTTTACCTAGAGGTGGTCCATCTGGCCTTGGCATTTCCACAGGTATTAATCCCTTATGTGCCGCAAGGGCTCCAGTTAAGTCAAGGGCCTGACCTCCGCCTTCCATAGGACCTTCTGTTAATTTTGGAAGTCCCATGCTCCACATTCCTTGCCATTGCCCCCAGCAATATGCAGGGGAATCAGGATCATTGTCATGTGTATCTACAAACTCTTTTCCTGAGATTTTTGCTCCTATTTTATAGGCCATGGCATCTCCATCAAAAGTCAGGGAACTCACTTGAAAGCCATTTGGTTTAAATCCACCGGCACCTGTACACAAGATTACAGATTTAGCCTTTATTACAATTGCTTTTTCGCTATCAAGAGAAAATCCAACAGCCCCTGTAACAACATTATTTTCCTCAAGAAGTGTTGTAATCATGGTTCTTTCAATAATTTTTATATTCTTATCCTCTAGTAGTTTTTTTCTTAATACTCCCCCAAATCCAACGTCAGTTGCTTTCCAGCTTTCCAGATCTTTATATATCTCCTTGGAATAATCCATATATGAATCTAAATATGCAGGGTTATTGAGTTTTTTAGAATTTTCTTCTACAATTCTGTGCCATTCATCTCTTTTATGTCCAAGTTCTTCATCAAAAACAGCCATAGCACTGGCAAATGGTGTCTGCCCCGATCTTCCTATACTGCCCTTATCTACCACTATTACATTGGTTTTATTTTTACTGGCTCTGGTTGCTGCGAAAACGGCTGCAATTCCTCCACCTATAACTAATATATCTGTAGTATACTCTTCTTTTGTATGGATTATCATACTTCCTGCACCACCTTCTTTTATTAACTCCAGCTGAGAACAAGCTTTCCATTTTTTTCAGCTGTCAATTCCATGGCATCATAGGGACAGTAATAGACACATAGATTACAGAGCTGACAGTCATCAGGGTATTTTACAGTAGCTAGACCAGTTTCTTTATCCATTCTAAGTACGTCGCAAGGACATGCCAGTATACATTCACCACAAGCTTTACACTTATCATTAATCACTTTGATCATTTTAATCCTCCTAAAAATAAAATTATTATATTTTAACCTTCAGTCTCATAACCCAAAATGCTTTTACTTTGCTATTATAATCTCAGAGTGAGTTTTGAATTTATCGAGAAAGAAATAATCTGAAGAGTCTGTAACGAATAACTATAAAAAACTAATTCCGACACTCTTTTTGGATTTCCATCCTCATAAATTCAAAACTCTAATTTATCTCAATATAGTTTTGTGGCTGGTAGTTCTAAGTACAGTTAAAGCTGTACTTAAAACTACTGAAAACTTATTGTCTCGGAGGTCTTTGATCCTCATCAGGAGCAAACAAACCTTCTACAGTTTTCTTATAAGTTTCGTATTGACTATCTGTAAGTAAAGGTTTTATTTTTGAATCTCTTGCTTTTACAAGTGGCTCAATCTCTTCTCTGGCTGGCGGCATCTGCGAACTTTTTAGTTTACTTTCAAAGGAAGTTTTGAAATCATCTAAAATAACCTGTATTTTAGCTTTTACACTGCTCGTAACATTTAACCCAGCATAAAAATCCTCCTCTGAAATCTTTTCAAATCTTGGAGGTCTATTATTCATTCCCCCTGAAGAATTTCCCATTCCTGTTGAAGCATTGGCACATGCTGTAATTGTGGCCAGTGATACGACTAAAACTAATGTTTTTAATGATTTTTTCATAATTACCCTCTCCTTTTTTATTAAATAGGTCTCTTAAATTATTGATTTTATTTATTTTATTGATTTTATATATAAATAATTTAAAGTCTTATTGAGTACCGGTTTTGACTGCATTTGAAACGGCATTTATTATACCTACAGAAGAATAAGTTGCTCCTGCGACAGTGTCTACATCGGTGTTTTGACTTTTTATTATTTCCCCAAGAACGGTATTTTTTGCTCTATTGAACCAGACAGCATCATCTTCATGGCTTATAATATCAATATTTTGAATAATTTCGTTTTTCACTGTTACTTCTACCTTTACTGTTCCCTTATAACCTTTAGAACTTCCCTCATATGATCCGTCTTTGATCCCTATTGCGATGTCTACATCTGCAATTCCATCGACTTTTTCCGCTGTTATAGTCTGTCCATTATTACCCGATGCATGACTTATAGACGAGCTGTAATAAAGAAAGAGAGATAAAGCTAATGTAAGTAAGACGATAACTTTTGAAAAATGAATCTTTTTCGGTCTACTTAGTTTAACCCTACCAAAGCTAAGGGTTTTTTCTACAGGACAGCTGTTTATACACTGAAAGCAGTTTATACAGTTTGGATCTCGTAGGTTTCCTGTATTTGTGATATCTATATGCATGGGACAAACTTGCTCACATTTTTTACAATTTACGCATTTATCAGCGTCTCTTTTTATCGTAAAAACTCTGAAAAGACTTATCAGACCGTACTTGGCTCCCTGAACGCAGAGATAATTACAAAAGGGTCTCTGAAAGAATATCGAAACCAAGGAAAAAAACACCAGAACTAAAATGGATATTATAATTACAGTGTTTCCTGATACTAAGCTTAGAAAATTTACCCTCGGGTCAAATTGCAGAGCAGTGAATATAAAGTCTGACCAGTTCAACAATAAAAGCATTAAAATCAGATATCTGCTAAATTTTAAAATCCTGTGAAGAAATTTTGGAATTTTTCTCTTTTTGATTCCAAAGGCGCTTCCTATATAACCAAAGGAATCCTGTATAAATCCAAAGGGACAGACCCAGCCACAGTAGAATACCCCTGTAAAAAATGTAAGGGTCAGAATCAGTAAAGATGTAAATTTGAAACTTATAGAAAATGATACTGCAGTTAAAATCAAACATAAAAGCTGAACTAAAAATCGGTAATCCTGAATTTTTTTCATAATTTTCTTCCTTTCATCTTTTTAAACTTATAATTTTTTGTATTAAAAGTTTTGTCACTAGAAAATATAAAGACCTGATTTAATTTCTAAACAGTTATTTTAATTTCTCCACAAAACTTATTGTTGAATGAATTTTATTATTGATTTATGGCAAGTCTATGTCACTTATATGTCACTTATATGTCATAGGTTTTTGATTAGTCCAATGATTTTTACGGCTTTATATTTTATATGAAATATGATATAATAATTCATAAATATTAATAGACAGTTTATTTGTACCATCCTGTCTCTAAACAAAACTAGGGCTAAGTTTTTGAGGAATCTCAAGAACTGAGTTTTCGTTTGTCTAGGGCAGAATTTTCTGCCTTTTTTTATTTTACACAGAAAGGAGTCACATGAAGAAGATAGGGATAACAACAACAGTACCCACAGAAGTTTTAATAGCTGCAGGATATACACCCGTAGACCTAAACAACCTTTTTATAACTTCTGATGAGTATTATAAATATATAGATATAGCTGAAAGGGACGGATTCCCAAAGAGTATGTGTGCCTGGATAAAGGGTATATACGGGGCGTGCCTAGAAAATAATATTACTGAGATTATAGGGGTCACAGAGGGAGACTGTTCAAACACAAAGGTTCTCTTAGAAGTTCTAAAAAGTAAGGGAGTAAAGGGACACCCCTTTGCATTTCCCCACTGCCACACTAGAGAATCGGTAAAAAGAGAGATAAGTAAATTTATGGATAATTTCGGAGTTTCACTAGAAAAAGTTGAAAAAGTGAGACAAGAGATAAACTTATTGAGAAAAGACGCCATAAGACTTGATAAACTGACTTATATAGATGAAAAAGCCGATGGTTTTGAAAATCACCTTTTCCAGCTTTGCCTCAGTGATTTTGACGGAAACATGGAAAAATACGGTGAGTTTCTCAAGGAAAAAATAAACCAGATAGAAAAAAGAGATAAAAACCCGAAGAAGCTTAGGCTGGGATACTTAGGGGTGCCTCCTATGCAGGGAGACCTTCACCACTTTGTAGAAAAATTTGATGCAAGATTTGTATACAACGAGGTGCAAAGAGAGTTTGCTTTTCCTAGGGCTATTGAAGCAGAAAATATCTTTGAACAATATTACGACTACACCTATCCATACGATATAGAGTACCGTCTCAAAGATATCTTAGAACAGGTGAAACTCCGAAAATTAGACGGGATAGTCCATTATACTCAGGCATTCTGCCACAGGGCAATAGAGGATATTATTCTAAAGGAAAAACTTGATATACCTGTGATGAATATAGAGGGTGACAAACATAATTCCCTTGATGCCAGGACGAAACTTCGTCTAGAGGCATTCTTGGACATGCTTCATGATTTGAAAAGTTAGCGGAGGAAAAAATTGAAAGTTGTAGGAATAGATTTAGGAAGCCGAGAGGTAAAAATAGCCGTCATGGAAGATATGAAACTCTTGAAAAAGCTCAAAGTGAGCACAGTTTCATTTTATCGGGACTACTGCTCCTATGACGGAAAAATCCTAGTTGATCTAAAAAAACTGGGAATAGAAGAGATAGACCGTGCTGTGTCTACAGGATACGGACGTAATAACACAGATTTAGAGACATTTACCCCTATAAACGAGATAAAAGCCCATGTCTACGGGGCGTCCTTTCAGAGTAAGCTAAAAAACTTCATCCTCCTAGATATAGGGGGACAGGATGTAAAAGTAGTGAAGGTGGAAAAAGGCATATCCACTGACCTTGATCTAAATGATAAGTGTGCAGCCTCTTGCGGGAGATATCTCGAGAACATGTGTGCTGTTCTAGAGACTCCCTTAGAAGAGTTATCAAAACATCATGAAAATCCAGTGGAACTAAATTCTACCTGTGCAGTTTTTTCAGAGTCTGAACTCATAGGATGTATCGCCGAAGGAATCTCATTAGATAGACTCTGTGCCGGAGTAAACTACTCTATGTACAAGAGGCTAAAGCCTCTTCTTACAAAGTTTCGTGGAAGAAACCTAGTGGTGACAGGTGGAGTGGCCCGAAATAAAGCAATTAAAAAATATCTGAAAAACGACTATGATAAAATAACAGAAGTAAATGATCCCCAGTTCAACGGAGCCATAGGATGCTGCTATTTTGCACACAATCATATGAAAAAATAACGGAGGAACAGATGTATATATTGAAAGCAGAGCATCATTTTGACAGTGCTCATTTTCTAAAAGGATACCAAGGAAAATGTGCCAATATCCACGGCCACAGATGGAGAGTTGTGGCAGAAGTAGAAGGAGATAAGCTTTTTTCTGAGGGACAGTTAAGAGACATGGTGGTAGATTTTGGTGATCTCAAAAGAGATATAAAAAAAATGGTTGATTACTATGACCATTCTTTAATTATAGAGTCCGGTTCCATGAGAAAAGAGACCCTTTCCTTCTTAATAGAGGACGGTTTCAATATTATAGAGGTGGATTTTAGACCGACGGCAGAGAGATTTGCAAGTAAGTTTTATGAGGAACTAGAAAATATGGGATATAGAATAAAGAGAATCCACGTCTATGAGACTCCTACTAACTGCGCCCTCTATGAAAGGCAGGGAGGATAGGATGAATTATAAAGTCGTAGAAACCTTTGTGAGTATAAACGGAGAGGGTAAAAAATCCGGTGAGTTGGCGGTATTTATAAGACTGGCGGGGTGTAACTTGAGATGCAGCTACTGTGATACCATGTGGGCCAACCAAGATGATGTAGTCTTTAAATCAATGAGCAAAGAAGAGATTTATGATTATATCAAGAGTACCGGGGTGACTAATGTAACCCTGACTGGGGGAGAGCCCCTTATACAGGAAGGTGTGGGAGAGCTCATAGACTATCTGCTCACCGATGAAAAGCTGTGTATAGAGGTGGAAACCAACGGCAGTGTAGCTATACAGAAATTCAGAAAAAATCATGGCAGAAGATTATCATTTACAATGGATTATAAAGGATCTTCAAGCCTTATGGAAGAAAAAATGCTTTTGAAAAACTTTGAGACTCTTACAGAACATGACACGGTAAAATTTGTAGTTGGAAATGAATACGACCTTTCCAAAGCAAAAGATTTAATTGACAAATATCACCTGACAGAAGTGTGTCATGTGTTCTTCAGCCCAATATATAAGGAAATTGAAGGAGAAACCATAGTAGAATTTATGAAAACCAATAAGTTAAATAAGGTGAGGCTGCAGATACAGCTTCATAAAATCATATGGAGTCCAGAAGAAAGAGGTGTATAATGAAAAAAATAGATAAGAAAAAAATAGAGGAACATGTAAAAGGAATATTAGAAGCCTTAGGTGACGATCCTGACAGACCAGGTCTAGTTGACACTCCAAAGAGAGTTGCAAATATGTATGCAGAGATATTTTTGGGTCTCGCCTATACAAACGATGATATAGCAGATATGTATGGGGTTACTTTTGATGAAGAGGATATTTATACCGAACCTGGAAGCGATATGGTACTTATGAAGGATATTGACATATTTTCCCACTGTGAACATCATCTTTCACTTATGTACAATATGACAGTAGCTGTGGCATATATACCTAGGGAAAAGGTGATCGGGCTTAGTAAAATAGCCCGTATAGCAGATATGGTTTCAAGAAGACCTCAGCTTCAAGAGAGAATAGGAAAAGATATAGCAGAAATAATCCAAAAAGTAACTCAAAGTCACGATGTGGCTGTAATAGTAAAAGGTGAGCATGGATGCATGACCACCAGGGGTATAAAAAAACCTGGAACTAAGACTATTACCACTACCCTGAGGGGAAGATTCAAATCAGATGATGCCCTTTATGGAAGACTTATGGAACTTTACAGATCATAGGAGGAAATTATTGATGCAGAATATAATAGATAAAGACAGATGCGTATTGGTTTTTAGCGGTGGTCAGGACAGCTCTACCCTGCTATTCTGGGCAAAAAAAAAGTTTAAAGAGGTTATAGCACTATCATTTAATTACGGTCAAAAGCATGATCTAGAACTTCAGTGTGCTAAAGATATCTGTAAAAAATATGATGTAGAACACCATATACTCGATATGGGACTTCTCAGTCAGCTGGCTCCAAATGCTCTAACAAGAACAGATATAAAGGTAGATAAAGAAGCTCCTGAAGGGGGACTTCCAAATACATTTGTAGACGGAAGAAACATGATCTTCCTGACTTTCGCCTCTATATTCGCCAAACAGAGAAATATCAATCATGTTATAACTGGAGTGTCCCAAAGTGACTTTAGTGGTTATCCTGACTGCAGGGATATATTCATAAAATCTATAAGCACAACTCTCAGTCTGGCCATGGACTACCAGTTTGTAATCGACACACCTCTTATGTGGTTAGACAAGGCAGAAACTTGGAAAATGGCAGATGACCTGGGAGTTCTTGATATAATCAAAAATGAGACACTTACATGCTATAACGGAATAATCGGAAATGGATGCGGAGAATGTCCCGCCTGCAAACTTAGAAAAAATGGATATGTTGAATTTAAAAGAAAATTTAAATAAAATATATCACTTAAAATTCAAAAGAGAATTCCCAAGTGATTTCCAAATCCCTTATAAAATAATATTTATAAGGGATTTTTTATTTTCTGCAATCTGCCTAATCATAAAATATACAAAAAAACCTTTTCCAGACAGCATCTGAAAAAGGTTTAGCATCAATTTTATTCATTACAAAACTTGCCCGCAGTTATTATTAAATACTCAAATTTTCTCTGTCTAAATTCCCTCTACTTCTTCTAAAGTCGGAAGTGCGGCAATTGCTCCGAATTTAGTGCATGTTATAGCACCTACTTTATTGGCAAAGCTCACTATTTCCCTTGTTTTTTCAAAATCACAGATAGCTTTATTTGGATTTTCTTCCATTGACAGCTTATACAGAACTCCACCTATAAAAGCATCTCCTGCTCCTGTGGAATCTACTGATTTCACCCCTATACTTTCAACTACTACTTTTTCTCCGTCTATGCTGAGAAGGGTTCCCTCTTTCCCCAAAGTTACCACAACAGACCTTGTCCCGTATTTATGAATCTCGTCAACTGCCTCTTCAAGATTTTCTTTCCCGCTTATAATTCTGGCCTCTTCGTCACTAACCTTTGTAAAATCAGCCTGAGCAAGACATTTTATACTTTCGGCTCTGAACTCCTCTTTTCTCTCACCGAAAAGTGCTCCTCTCCAATTTGGGTCAAATGAAACAAAGGCCCCTTTAGATTTTGCATATTTCATTAGTTCATAATAGGTTTTTTTGAGGTTTCCACCTAAAAGTGCTGTAGCCGACCCAAAGTGAAATATTTTGACTTCCTCTAGTTTATCCAAATCCAGTTCTTTAAAAGAAAGATTTTCATCGGCTCCCCTGTTGAATATAAAATCTCTTTCTCCGTCTTTCCTGAGAGAAACAAAAGCTAAAGTTGTAGGTTCTTCCCTGTCAAAATAAAGCATCCTGGTGTCGACTCCTGTCTCTATAAGAGTCCTCTCCAAGAACTTTCCAAAGGAATCATATCCTACCTTCCCTATAAATCCTACCTTTTGACCAAGCTTTGCCGCTGCTGCACATACATTGGCAGGAGCTCCCCCTGCTTTTTTTTCAAATTTTTCTCCGTCAATAAGGTCACTATCTATATCTTTACAGATAAAATCTATCAAAAGCTCCCCTATACATACTATTTTCGGATTCATCTTTTCACCTCATCATATATTCCATTTTTTTATACTTATTTCTGCTTCACTATCTGAAATAAACTCTATTCCTTGGCTTTTTTCATCTGGAAATATTCTAGCAGTAAAAACCTCTCTACCATTATTTATGAAAACTTCTATCATTGATTTGTCCATAAATATATGAAAAGTGATCTCTGAAGAATCAATAGGGCATTTTCTAGTTGTCCCGTATTCTTCAGCAAAGATCTCTCCAGAATTGCTTCTGTCTAGCGTGACTTTTTTTTCAAGCCTATTATATTTCAATGTGGTTTTCTCATTTTTACCTACACGTAAGTTTATACCAAATTCCCCAGCCTCTATACTTTTCATTCTGCAGATCATTTCAAAGGAGTCACCCTCTATACCAGGATAAGTCTTTTTACCGGAAATCCGCTCCTCAATCTGGACGAAATCTCTTCTGAGTTTTTTCATCTCTTCTACAGGTCTTTGCACCAGCTTCCCATCTATTATCTCAAGCTCTCTAGGCATAGTGAGGCAGTGAACCCAACCTTTATCCTCTGTTGGGTAAGTGACCTCAGGAAGCCCTCCCCAGGCCACCATTATCCTTCTTCCTTTTTCATCTATCATTGTCTGAGGTGCATAAAAGTCAAATCCCCTGTCTAACTCGTGAAATACACCATGATTAAGAGTTGCCTTTTCAAGATCTAGATTTCCAAGCACATATCCAGACTGGTATATGTTATTATATCGGTCTCCTTCTGGTGGTATTCCCTGAGGAGAAAAAATAAAAACCCCTTCTCCCTTTATTTTAAAATAATCGGGACATTCCCACATATATCCGAAATTTTCGAGATTTGTCTTTATCTCCCCTAAAAAATTCCAGTTCTTCATGTCACCGGAACTATACAAGGCTGCTGCTCCTGTGAGATTATCCCTTTGGGCTCCTATGACTGCATAGTATACTTCTCCCTCTTTCCACACCTTAGGATCTCTAAAATGCCTGGTGTATCCTTCCGGCTGATTTACAATAACTGGTCCTAATTTCTCAAAATCTTCTCCGTTATCAGATATTGCAAGACACTGGTAGCTCTCTCTGTTCCCATAGTCATCCTTCACATTTCCAGTATAAAAGAGAATTAGCTGACCATCTTTTTCAATGGCACTCCCTGAATAACATCCATTTTTATCGTACCAGTCCTCTGGAGCCAATACTGGCAGAAGATTTTCCCATGAAACCAGATCTTTACTTGTAAAATGTCCCCAGAATTTCGTACTGTGGTTGCATTCAAAGGGATTCCATTGATAGAAAAGATGATACTTTCCGTCATAATAACTAAATCCATTGGGATCATTTATAAGCCCTGAAGGAGCCATAAGGTGATAAGAAAGTCTGTGATAATCTTTCTCTACCATATTCTTTTTATTTTCCACCTCATCCATGGCTTTTTTTATTAAACTAAACATCTCTTCACTCCCGTATTTTACAACTTATTTATAATTAAAATAAAGCATAAGAGGGACAAGTCCCTCTTAATCCTTAATTGTTTTCCTTGAAACCCATTACCCATGTAGCTACAAATGATGCTCCCAGGGCAAGAGCCATACCGACAATATAGTTAACCGTAGAATTTGTAGACACAATGGCTGTTCCAGGTATCCCTGTTACCCCGACTCCTGTCATGAAGACCTTGCTCATTACTACATAGGCTCCTCCTACAGCTCCTCCAATTGCAGCCCCTATAAATGGCTTAATCAGTTTTAAGTTTACACCAAAGATGGCAGCCTCAGTTATTCCAAGGAAGCAAGATATTCCTGAAGGAAGTGCTATGGATTTTAGTTTTTTGTCTTTTGTTTTAAAGAATACAGCCAGGGCAGCTCCGCCTTGAGCCACATTTGCCATAGACCAGATAGGCAAGAGGTAGTTTCCGCCTATATTTTTTATCATTTCAGCTTCAAAGGCATGGAAAGAGTGGTGAACTCCTGTTATAACTATAGTAGAATAAAGTCCTCCGAAAATAAGTCCAGCAACTGCACCGGCTCCGCTCAGCACCGATCCCAGTCCAAGAGATATTCCAGTACCTAGTGCTCTACCAGCAGGGCCAATAATAAATAGCGAAACAAAACCTGTAATAAGTATTGTCAAAAATGGCGTCAAGATAATGTCAAGAACGTTGGGAACTATTTTTCTTATATTTTTTTCCACATGAGACATCACCCATACAGCTATAAGTATAGGCAGTACAGTTCCCTGATAACCTAACTTTGCTACCTTAAGTCCTCCAATTTGGAAGAATCCTGTGATCCCTCCTCCCACAGTCCAGGCATTTTGAAGTGCCGGATGTATCAAAATCCCTCCGAGAGCTGCTGCAAGATAAGGGTTGCAGTCAAATTCTCTGGCTGCTGAGAATGCAATCAGTACCGGTAAAAATACAAAAGCCGCATTGGAAAACATGTCCAGAAGGGCAAACATATCACTAGATGAATCAAACCAGTTGAATCTTGCACCCATACCTAAAAGTCCCATCAAAAGACCCGATGCTACGATTGCCGGTATTACAGGAACAAATATATTTGATAATGTTCTGGCAATTTTTTGAACAATATTAAGATTTTTCATAGCTTCTTTGGTTGCTTCACTTTTAGAAGAGGCTTTTATCTCTCCCGCTCCTGTCATCTCTGCATATACCTTATTTACAACTCCCTGCCCCAGAATTATCTGATACTGACCTGCAGTTGAAAAAGCTCCTTTTACACCCTCTATTTTTTCAATATTCTCTTTATTTACACTAGTTTCGTCATTTAGTACCAGTCTTAGTCTTGTGGCACAGTGAGCTGCACTTGATATATTCTCTCTTCCCCCTATACCAATAATTATCTCCTGAGCAATTTTCTTATAATCCATTTCATTCCTCCTTTATATAGCTTTAGAATAACATTACCATTTTTAGACCAATAACTTTTTTTTACTTCATTTTTACCCTCATGAGAAGATCTCCGGCCTTTACTTTCCCTGATACTCTCTCTATCTCCTCTACAAGCTCCATATTAGATATTATTACCGGTGTTTTTACAGATTTAGCATTGGTTTTTAGATATTCAAGATCATATTTCACAAGTTTATCACCTGTCTTTGCCGATCCTTCTGTTCCAATTCTTTCAAATCCCTTTCCTTTTAAATTCACAGTGTCTACCCCAAAATGAACTATCAGCTCAAGACCTTCTTTTGACTCAAAAGACACTGCATGATTTGTTTCAAATATGCTCATATCTTCTGTATCCATTGGTGAGTATATCATCTCTCCTGAAGGAATTATTGCGACTCCGTCTCCTATAGCCTTACATGCAAAAGCTTCGTCTGGGACTTCTGAAAGACTCACAACATCGCCGTCAATTGGAGAATATATTTCCAATACTTTTTTTTCAGCTACTTCTTTTTCAACTACTTTTTTACTTCCAAAAATTTTTGACAGAATACCCATTTGAAATCCACTCCTTACTTTAAAATAAAAGCAATAAAAATATTTTTCCGAAACATGGTATCGATACCACAATCCGGAAAAAAGAGAAGGCTATATTTTCCTAGCACTCTCTCTTTCCACCAGTCTATAATTCATTATTTTTTTTTCTGATTTATCGGTTTTTAAAATTCTCATCAAAACTCTGGCAGACTCTTCTCCTGATTCTAAATACTGATATTTTATAGTCGTCAAACCAGGATTATAAATCTCCGCTATACCAGAATCTCCCTCTCCCACAACTGATATATCCTCAGGAACCCTGTATCCATTTTTCAGGAGATAATTTATAGCACCTACAGCCAGGTTATCAGTAACTGCAAATATTGCTGTAGGATTTTCTTTCATAAGTTTTCTCATAGAAGCATCCACAGATGAAATTTCGAAGTTACCTATAGAGATAAGGTTCCTGTCTACATCTATCCCGTGTTCCTTTAGGGCAGCTTCGTAACCTCTTCTTCTCTGATATCCTACTGCTCTGTCTATCTCATCTACCCCTATAAATCCTATCTTTCGGTGTCCCTTATTCAAAAGATAGTTTGTCATCTCCACTGTAGCACCATAATCATCGTGAACGACACAGGAAAAATCATAACTACTTGAATCCTGTCCTATAAAAACCGTAGGTATCTTCATCTTTTTCAATAACTTTATGTGTTCCTCAGCTATATTAGTCGCTACAAAAATAATCCCGTCGACTCTCTTCTGTTTAAATATCTTTATGAATTCAATCTCTTTTTTGAAATCCAAGCCGGTATTTGCCAGTATAGAACTATATCCATTTTCATCAAGAACTTTTGTTATTCCATCTGCCACAAGGCCTATAGTCCTAGAACTCAGCTTTGGTATTATAATACCTATAAGTTTTGTATTTTTTTTCTTCAGATCTTTTGCCGTATCACTGGGCAGATATCCTGTATCATCTATTATTTTTTCTACCCTTTCTCTGACTTCATGCTTTACGTAACCGGAATCATTTAATACTCTTGATACTGTAGAAGTAGATACCTCTGCTAATCTTGCAATTTCTTTTATCGTCATCTTTCATCACCTCTTGTGGTATCGGTACCACACTCTAATACATTTCTACCACTTTTAGAACAACTTGTCAATATTTTTTTGTGTGAATTCTTTTTTTATAAAAAATATTTATATGGGAATTCCGTTAAAAATTAAAACACAATAAATAAATATCCTGTTTTTTTATATTAAAAAAAATACAGCCCTTTAATCATTTCTTTGAAGATACCATAAAAACTATTCTTAATTTAGGCTAGTAGATAAAATGCCATAGATACTGGTATACATGGTAGGTTGAATCCCTTATAAAAATTGGATTTTTGACGGAAAATAAGGTAGAATGTCTCTTAAGAATATTTTACCTTGGAGAAAAATTTATGAAGAAAAAAGCAGACGAACTACTATCTCTTTACGAGAGCATCATTGCTGGTCTTCTGTCAATATAGTAGTCAACCTAACACCAATTTTTTCTGTATTTTTTCAAACTCAACAGGGGAGACATTTCCTAAGAAACTGTGTCTCCTCTCTTTATTATAAAATTCTATGTAATCAAATACCATTGCCTTCATATACCTTTTAGTTACTAAACCTTCTACATAAATCATCTCTTTCTTCAAAGAAGCATGAAAGGATTCTATTACTGCATTATCATAACAGTTCCCACGTCTACTCATAGATTGGATTAATCCTAGCTTCTTTACAAGGTTAGAGTACTCCCTACTCGAATATTGCGATCCTTGATCACTATGAATTATCAGTTCTTCCTCTGGTTCCTCCAGTAAAAATGACCTTGTTAAAGTATCTATTACTAACTCACTAGTCATGCGCTTACCTATATCGTAGGCGATAATCCTTCTAGAAAAAAGATCCATAATTGTGCTTAAATATAGCCAACCTTCGCTTGTCCAAATATATGTGATATCTGTAACCCAGACCTCATTTTTTCTACCTACTTTGAATTTTCTTTTTACAATATTTCCTGTGATATTTTCTCTTTTACTCTTTTCATTTCCTGTTTTAAACTTCTTGGTAGAATTAACTGATATATCATTTTCTTTCATTATTCTATTTATTCGTCTTTCGCTTGTTATTATGCCATATTCATCTTTGAGCTCAACCTTTAGTCTAGGGGCTCCATAGCTCCTCTTATGTCTGTTCTTTCTGACCTCTAGAATACTATCTAGAATCCCTTGATCCTTTTTCTTTCTCTCAGTAGTTTTGTTATTCTGAAACTTATTAAAACCACTTCGAGAGACTTCTAGGGCTCTACATATCTGAGATATAGAATGAACATTTCTGTGTATTTCAACGAAGATAAAGAGTTCCCTCTTAGTTATCTTTTTTTCCTTGAGAATATGGCTGTAGCCTTTTTTAAGATCTCTATATCCTCTTCTTTTTCCTTAAGTAGATTTTTCAACCTGATAATTTCTTTGTCTTGAGCGCTTAACTCCATGTCCTTCTTAGGACCTCCAAAGTATTTCTTTTCCCAGGCAGCAACAGTATTAGTGGTAATACCGTATTCATTTGATAGCTCTACCTTTGTTTTTATTTTAAGGAAAGAAAGCTCAGCGATTTGCTTCTGTTTCTCCTCTGAAAATCTTGCATATCTTCTTTTTTCTTCCATCATAGCCACTCCTAAATATGTTTATTTTTTATTATATATTTTTGAGTGCTAAACTGTCTACTAAACCATCATAACACCATTGCATCTGACGATAAGGTTTACCACAAGATGAAATTAAAAGTAAAGGAGGAGATATTCAAACTATTAGAAAATCCCAATGATTCCTTTATAGGGGACAGGCGGATTTATGAAGGAGAAATTTTAAAAGATCTTGTTTTAAAAGAACGGTTTAAAGCTGAGAGACACTCTCTTCCCCTAAACTATATTTTTTTTGAAAAACTTACTCCTTGTATGAAAATAGAGAATATAGAAAATTTAGGTGGTCTTATGCTAGAAAATATTAGGTATGAAGATATACTAGGTTATATTCCTTCTGTAGGGTTTATATTACTTTTGTTTAACACATCCAAGGAAAGTGCATTTATAATAAAAAAAAGACTTATTGATTCATATCAATTTCAAAAAATATCTGACAGCTTCAATATAAAGGTAATAGAAGAAAAAGATTTTGCTCTTTTGAATATGTTTTCAGATTAAAAAACTTATCTTTAAAGTTGAATAAAATTATACAAAACAAAAAAACAGCTTTATTAGCTGTTTTTTTTGTTGATGTCAGATTTTTAATGTCACTATAAAAACAATTTAGCACGTCTAATTTTTATCGAGTAATTTTCTAAGAAGAACTGATTAATTTCATTACGGCTGATTAAGTGGTGTTTAAAATTTAAATCAAGAAATAATTGTCTACCGAAGGATTATGGCCTATACTAACACAAACATTATCAACATTATTGGAAGGGTTTAAAATTATTTAACCTGCTAAGAGGTATCCGTTTCCATATTCCTTACGATAAAACATGCCTACATATTTCTCTAAATTTATTTTAAACACAACAGCTAAAAAAATCAATTTTCTACAACTCTGTGCCTTTGACAGAATAAGTAAGATAAAAGCTTTAGGGACCGGTTAACAAGTGTAACCAGCATTATTTACCCTACTTATTCTTAATTCACTTTAGGAGTGTTGGTGATAAAAATAACTTTATTTTTACTTGGTTAATGTTTTCTCATTGACACAATATCAAATATAAAGTATATTTTACTCAATAATTATATTAAATTATCAATTTAAAAACTAACATATTTTTGAAAAAACTACTCTTATTTTGAAAATATAGTTATAATTTTAACAAATTAAGCAGGTGATAACATGGTGCCATTTAAAAACGATCTAAAAGGTAATGGAGGACTAGAAACCGAATTTGTAAAAATACTCTACTATCATTTAGATAAAGACTACTCAGGAGAATACAAAACTTTTAATTTCCCAAGATTTTGTACTATTGTAGATGGAGAGATAAAGGTAACTTTAGAAAATGGTAAGATTCTAATCTATAACAGGGACAACTTCCTTCTTCTACCTTCTGACTCTAATGTCCACATGGATATTACAAAGAACACCAAGGCTCTGGCTTTTGAATTCAGCAACAATCTCATAGAAACAGTTCTCAAAAAAACAGATATACTTAAATCCTCAAGAAAATCTTTAGAACATAAAAATTATATGCTCGGAAGCAAGAGAAATGAAATTGCTGAGGATATATGGAATCTTTTTGTCACCAGCAGGGAAAAAAACAATAATAAAAAATTTCTTATAGACCTTTATGTTCAAAAATTAGTATATGACCTTATACAAGATGAATCTACCCACGATCTTCTTTATCCAAATGATTCTCACCCTGTCTCCAAATCTATAAAGTTTATAGATGAAAATATAACAAATAATATTTCTGTCAAAGAACTTTCAGAATCCCTTTATATGTCTGAATCCAATTTTTCTCATATGTTTAAAAAAAATACCGGATGCAATCCTATTGAATATATCCGAGATAAAAAACTAGATTACTCGAAAGAACTTTTAAAAACAAAAAGTGTGACTGAAACCTCCTATGACTTAGGATATGACAACATCTCTTATTTTATAAAACTTTTCAAGAAAAAATACAGCCTTACTCCAAAGCAGTATCAGATGTCAGTTTTAAAGTCAGAAGAACAGTAAGAACCAAAAGACTCCCTGTCTAAAAAGGGAGTTTTTTATATAAACAGCAGTAAATATTATATATTTCAGCATATGAAAATCTCAAAATACATATTATAATTAATTTATAACTGTATTTTTTCGTTTTTAATCTAATGAAAAATATATAATCTGGCTTTAAATAAAGGAGGCCAATATGAAAAGCATAAAAGAATTAAAAAATCTAATTAGTAAAATCGGTTCCAAACAGCTTTTTGCAGTTCTTGCAACTTCCAATAAAAACCAGCCTTATACAAGTCTTGTGGCCTTTGCCCTCACTGAGGATTTAAAAAAACTTGTTTTCATAACACCTAGAGATACAAGAAAATTTCAATATTTGTCTGAAAATAATAATGTATCACTGATGATAGATAACAGTGAAAACCAAAAGGTGGATATATCAAAGGCTGTGGGAATAACAATCACCGGAAAATCCCGAGACAGCTCAGGAGAAGAAAGAGAAAATTTATTAAATTTATTTATTACAAAACACCCCCAGATGAATGAATTTGCCTTTTCCAAAGGGTGTTCTGTAGTATCAGTGGATATAAACCGATATGATGTAGTTGAAAGATTTCAAAATGTTTCTGTACTTGAGTTCAGTAAAAACTCTTAGGGAGGTATAGATATGATGATCCCAATAAAAGAAATAAGAAAAAAAGATCTCCCTAAAGTAGGAGAAAAAGCATACAACCTTTCAAAGCTAAAATCTTCAGGTTACCTGATCCCTGATGGAATCTCTATCATTGAAGGTCTATACCGAAATTTCATAAATGAAACAGGATTAATTGATAAAATTAGAATGGAACTTGCAAGAAGAGAACTTTCTGCAATGAGGTGGGAAGAACTCTGGGATACGTCTCTTCGTATAAGAAATTTATTTCTGCGGACAGAAATTCCAAAAAATATTTACATAAAGCTTCGCCAAGGTTTATCTGGCTTTAGTGATATCCCTGTGGTCGTTAGATCATCAGCCCCTGGAGAAGACAGCAGCAACTCTTCTTTCGCAGGCTTACATGAATCTTACGTGGATATAAAAGGAATAGATAATATTATAACCCATATAAAACTGGTATGGGCATCTCTCTGGTCAGACAGAGCTCTTCTTTACAGAAAAGAATTAGGGCTAGATCCATGGAAATCCTCTATGGGGGTTATCGTACAAGAGCTAATAACAGGACAGGTCTCTGGAGTAGCTTTCAGCCGAGATCCCACAGAGAAGTATCAGATGGTGATAGAGGCTGTTCCCGGCCTAAATCAGGACCTCGTAGACGGCAAAATAGAACCAGAAAGATGGATGCTCGACATAGAAAACGGAAGCATAAAAGAAAGATACAGCAATAAAAAGACTAGCCTGCTAGATGAAAGAGAACTGAATATTCTTTACAATACCCTAAAAAACCTCCATGAAGAATATAAATTTCCAATAGATTTGGAATGGACCATAAAAGACAATAAAGTGTATCTTCTCCAGGTACGTCCTATAACGACACTAACAGGAGAAGGAGGAGAGGAAAAACTCTGGGAAAAAGAGGACAAGAGGCCCTGGTATAGAAGCCTTACAAAGAGTTTTGACACTTTAAAGGATATGCAAAGGCGTATAGAGGAAGAGATCCTCCCTGATATGGAAAAGGCTGCCGCTTATATGAAAAATATGGATATTTCTTCTATAGACTACCTTTCTTTATCAAAAGAAATCCTTAGACGAATCGAATTATACGAAAAATGGCACAACATCTACTGGCAGGAGCTAATTCCCTTTGCCCACGGTGTAAGACTTTTTGGGAAAATATACAATGATGCAGTAAAACCTACCGATCCTTATGAATTTACAGAACTCTTAAAATCAGACAATATGATAAGTGTTACTAGAAACAGATCTTTCTTATCTCTTATCAAAAAAATTAAGGATGATCCGGTTCTTTACGAAAAATTAAAAAATAAAATTTTTGATGATACGTCACTAGATTTTTTTGAAGCTCTAGATTTTTTTATGCATCACCATGGAAATTCTTCATATAGAGGAGATTCTCTTTTAGCAAATAAAAAAGACGTACTCAGGCTAATCTTAAATATGGCAGATATCGATATTGATTTTGAAGAAGAATATAAAGATATATCTGATCTCGAAAATAAATTTCTATCGGCATTTAAAATAGATCAGCAAGATTTTGCAAAAGATATTTTAAATTTAGCAAGAATAAGCTGGCGTATCAGAGATGACGATAACATCTATCTGGGAAAGCTAGAATCAGCCCTATTAGATTCTGTAAATCAAGGGAAAATTAGGCTTTCAATCAATGAAAAAGTCACCCCCTATACCGTGGCTATGATGCTAGCAGATCCAGATTATTCACCAAGAGTTTCTGTCGATACAAAATCAAGTCCTCTCCCTTCAAATGACAAACAAAAAAGAAATAAACTTATAAAAATAGCAACCATAGACAAAAATTCGGAAATGAGAATGAGAAAGTTTACAGGTCAGCCTGCAGGCCCTGGAATAGGAATCGGTAAAAGTAGGGTAATCCAGAGCCAAAAAGACATTTTCTTGTTTAAAAAAGGTGAAGTTCTCGTGTGTGACGCCATCGATCCCAACATGACATTCATTGTCCAATTCGCCTCTGCCATAGTAGAGCGAAGAGGTGGTATGCTTATACACGGTGCAATAATTGCAAGAGAATACGGGATCCCCTGTGTCACAGGAATAGACAATGCCACTGAAATTATCGAAACAGGTGTGACCCTCGTGGTAGACGGTTATACAGGAACCGTCACAATAAAGGAGACGTAAAAATTAAGTTAATAAGATTTAACTTAAAAAACTTCCAAGTATGAAAAATTACCTGGAAGTTTTTTTATTTTGCTAGATTATATTCAGCTAATCTTTTATTTTAAGTCAAGGTATTGAATTTATCGGAATTCGTTACTTTTCTCTTGAAAGAAAAGCACCCCAAGGGCATTTCCTCCCTTCGGTCAGGGCATAACCAAAAGTTCAAGCCTGTGAAAAATCAGCTAAATAACCTTGAAAATCCAAGAAAAGTAATGAGACTCAGAAAACAAGTTTCTGAGAACCAGAAAATATACTCGTATCCCTCGTTATTTTTTGGATACTCGCTTCGCTCAGACAGTCGATTTTTTCTAGAGATTTCTCTCAGTCATTCTTAACGCTTATTTTATCAATGGCCAAAAAAATTTCAAAAGATTTAAAAAAATCATTTAAGATTTTAAATTCCCCTTTAAAAAATACCGTTAAGAAATCATCTTGTGAAATCCACTTTCATTGAAATAAGGAGGTTTACCAACTATATTTCAATAGAAAGTTAGTTCAGAAGTGATTTTAGGTATTTTTTAGGGGTGCCTTTTCTTTGGTTACTTTCTTTGGGCAAGCAAAGAAAGTAACACAGCTTTTGGATAAATTCAGTAATTTATAAGAATTTACTTCTAGTAAGAACGAGACTGTTAAATAACCTTCAAAGATCAGACAGTTATAGCTTTTTTCTGTTTAGATTTTTCAGAAAAGTTATCTTCTAAATACCCCTTCTCAACTCGGTCTCTTCCATTTATTTTTGAAATATACAAGGCCTTGTCAGCCCTGCTTATAAGCTTATCAGCATCCTCTTTTAGGTAATATTCTGCAACCCCTATACTCACACTACTAGAGATATGATTGTTTTTCCATATTACCTTATTAATTTTTATTTTATTACGGATTTCCTCAGCAAGCTTATATGCATCCTCTATACCGCAGTCTTTTAGAAGTAGGATAAACTCATCCCCTCCCCATCGTGAAAAAACATCCGATTTTCTAAGGAATGTCTTTGTTAAGGTGGCCACATTCTTTAATACTTCGTCACCTGCCAGATGCCCATATTCATCATTGACCTCTTTCAAAAAATCTATGTCAAAAATAATAATTGAGAATCTGCTGCTGTTTCTCTCAGAATCTTTTATAGTTTGCATCATCATAAGGTCAAAAGCCTGTCGGTTATACGCCCTGGTTAGTTTATCAGTGGTGGCCATTTGGTGAAGCTGTTTTTCATAGGGAGAGGTCAATATATTTATAAGAACAAAGATGATTATAACCATAACTGCGCATATCCCTAGATTCATATAGAGGGCCTTGTGAATATTTTTGATGGCTTTTTTTTCACTTTTTTCAACTACAAGATGCCATTTAAGTTCAGGTATATAACGGCTGTTTACATGGATAAACTCCCCATTTTTTTTATATTTTTGAGTTTCATTTTTATTTTTCAAAATTCCATCTGAAATTTCAGATAAGCCTTTTATTGTATGGATATTGTTTGATTCCATTTTAAAATTTGAACCATGGAGAACTATGTTTCCGTCTTTGTCGGTAAAATATATCTGACTTCCGTAATCTTTCTGGTATCTTTCTATTAAATTTTTTACGGCATCTACCTTTAGACCAACTCCTGTAGCCCCTATATATTAACCATTGTATCCATAGACCTTATAATTTACAAAAATTGTCATGGTATCATTATTTGCCATGTCAGGGTCCACATTTATCTCATAATCATTTTTCATATTCTGTACTCGAAAATACCATTCGTCACGAGAACTGTTTCTGCTGACTTTTTTTAATATCCCATCAGTATGATAGTACTTATAACTTCGATCTGAGACAAAAAAACTGGTAAAGGTATTATACTTCATTTTTATCTCTCTCAGATATTTTACAATTTTAGTTTCATCTTTTTCACCTGATATTACCCAGTCTCTGAGAAAAGTATCCATAGCCATGAGAGATGAAGTATAAACAGGCTGTAAAAAATCTCTCTGTATCTCTGAGTATATGTTGTCACTGGTCAAGGGAAGCTGATTTTCACGGATTTCTTTTCTAAGTGAACTCAAAGAAACAAAATAACTGGTCAAACTTACACTTAAAAAACCCACTACTAGAATTAGATTTATAATAAGTGCATACTTATTTTTTAATTTTTCCACTAAACAGCCCTCCGATTTTCAAGATTAATTTCAAATATTCTATCATATTCCCACCAAAAAAACCGACTTTTTCAGTCGGTTATATATAATCTAATTAACAATGTCTAATCAGGCAGTTATATTTTCCAAGAAACTGTGACTGTTTTCCCAGTGAAACTCCTGTTTTTCAAAGAGTTCAACACAGATATCCACTATCTGGCTGTCAAAAGAACTTCCTTTTCTGTTTTTTATCTCTGTTAGAGCAGCCTGTATTCCTAGAGCCACTCTGTAAGGTCTGTGAGAACTGATAGCCTCTACAACATCTGCCACAGCTATTATTTTGGCTTCAGTGATTATCTCGTCGCCTTTTAATCCCTTTGGATATCCTGTGCCGTCTATCCTTTCATGATGCTGCAGTATCATTTTGCCAACAGGCCACGGGAAATTTAATCCTTCTATTATTTCATGCCCTAGTTGTGAGTGAGGTTTTATTATTTCAAATTCATGCCTTGTTATTTTGCCAGGTCTGTTTAATATTTCGCCGGGTATATTTATCTTTCCTATGTCGTGTATCATAGCCCCTATACGGAGTCCCTCTATACAGTTTTTATCTAGCCCCATCTTATCACCTATGGCCAATGCTAACTCTGTGACTCTTTGCTGGTGTCCTGCAGTATAGGGGTCTCTTTTCCTCATTGTCGTTACAAAAGCCTTTATTGTATTCAAAAGTGCTTCTTCATGAGATTTTAATGCTTTGTCTCTCTCTTTTTTTAAACGAAGAATATAAAAACCATATGCTATATCTCCAGCTAATTTTTCCAAAATATTTCTTTCATCTTTCTTAAATGCATTTTTTCTATCAGAGTAAAGATTCAAAGTCCCCATCCTAGAAGAACCATATAAAATAGGTACAGAAAAGTTTGATTCAAAATTTTTCTTAAGCTGAAAGTTTTCTATTTTTGCTGATTCTTTGCCTTCTTTTTTAGATTCTTCCCCAATAATTTTTATATTTGCAAATTTATATCCACACTCATCCATAAACAGATTGGATATATTTGCAAAAAATTCAATTTCATTTTCTGCCGCCATTATAACACTCTGGAGTCTTTTTGTCAGATAATTCAGCTTATCCAGATTTTCAAAATCCAGATGCAGCTTTTTAATTTCAGTATCACTATTTCTTTCCTTCATGCTACACCTCACAATTAATTATTTCTCTATTAAATAATACCTCTAAAAGTCATTTTTGACTGACTTTTTTATAAGTTTTATTACTTTTTTTTAATTTTTAACATTTTTACAATATTTTTACAATATTTTTTACTTCTTTATTTTAAAAATATGGTGTTATGATGGTTTAGTAGACAGTTTAGCACTCAAAAATATATAATAAAAAATAAACATATTTAGGAGTGGCTATGATGGAAGAAAAAAGAAGATATGCAAGATTTTCAGAGGAGAAACAGAAGCAAATCGCTGAGCTTTCTTTCCTTAAAATAAAAACAAAGGTAGAGCTATCAAATGAATACGGTATTACCACTAATACTGTTGCTGCCTGGGAAAAGAAATACTTTGGAGGTCCTAAGAAGGACATGGAGTTAAGCGCTCAAGACAAAGAAATTATCAGGTTGAAAAATCTACTTAAGGAAAAAGAAGAGGATATAGAGATCTTAAAAAAGGCTACAGCCATATTCTCAAGGAAAAAAAGATAACTAAGAGGGAACTCTTTATCTTCGTTGAAATACACAGAAATGTTCATTCTATATCTCAGATATGTAGAGCCCTAGAAGTCTCTCGAAGTGGTTTTAATAAGTTTCAGAATAACAAAACTACTGAGAGAAAGAAAAAGGATCAAGGGATTCTAGATAGTATTCTAGAGGTCAGAAAGAACAGACATAAGAGGAGCTATGGAGCCCCTAGACTAAAGGTTGAGCTCAAAGATGAATATGGCATAATAACAAGCGAAAGACGAATAAATAGAATAATGAAAGAAAATGATATATCAGTTAATTCTACCAAGAAGTTTAAAACAGGAAATGAAAAGAGTAAAAGAGAAAATATCACAGGAAATATTGTAAAAAGAAAATTCAAAGTAGGTAGAAAAAATGAGGTCTGGGTTACAGATATCACATATATTTGGACAAGCGAAGGTTGGCTATATTTAAGCACAATTATGGATCTTTTTTCTAGAAGGATTATCGCCTACGATATAGGTAAGCGCATGACTAGTGAGTTAGTAATAGATACTTTAACAAGGTCATTTTTACTGGAGGAACCAGAGGAAGAACTGATAATTCATAGTGATCAAGGATCGCAATATTCGAGTAGGGAGTACTCTAACCTTGTAAAGAAGCTAGGATTAATCCAATCTATGAGTAGACGTGGGAACTGTTATGATAATGCAGTAATAGAATCCTTTCATGCTTCTTTGAAGAAAGAGATGATTTATGTAGAAGGTTTAGTAACTAAAAGGTATATGAAGGCAATGGTATTTGATTACATAGAATTTTATAATAAAGAGAGGAGACACAGTTTCTTAGGAAATGTCTCCCCTGTTGAGTTTGAAAAAATACAGAAAAAATTGGTGTTAGGTTGACTACTATATTGACAGAAGACCAAATACTTGGGCACAATAACTTAAAAAAATGTCATTTTCATGTCATATTAATTAAGATAAATTAAATTTATATTCATTTTATAAAGGAAAACACAATACATTACCAATATAATTACGACAAAACCCTTATTTTAGGAGGCTTTATGAACAAGAAAAATATTACGGGAATTATATTAGCAACGATTATTATATTTTTTTCAGCAGTAGCTTCAACTGTCTATTACACTGATTCAAACCTTGAAATGATGTGGCTTTTTATATTTTTTGCCGTCCCTGTCTTTGGCTTGATTTTTGGTTTTCTTGTTGGAGGTATTTTAAAGTTAATATTCAAATTTAGTTCACAAATTTTCCTATATATAATAGTATTTTCTTTTTCTTGTTATACTCTGCTCATGACAGAGGAGGCTTTTATCGGTCTGGTCAGAAATAAATATGATAAAAAAACAGCAGCTCTGAATAAAATTGAAAAAGTTAATCCTTTAAATGAGATAGACCTTGGGGAAGAAAAATTTCTATATTACACTGAGGTCATCGACGAAACTTTTGACCTTAATTTCAATTATAAGACTGGACAAAATATCACCAGAGAGAATATAATGGCAATGGCTGATGACTGGCTAAACTCTAAAGGTTATGTAAAAAGACTGCCTGGAAATATTTATATAGCCCCTGAATTTTACAGAAAAATGGGATTTAAAATTTTTAAAACTTCCGGAAGTATCGGGGTTTCTCAAAAGATTGAGGATAGTACAAGTCATCCTGACCAAAAAAATATACAGCTTTTTCTTAGACTTAAATACAAAGAGGGAAAACTAAAACGGCAGAGGATATACCCCTGTTGGTTAAAATTTTTCCTAGATACTCTAAAGGAGTTAAAATGCCATACCCAAAATTAAAAATAGACATAAAAAAAATAAAGTATAACAGCTCTAGACTAGTGAAGGAATCTGCCAGAAAAGGTATAAAAATAGCAGGGGTGACAAAGGTTGTTTGTGGAAATCCTTATATTGCACAGTCTCTTGTTGACTCAGGCATAGAAATAATCGCTGATTCAAGAGTTGAAAACTTAGAAAAACTAAAAGAAATAAAGTGTAAAAAAATGCTTTTACGAATCCCCATGCCAAGCCAGGCAGATGATGTTGTGAGATATTCCGATATTGTCCTGGTGTCTGAAATTTTCACAATAAAAAAATTATCAGAGCAGGCTAGTAATCAGAATAAAATAATTGACTTGATCCTCATGATTGATTTAGGAGACTTGAGAGAGGGACTTTTTTATGAAAAAGAGATCTTAGAGACAGTTGCTGAAATAGCACAGTTAAAAAATGTAAAACTTTTGGGATTGGGAACAAATCTAAGCTGTTATGGTGCCGTTATTCCCAGCAAAGAGATTTTAGAAAAACTAGTCCTTATAAAAAATAAAATAAGCAATCTTTTTAATATAGACACAGAAATTCTTTCAGGAGGAAATTCTGGATCAATTAGACTATTTGAGGACAACCAGATCCCAGATGGGATAAACCAACTTCGACTTGGAGCCTCAATAATCCTAGGTATAGGAATAGACCACCTTCCCATTAACGGCCTCTCGGCAGACACTTTTATTTTAGAAGCTGAAATAATCGAACTTAGAAAGAAACCATCTAAACCTATTGGAAAGCAAGGTTTAGACGCCTTTGGAAACAAGCCTTCTTTTATAGATATGGGTATACGTTCTAAGGCGATATGTGCCATAGGAAGACAGGATGTAAACCCTGAAGATGTTTCGCCTCTTGACGATAAAATAAATATTTTAGGAGGAAGCAGTGACCATCTTATACTAGACGTTACTGATTCAGAAAAAAGCCTATCAGTTGGTGATACTATAAAGTTTAGAGTAAACTACGGAGGCTGTCTCTCTCTTATGACATCGCCATATGTTTACAAAGATTTCTCAGATTCTTAAGTTGATTTTTTACCATATCTAATTTCATCTATAAAGCAATAATTTAAACGATTTCCAAAACAGGGGAGAATTTATATGATTAAAAACATTAAAATCATAATTTTTGACTGGGGAGATACCCTCATGAGAGACTATAATGATTCAGGTCCTATGGCTCACTGGAAAAACGTAGATATAATCCCTGGAGTAAGAGAGGTTTTAAGAGAGTTAGGAAAAAATTACACTCTTTGTGTGGCATCAAATGCAGGAGAGTCAGACTCAGGACTTATGAAGTCTGCTTTAAAAAGAGTAGGTATAGATAATTTCTTTTCATATTTTTTCACGTCTAAAGATCTCGGTTTTGAAAAACCAGATATTAGATTTTTTAAAGCTATACTGAAATCTACAAATTTTTCTGCAAATGAATGTCTCATGGTTGGAAATGACTATAACAATGATATTGTCAATTCAAAATCACTAGGTATGTCTACCTTATTGTTTGATGAAAATAACTTATTTTCCGATACTCTATCTGCAGATTACAAAATAAATAAAATAATTCAAATTCTTGATATTTTAAAACCATAATAAAAAATAGTATATAAAAATAACTTGGGTAATTTTTTATATTATAGTAATATTTACTAAATCATCATGTGTTTCAAAAGGGGGAAAATTTCATGATCAAAAAACCAAATATAAAACCGAAGAATCCTAATTTTTCTTCTGGTCCCTGTGCCAAACATCCTGGCTTTACGTTAGGTGCATTAAAGGATGCTCCCTTAGGGCGTTCTCACAGAAGTGTCCTAGGAAAATCAAAACTACAGGAATCAATTGAAAAAACAAAGGAAATTCTAGGTATACCAAAAAACTATCTCGTGGGAATAGTACCAGCGTCTGATACTGGGGCTATAGAGATGGCAATGTGGAACCTATTAGGGGAAAGGAAGATAGATGTTATTCATTTTGATGCCTTTGGAAAATCTTGGGCTACAGATATTTTAAAAGAACTAAAATTAGAAAAAGTCAGAGAGTTTTCAGCTGATTACGGCAAGCTTCCTGATATTTCTCAAGTTGACTGTGATAATGATATAGTATTTACATGGAATGGTACCACCAGTGGAGTCAAAATTCCAAAAGCTGATTTCATATCCCATGACAGAAAGGGACTGACTATCTGTGATGCTACCTCTGCAGTTTTTGCTATGGATATCCCTTGGGAAAAGCTAGATGTTGTTACTTTTTCATGGCAGAAAGTTCTAGGAGGAGAAGCTGGGCATGGTATGCTCATAATCTCCCCTCGTGCTGTAGAACGTCTAGAAAGCTACTCACCACAGTGGCCTATTCCAAAAATTTTCAGGTTGAAAAAAGACGATAAAGTTGCAAAAGAGATATTTGAAGGTTCTACCATAAACACTCCTTCAATGCTTTGTAATGAGGACTATCTAGATGCACTGAGATGGTCAGAGTCTATAGGGGGGCTACAAGGACTCATCAAAAGAAGTATGGATAATTTTAAAGTTGTAGAAACTTTTGTGGAAAAGCATTCATGGATTGATTTTTTGGCCAATGACCCTTGTACTCGTTCTAACACCAGTGTATGTCTCACAATTGACCTCCCAACTGAAAAGCGTAAAAAAATGTTAAAACTCATGGAAAATGAAAAAGCTGCTTATGACATAAATTCCTATAAAACTGCTCCTGAAGGAATAAGAATATGGTGCGGTGCAACAGTAGAAAAGCAAGATATAGATGTTATGTTACTATGGTTAGAGTGGGCCTATAATGAGGTAAATAAATAATTTTTCTAAGGATAGCTTTCTAAAGCTATCCTTTTTTATTTCTTTGCGTCTATTGTAAATATTAACCTAAGTTGCTCTTTTGTTTTGAATTAAAGTGTTGAATTTATAAGGATTCGTTACTTTTCTCTTGAAAGAAAAGCACCCCAAGGGCATTTCCTCCTTTCGGTCAGGGCATAACCAAAAGTTCAAGCCTGTGAAAAATCAACTAAATAACCTTGAAAATCCAAGAAAAGTAATGAGACTCAGAAAACAAGTTTCTGAGAACCAGAAAATATACTCGTATAACTCGTTATTTTTTGGCTACTCGCTACGCTCAGACAGTGGATTTTTTCTAAGGATTTCAATGCGGTTATTCTTAACGCTTATTTTGTCAATGGCAAGGGAAAAAGGATAAAAAACCCTTCGCTAAAGAGAGGGTTTATAGTTTCAGTTTTAAATCTGTGAAACTCTCTCTTTTTCTCTGTGCAACATACACTTTTATGATGCTCTATGGTCAAAAGGTTTTTCTTTATTCGTGCTAATTTTTTTTTGCCTTTTATCAGTTTTAATTCGTGACAAAATCTTTTGACTTTAATATTCTTGTAAATTCAGTATTTTATTTAAAAAAATTTTTTCTATGCAACCTTGTGACAAAAATTTGGATTTTTTTATCTAATTTTAGAATTTGAAAATAAATAAGATTTTAGGTCTCTACAGTAAATCCTATATTTTATAAATAGATACAATTTAAGCAATTAGTAATATATTTTAAAATAAATACAGGATTCAGAAAAAAATCAAGTATAATATTTACATGCAATTTTATTAATTTAATATTAATTTAATATTAATTTTCCTTAACTGCTTCAAATAAAAATTTTAAAAACCAATTTATATATCCATAATTTCAGACCCTACATCGTGTTCTGTTTTAGATATTTTAGTTTGTTTTAAGTTTTTTTGACTTTAAATCAGGGTTCTGATGGTAGGTTTTTCCCAATCATAAGTTATATATATTCTATGGTTTGAAATAATATATTTGAAATATATTCTGAAATTGTGTAGTCTGATAAGACACCCATTTCAAATAATGTATTATTTAATGGTATAAATTTACTAAATTATTTTGTCAAAAAAAATAATTTGGTTAAGTTATATTTTGATGTGGTATCTTGTCATAATGTCTAATAAAACTTTCAACAATTTGACTTTTACAGGTATTGCATTGCTTTACTTCTCTCATTAAGGGAGAAAGTAAGGCTTTTTTTATCAAGATCTTTTAATTGTGACTTTTTTAGGTCAAAAAAATTTCAAGGTATAAATTACAGGTGTTTTTTTAAGATTTAAGTTTAATAACTAATTTAATATGGAAGATACGAGGGGGTTTAGCATGAAAAGAGGAATAGGGGTTCCAAAACAACAGGGGTTATATGTTCCCGAGTTTGAAAAGGATAACTGCGGAATAGGACTTATAGCACAGATTAAAGGTCAGAAAACTCATGATATTGTCAAAAAAGGTATTGAGATTCTGGAAAAGATGGAACATAGAGGTGCTGTAGGAGCAGATCCTGATACTGGAGACGGAGCCGGGATTCTTATCCAGATACCTGACAAACTATTTAGGTCTGAAATAAAAGAGCTTCCAGAATTTGGAGATTACGGAGTGGGTATGATTTTCTTTCCTCAGGAGAATTCTGAAAGAGAAAAATGTAAAAAACTTATTGAAAAGATAATAAAAGATGAAGGACAGGAATTTTTAGCCTGGAGAGATGTTCCTGTAGATCCAACTAAAGTTGGAAAAACTGCATCTAAAACAACTCCATGTATAAAGCAACTTTTTATTAAAAAATCTTCAGACACTGAAAATTTCGAATTGAAATTATATATTATAAGGAAAGCAATCGAGAATGAGATTCCAAAACTTGATCTTGAAAATGAAGAGTTTTTCTATATTCCATCGATGTCTAGCAGAACGATAGTTTACAAGGGTCTTTTGAAGCCTGATCAAATCTCAGGATTTTATAAAGATCTAAGTGATGACAGAACTCTAAGTGCCCTTGCAATAGTTCACCAAAGATATAGTACAAATACTTTCCCGTCTTGGGACCTGGCACATCCATTCAGATATGTAGCACACAATGGTGAAATCAATACCATCAAAGGTAATGTAAACTGGATGACTGCGAGACAGCCTGAATTATATAACGATGTACTTGGAAAAAATATCAGTAAAATATTCCCTATAAACAAACCTGTGGGAAGTGACTCTTCAAATCTAGATAGAGCCCTTGAGTTTTTAGTTGCATCAGGAAAATCCCTACTTCAGGCGGCTTCAATTTTAGTTCCTCCTGCATGGGAAAAGGATCCAAGTATAAAAAAAGAACTTAAGGATTTTTATGAATATTACTCAGGACTTATGGAACCGTGGGACGGTCCGGCTGCACTTGTTATGTCAAATGGTAGACAGATTGTAACAAAATTAGATAGAAATGGTCTTAGACCTGCTAGATATACAATAACAAAAGATGATACCATTATTCTTGCGTCAGAAGCTGGTACCCTTGAGACAAAACCAGAAGACATAAAAGAAAATTTCAGAATTAAGCCTGGAATGGTTCTTATGATAGACCTTGAAAAAGGTAAAATCTATTCTCAAGAAGAGATTATTGAAAAAATAGTCGAAGACAAACCTTTTGGTCAGTGGCTATCTGAAAATAAAAAGTGTATCACAAATCTTCCAGAAACAGATTCAAGATATAAAATAGACTTTGACACACTTTTTAATAGATTAATGACCTTTGGATATTCTAGAGAAGACCTCCATGAAGTTATTACACCTATGGCCAAAGATGAAAAAGAGCCTACAGGATCTATGGGGAATGATGCCGCCTTAGCAGTATTGTCTGGAAACGATAAGAAACTTTTCAATTATTTCCAACAGCTTTTCGCTCAGGTTACAAATCCTCCAATTGACCCTATCAGAGAAGATGTGGTAATGTCAATAACTACTAATATTGGTAGAAAAGGTAATATCTTGGAAGAAACTGCTGATAAGGCAAAACTCATAAAAATGGACTCACCTTTTATATCAAATGAAGATTTAGATAAGATTGCTTCATTAAATGAAGATAACTTTAAGTCGGCTGTAATCCCTATGATGTTCAACCTTGAGAGTGGATTAGAAAAGGGAATGGAAAAATTATTTGAAAAGGCTGAATCTGCCATAAAAGACGGACATAATATTCTTATTTTAAGTGACAGAGAGATGGGAGAAAATGAATATCCTATCCCTAGTCTCTTGGCAACTGCTGGGCTTCATCACCACCTTATCAGAACTGAGAAGAGAAATGGTGTAGATATAATAGTTGAAACTGGAGATGCCAGAGAGGTTATGGACTTCGCTCTTCTAATAGGTTATGGTGCCCTTGCGGTAAATCCTTATCTTGCACTAGAGTCTATAGACTACATGGTAGAAAATGAACTGTATATGACCTCTAAAAATGCCGAAAAGAAAAAATTAAAATATCTAAAGGCTATCGGTAAAGGTCTAGTTAAAATAATGTCAAAAATGGGTATCTCTACTGTACAAAGTTACAGAGGGGCACAAATATTTGAAGCTGTGGGACTTAAAAAGGAACTTGTGGACAAGTACTTCACTGGAACTACCTCTAGGATCGAAGGGATCGGTATAGAGGGAGTAGAAAGAAGTGTTAGACAAACTGTCGATAAAGCTAGAGACAATTACAAACCTAGTCCTCAAGTGCTTCCTAACACAGGTGACTATAAATGGAGAAAAGGTGGAGAAAGACGTCTATTCAGTCCTGAGGCAGTGGCAGCACTCCAGCACTCTACCCGTACAAATGACTATGAAGAATACAAAAAATTTGCAAAACTTATAAATGAGCAGGGTGAAAAACTAGCTACAATTAGAGGGCTTTTCAAATTCAAAGGATCAAACAGCATTCCTTTAGAGGAAGTAGAACCTGTAGAAAGCATCATGAAAAGATTTGTTACTGGAGCAATGTCCTTTGGTTCAATATCTAGGGAAGCCCATGAGGCCATGGCCATAGCCATGAACACTATCGGAGGTAAATCCAACTCTGGTGAAGGTGGAGAAGACCCTAAAAGATTTGCAGACAATAGAAAAAGTGCAATAAAACAGGTAGCTTCTGGAAGATTTGGAGTTACTACAAACTATCTTGTAAATGCAGATGAACTTCAGATAAAAATGGCTCAAGGAGCAAAGCCTGGTGAAGGTGGACATCTCCCTGGTCACAAGGTTACAGAAGAGATTGCTGCTACCAGATATACATCCCCAGGGATAGATCTCATATCTCCTCCGCCACATCATGATATTTACTCTATCGAAGATCTGGCTCAGCTTATATTTGACCTGAAAAACGTAAACCCAACATCTAGAATAAGTGTAAAGCTTGTTTCTGAGGTCGGAGTAGGAACGGTAGCCGCAGGAGTAGCAAAGGCCCACTCTGATATGATTCTCATTTCTGGTTATGACGGTGGAACTGGAGCTTCCCCTATATCCTCTATAAAACACGCAGGTCTTCCTTGGGAACTTGGTCTGTCTGAGGCACATCAGGTCCTTATTCTAAACGACCTCAGAGGTAGAGTAAGAATTCAGGCTGATGGTCAGATGAAGACAGGTAGAGATATTGTCATTGCGGCACTTCTTGGAGCAGAGGAATTTGGTTTTGCAACTGCACCACTTGTTGTATTAGGATGTATAATGATGAGAGCTTGTCATACAAATATGTGTCCTGTAGGAGTAGCTACACAAAGTCCTGAACTTCGTAAAAAATTCATGGGAAGATCTGAGTATCTCATAAACTTCTTTAGGTTTATTGCACAAGATGTAAGAGAGATCATGGCTGAACTTGGATTTAAAAATATCGATGAGATGATAGGAAGAACTGATCTTATAGAGATGAATGAAGCAATTTCCCACTGGAAAGCCAGCGGAATTGATATCAGTAAAATACTCTATAAGCCTGAAGTAGGTGAAAATATTTCCACCAAATGTGTACAGGCACAAGATCACGGAATCGACGATGTACTAGACAGAAAACTTATCGACTTAGCTAAACCAGCCCTTGAAAAAGGTGAAAAAGTAGAATTTAACATGGATATATTTAACTTAAACAGATCTACAGGAACCATGCTGAGCGGTGATATAGCAAAACGTTATGGAGCTGAAGGACTTCCTGAAGACACTATTAAATTTAACTTCAAAGGATATTCTGGTCAGAGTTTCGGTGCCTTTGGCATGTCAGGACTTACCCTAAATCTAGTTGGACAGTCTAATGACTATATTGGTAAAGGACTTTTTGGAGGAAAAATCATCGTAAAAACTCCAGAGATTGAAGGATTTGAAGCTGAAAACAACATTATTGGTGGTAATACTATTCTATATGGTGCCATCAAAGGACAGGTATATATCAATGGAATGGTTGGAGAGAGATTCTGTGTAAGAAACTCTGGTGCCGAAGCTGTTGTAGAAGGTGTAGGAGACCATGGATGTGAATACATGACCGGAGGAAGAGTAGCCGTTTTAGGCCCTACAGGTAAAAACTTTGCTGCAGGTATGAGCGGAGGTATCGCCTATGTCTATGATCAGCAGGGAGACTTTAAAGAAAAAGTCAACCAACTAATGGTATTGGCAGAAAAAATAGAGGACAATGCTGAAGAAGAAAAATTAAAATTAATGATAGAAAAACATGTAGAATATACAAACAGTTCAAGAGGTAAAGAGATTCTAGATTCTTGGGAAGAGAACTTAGGTAAATTTGTAAGAGTAATAGCTCCAAAATACAAGGAACTTCTTGCACAAGGGAAGGTGAAATAAAATGGGTAAATTAGGTGGATTTTTAGAAATACCAAGAGAAGAGGCTCAAAAAAGACCTGTTGACGAGAGAATAAAAGATTATAAAGAGTTATATAAACCATTTACTGACGAATATTTAATACAACAAGCTTCTAGATGTATGGATTGTGGTATTCCTTTCTGCCACTTTTCATGTCCAGTTGGAAATGTGTGCCCAGAATGGAATGACTTTGCTCACAAGGCCAAATGGGAAGAAGCTCTTGAAGTACTCCACAGTACAAATAATTTCCCTGAATTCACAGGAAGGGTATGTCCTGCTCCATGTGAAGGGGGATGTGTCTTAGGAATCAATCAGGAGCCTATCACTATAAAGAATATAGAGCTTAACATAGTAGAAAAAGGTTGGGAAAAAGGTTGGATTAAACCAATCCTTCCCAAAAATAGAACTAATAAAAAAGTTGCTGTTATTGGAAGTGGCCCTGCTGGACTGGCTGCCGCTCAGCAGCTAAATAGGGCTGGACACAGTGTCACAGTTTACGAAAGAGATTCAAAGGCTGGAGGGATAATGACCTATGGTATCCCTGACTACAAAATAGAAAAGTGGACTGTAGACAGAAGGATAAAACAACTGGAACAGGAAGAGATAAAATTTGTCTATAATACAAATGTCGGAGTGGACCTAAGTATAGATGACCTGGAAAAACAATATGATGCAGTTGTATTGGCTGGAGGATCAAAGCTTGCTAGAGACCTTCCTGTTTACGGAAGAGAGTTAAAAGGTATTCACTATGCTATGGACTACCTTGTACAGCAAAATAAAAAATTAGAAGGAACAGAAATTCCTGCTGATGAGCTTATAAATGCAGATGGAAAATCTGTAGTCGTAATAGGTGGTGGAGACACTGGTGCTGACTGTATAGGTACAGCCCTTAGACAGGGTGCTAAAGAGATCTATCAGATTGAACTTTTAGAAAAACCACCTCTTGACAGGCCACAGTCAAATCCGTGGCCAAACTTTCCTCAGGTATTAAAAGTTAATACCGCCCACGAGGAAGCTGAGCTGTGTCTAGGAGGGGTATGCAACACCGATATAAGACAGTGGAATATCCTTACAAAGGAATTTACAGGGGATGAAAAAGGAAATGTAACCACTTTCCATGCTGTAAGAGTAGAGTGGAAAGATGGAGAGAACGGAAGAAAGTATATGGAAGAAGTTCCAGGAACTGAATTTACCCTCGATGCTGACCTTGTCCTACTAGCTATAGGTTTTGTACATCCAGAGCATGAAGGTCTAATTAGCAATCTCGGTGTAGAATTAGACGGAAGAGGTAATGTAAAAACAGATGAAAATTATATGACTAGCAAAAGCGGTATATTTGCAGCAGGAGATATGAGAAGAGGTCAATCTCTTATTGTCTGGGCTATAAATGAAGGAAGAAAGGCAGCTGAAGTTGTAGACGAGTTTTTAAAATCAAATTAAAAAAACTTAAATCAAACAAAAAAAATCCCGGAGTTAATTCCGGGATTTTTTATGAAAATATTTTTAATAATAATTTCAAGAATTCATTGGGGTCTATATTCATGACTTTTTTAGTAATCTATGATATAATATATATAATTTATAAATAATTTTTAGGAGGTTATAATATGAAATACCTCATAGATTTACATACCCATACAAACGTAAATCCTCATGCATATAGTACTCTAGGTGAAAATATCCTGGAAGCTAAGAAAAAGGGGATGAAGGTTATTGCAATAACAAACCACGGCCCCGCCCTCCCAGACTCGCCTCACTGGTGGTCTCTTAGAAATTTAAGGGCTCTTCCCAATGAGATAGACGGCATAAGGGTATTAAAAGGTGTGGAAGCCAATGTTATAGATGAAGATGGAAGTATTGACCTCAATCAGTATATTTATGAAATAATGGATGTAATACTTGTTGGATTTCATCCGGTAAGAGGATACCCCGATGGAAAAGACAAAGAAAAAAATACCAGAACCATGATTAATCTTATAAAAAGTCAAAAGGCAGACATAATAGCCCACCCGGGAAATCCAAAATTTTTAATGGATTACGAAAAAGTTATCAAAACTGCTAAGGAGTATAATGTCGCAATAGAACTAAATAATTCATCCTTTAAAGGTTCAAGAGAGGGATCTGAAGAAAACTGTAAATCAATAATGTCTATTGCTAAAAAACACGGATGTTATCTCTCTTTAGGAAGTGATGCTCACTTCTCTCAGTCTGTAGGGGATCTAGATATAGTTGGTGGATTACTTGAGAAAATTGAATACCCTAAAGAACTAATTTTAAATTCAGATACGGAAATTTTAAACTCTTTTTTGAATTTGAGAAAAAAATTAAAACCAAAAGAAATACCAGATAATGTTTAAGTTTTATGATGGTTAACGTAGGATTACACGAGTCTATCCTCCCATAAAGCCATTTACTTTTTAGCTTATTTATGATATAAGTTAATGTGATTAATTACGTGTGTTATTTAAGGAGGAATTTATAATGTCTATTAAAATAGGTAATCTTCAGGTAGAACTTCCTATTATACAAGGAGGTATGGCTATCAGAGCATCCATGGCAAGACTTGCCGCTGCTGTGGCCACTGAAGGTGGAATCGGCCTTATCGCCGGAACAGCCCTTTCTCCAGAAGAGCTAAAATCAGAAATCGAAAAAGCCAGATCACTCATAAAGAAAAAAGGTGGAGCATTAGGGGTAAACATAATGTTCGCTGCAAATAACTTTATTGATCTTGTAAAGGCATCTATAAATGCCGGGGCAGACCTTATCGTTTTTGGAGCGGGTTTTTCAAGAGATGTATTTGAACTAGGTAAAGAATCAGGTGTACCTATAGTTCCTATAGTTTCTTCACTGAAGCTAGCTAAAATCTCAGAAAGATTAGGAGCATCTGCAATCATAGTAGAGGGCGGTAATGCAGGAGGACACCTAGGAACTGATTTAGACTCTTGGGATATCGTTGGAGAGATAGCTGAAAAGATCTCTGTCCCTGTTTTCGGTGCAGGTGGAGTGATAACTCCTGATGATGCCAGAAGAATGTTAGCTCTAGGAGTCGACGGTATACAGATGGGATCTAGATTCATTGCCAGTGACGAGTGTGAAGTCAGTGATGAGTTCAAAAATATGTATATCAATGCAAAAGAAGGTGACGTTGTAGAGATAATGAGTTCTGCCGGACTACCTGCAAACGCTATAATCTCACCATATGTAGAAAAAATTCTAAATGAAGAAACTGAAAGACCTACAAAATGTAGTGGTTGTCTAAAAAAATGTACCATGACATTTTGTGTAAATGAAAGACTTGTCAAAGGACATGAAGGAGACCATGAAGAGGGTATATTCTTTGCCGGAAAAGATGCTTGGAAAATCGAGGAAATTCTTTCTGTAGAAGATATTATGAAAAAATTCAGAGAAGTTTTCTAAATTTTTCTTAACTTTTCTTGAAGATTTGTTTATAATCTAACTTGATATATCTTACCTTAGGAGGAAATTTATGATTAAAAATAGTGTTTGTGAACTTCTTAATATAGAGTACCCGATATTTCAGGGGGCCATGGCGTGGATTGCCGATGGTCACCTGGCAGGCCATGTATCCAAAGCGGGTGGACTAGGTATAATCGCAGGCGGTGGAATGCCTGCTGAAATTCTAAGAGAAGAGATCAAAATAGTAAAATCAATCACTGACAAACCCTTTGCAGTAAACCTTATGCTTATGATGGAAGAGGTGGCTGCTCAGGTAGAGGTCTGTATAGAGGAAGGGGTTCCTGTAGTTACAACAGGTGCAGGTAATCCAGCTCCTTATATGGCAAAATTAAAATCTGCAGGGATAAAAGTTGTACCTGTGGTACCTTCTGTGGCCCTTGCAAAGAGAATGGAAAAAATTGGTGCAGACGCCCTGATTGCAGAAGGGACAGAAGCCGGAGGACATATCGGTCAGCTGACTACAATGACACTGGTTCCTCAAGTAGTAGACGCAGTGAGTATACCTGTAATAGCTGCTGGAGGAATAGCTAGTGGAAGGCAATTTATGGCTGCCTTGGCACTAGGAGCAAACGGTGTGCAGGTTGGGACAAGGTTTATAGTGGCTCATGAGTGTAATGTCCATGACAATTACAAGAATGCTATTTTAAAAGCAAAAGACAGGTCAACAGTTGCAACTGGAAACCATACAGGACATCCAGTGAGAGTAATAAATAATAAGCTTGCAAAAGACCTAATCCAACTTGAAAAAGAAGGTGCCCCTGCTGAAAAGCTAGAAGAGATGGGTAAAGGAAGTCTGAGATTAGCTGTTCAGGACGGCGACATTGTAAATGGTAGTGTTATGGCCGGTCAGGTAGCATCTATGATCTGTGAAAAGCAAAGCTGTCAAGATATTATTTTGGACTTGATGGAGGATTTAAAAAATAAAATTACTCATTTCAAAGGAAGTTACTAATAATTTTATAATAAAAGCACCATTAAAAAGATGCCCTCTTAAATTTGAGAGGGCATCTTTTATTTTTTAAACAAGATCAATTTTATTCTTTAAGGATTTTTCTAAATAAGGATCTATACTCCACATCTTTTTAAATTCATAATACTCAGATTTTGCTTTCTTGCTCGGAGAATTTTTATTTATAGCCCTTATAACTATATTCTTTGGAGTGTGTTCAGTATCTATAAACTCAAAAATCTCAACAGAATAACCTAATATCTCCAAAATATTACCTCTTATAGAATCAGTTATCATAGAGGACATTCTCTCTTTAAGAATTCCGTGTTTTAGTATAGGGGACATTGTTTTATTGCGTACCTGCCTAAAGAGCTCATGCTGACAGCAAGGAACTAAGAGCAGTAGCTTTGTATTCCAGTTTACAGCTTTTATAAGTGCATCATCTGTGGCAGTATCACATGCATGGAGGGTTATTACTATATCTATGTCATTATAATCTTCAAAACCTTTTATATCACCTATTTTAAAACTAAGATTTTTATAACCCAATTCTTCTGAAACTTTGTTACAATAATTTATTACGTCAACCTTTAGATCAAGACCTATTATCTCAACCTCTATACCCAGTTTCTCTCTGAGATACCAGTATAACGCAAATGTAAGGTATGCCTTCCCTGATCCGAAATCAACTATCTTGAGTTTTCTTTGGATATCTAGGTTTTTTATAGAGTCCTCTATAATTTCCAGATATTTATTTATCTGCCTGAATTTATCATATTTATTTTTATAGACCCTGCCTTCAGCATCCATAACTCCTAATTTATATAAAAAATTACAAGGCTTATCTTCCTCTATCAAATAATTTTTCTTTCTGTTATGTGAAAGATTCTTTTCCTGAGTTTTAGTAGCCTTATTTTTAATGATTTTTACCTGGTTTTTCTTGTTCACCAAAAGCTGATAATCTCCATCTGAAGCAAAGATTACTCCTTGTTTAAAATATGTTTTAAGGAGCACTAAAATCTCTTCTATTGCTTCCTCAGAACTCATATTTTCATGAGTAGTGTTTTTATCAAAAATATAAGAAAACTGATACTGTTGTTTATCTTTTGATAAAAAAGGCTTTATGGAAACCTTATTAAACTTAACATCAGATCCCTTTTTTTTATTACTCAGTGTGGCCGATATCATAGACCCGTCTGAACTTATTTTCTCCAGTAATTTTTTTAATTTATCCATCTGTATCATCTCCAACCTTTATATATGACAGTTTCCCAAGGAAACATATCAACAAATATATTCAATCTCTTTATTCTATCACGTATTCAAATTTTTATAAAGAGTTGCAGAAAGATTCCTCTATACCATCTTAACCACAGTCCCACTCTCTCCTGGTACAGCAGCATAAACTTCTAGTTTTCTAGGCACACGCTCCTTTATGTCCTCTACATGGGTTATTATCCCCACCTTTAGCTTTTCTTGATTCTTCAGTGTTTCAAGGGAGGTTATCACCCTGTCAAGAAGTGAAGAGTCCAGAGTTCCAAATCCTTCGTCAAGGAAAAAAAATTCAAGCTGTGATTTTCCTTTAAGTTGTATCTGATTGGAAAGGGCCAAGGCCAGAGAAAGAGAGACAAGGAAAGTTTCACCTCCAGAAAGTGTGGAACTCCTTCTTCTTGCCCCTCCGTTGAAGTTGTCTACTACTAGAAAGTTGGCCGAATCATCTATTGTAAGACTATATTTACCATTGGTTATTCTAGAAAGCCTTAAAGCAGCATTTGAAACTATTCCTTTGAGTCTGCTCACAGCAAGGTACTCTACAAAGGTATTCCCCTGAAAAAGCTTTGACAGGTCTTCTAAAAGACTGAGCTCTTTTTTCTTGATGGCCAGCTCATTTTTCAAACCTCTCACTTCTTTTAAAAGTTTTTCCATATCTGACAGATTTTTTTCAAGAAGAAGAACTTTGCTATCTAATTTTTCCTTTTGATTTTCAAGGTAGCTTTTATCCTTTTGCAAATTCTCCCATTGTAATTCGGTAACCATTTTATCTTTTATTTTATTCTGGAGGTTATCCAAAGAGATTCTGTTTTTTTCATATTTACTCTTATATTCTTCAATCCAGTTTTTCAGATTTTCCATCTCATTCTCTGGAATAAAAGATTCCTCGACTTCGTTTTTAGATATAAACCCAAAACATTCCATTTTTTCTTTTGCTTCTTTGCTGTACAGTTCCGCTTGAGATTCTTTTTCTTTCAGAGAACCGTTTATTTCCCACAGGCTGTTCTTTGTATTATTTATAACTTCATTCAAATTTTCTTGAAGTTTACTGTTTTCTTTTATACCTGATCTCAGATTTGTAAGATCTTTTTTTATTTCTAGCTGTTCTTTTTTTATTTCTTTCATTTGAGAAAGACGTATTTCAAGATCTTCTATACGCAAGCCATCAGACATATATGACGGAACTGTCTGTATTAGTTGCTTTTTTATAAAATCTCTTTTTTTGATTTTATTTTTTTCCAACTCCTCGTGGTTTTTCAAAAACTTTTGGCAGTTTTCTTTTTTTTGGGTCAAAACTGTTTTGTCTGTGGAAAGTTGGTTTTTTAAGCTTGTAAGTTTTTCTTTTTTTGTAGCTATCTCCTGATTTTCAACATCTATTTTTTCAAACTCTTTTTTCAGTTTTTCAATTTTAGAGTTTATATCTGATGTGTTTCTTTTATTTAGCTGAATTCTTTTATTTTCAAGATCAGAAGATATTTTTTCCAAATTTATTCTGTATAATTTTTTTTCAAGATTTTTTTTATCTGCTTCTATAGACTCTATGAGACTTTCATCTGAGTTTTTTTGAGAATCCATTGCTAAATTAGGATGAGTCTTAGAACCACATACTGGGCAAGGCTCTCCTTCCTTTAGGTCTTTTGCTAGTCTTTGCGCAATCTTCTCATCTTTTTCTTCACAGGCCTTTTTCAGTTCTTGATCTTTTGATAAAAGAGTTTTCTCTAAGAAACTTTTTTCCTTTTGTGATTCATCCAGATCTTTTTCCAATAATTTTATATCTTCTTCTAAAAACTCAACCTCTTTTTTTTCAATATTAAGAATCTCTATTTTTTTTCTGACAGCTTCAAGGGCATCATTATCTTTATCTTCTAAGTCTTCTAATTTTTTATCAACCTCTGACAAATTTTCTATATTTTCTTCTTGGATCTTTTGAAGCTTCACAAGATTAGTTTTTTCTTCTGAGATATTTTCACCAAGATTGGTTAATTCACTTTCTAATTCCAAAAAACTTTTTCCATTATGAACTCCATTACTTACAGCATCATATTCTTCAGAATCTAAATTAATATCTTGATCTCTTTCTATTAATTTCTGTTCAGACTCTTGAAGTTTTTCTAAAATATCTGAAAAAGCTTTCTTTTCATTTACTTTTTCCAAAAGCTCTTTTTCCTTTAATTCAACCTGATTTTTATAGTCACTTATACTTTTTTCACACTGAGAAAGTTTATCAAAAAATTTAATGACCTGAGCTGATCTTTCACCTTTTTTTATTTTTTCATCAATATTTTCTGACATTTCTTTTTCAGAATCCAGAGATTTCTTTTCATCTAAAAGCGTGTTTTTTTCTTTTAGAAGCTTATAAACTTCCTCTTTATCAGAATACTCCTTCATAAAAATTTCAAACTTTTCAAAAAGTTCTTTCTTTTCATCTTGAAGTTTAGCAAATTCTTCTTTTTTCTCTTGGAGTTCTTCAAGACTTACATCTCCCTTACCTAAAATAATGTTATCTAGTGCAGCTACTTCCTTTTCCTTAGAATTTTTTTCTCCCGAAAGTTTCATCATTAGTTTTTTTCCGTATTCCTCAAGCCCAAATACTCTTTCTAACATATTCCTTTTCTCTTTCCCAGTAAGTTTTAGAAACTCGCTGAATTTTCCCTGAGGAAGTACCACAGACCTTGTAAAGTCATCCATAGATAAACCTATTATCTCCCCTATACAGCTGTTTACCTCCCCTACCTTGTCAGCCCTTATCTCTCCATTTACGATAAAACTCGCCTTAGACTGCCCGAATTCATCTTTATTTTTCTTTTTTGGAAAAGTTCTCTCTACATAATATCTATCCTCCCCTATGAAAAACTCGTAAGCTACCATTATTTTTTCAGAGTTTATATTCAGAAGGTCAATGAGCTTATCATCCTTTGTATCCTTTATTCTGACAACATTTCCGTAAAGAGCCAGAGTCAATGCGTCTAATATAGTGGACTTACCGCTTCCTGTCTCTCCGAATATTCCAAAGAGTCCGTGCTCAGTAAGAGTCTCAAAATCTATAGTCTGTTTCTCGTTAAAACTCTGAAGCCCTTGGATTTCAAGTTTTATAGGTCTCATTTATTCCACCTCTCCTGTAATTCTCATAAAAACTTCCATAATTTCTTTTGAAGGTTCACTGTTTCTGCTTTTTTTGTAAAAATTCTTAAATGCCTTTGTTATATTTTCAGGTGTATATTCATTTATTTCAAAGGAGTTGTTTTCTTCCCATCTTACTTTCGGGATTATCTCTATGACGTTTTTATTGGCCTTTATAGCCCTTACTTCGTTGCTATCAAGAGGTCTGTCTGTATCTATTTCGAGATAGATCCACTCCTCTTCTCCCTGAAGAGACTCTGATTTTTCAATGGCATTTTCTATTCCCTCTATAAAATACCTCTTTATAGGTTTATAATTCTCTACCTCTATACTTTTTATCTCTGTATTTAAATTTCCATTTAGTTCGGCAGTATACACCTTTTTAGGATATCTGTTTTCACTGACTCTATATTCTATAGGAGATCCAGAGTATACCGCTCTTTTTTTCTCAAAACACATAGGTCTATGTATATGCCCCAAGGCTATATAATCTGCTTCTGGTAGATCAGATAAATTTACCGCCATACTGCCACCTAGCTCTATAGACCTCTCGTCCCCGTCTCCAGAGGAACCAGTCAGAAATATATGTGACATTACTATTCCAGGGATTTTTTCAGGTTTTTCATTTATTCCATCTTGCAGTATTTTCCCGATTCTTTTGCTGTAGCTAATCTGATCCTCAGAATCCCCTGTTACTGTAAACTTTTCTCCCAGTGACTTTTCCCCAGGATAGGGAAGAGCATAAATATAAACCCTCTCACCAGAGATATCTATCTCTATCCCCCCTTCTACAGAGGAAACCACCTTGTATTCACCGTAGATTCCAGTTTCTTTCTTCTCAAATGGCTTTTCAAATATAATTATGCCCATTTCTCGTGATAAGGGATTGCTAGCAGCAAGACGGTCTGCACTATCATGATTTCCCGGTATTATCACAACAGGCCTTTTCCCACCATCAGACAGCTTTTTTACACCTCTGTAAAAGAGTCTTTCTGCATCACTAGGTGGATTTGGCACATCGTAAATATCCCCCGCTACCAGCACAATATCCACTTTTTCACCTTCTGCTATTCTCACAAGATTTTCCATAAACTTTTCCTGTTCAGATATTCTGCTGTAACCTTCAAGTTTTTTACCCAAATGCCAGTCTGATGTATGTAAAATTTTCATAATTATTCTCCTTCTAGATTGTTTTTAGTTTTTTCAAAATTATCAAATCTATTTAAATTTATATTCTTTTCTCGTTATAAAAAGTTAAACAAATTAATTTGCTAGTTAAAAAAATTCGTATAAATTACTGAATTTATCCAAAGATCAGTGTCAAAAGATTTTGTCACGAATAAAAGTCGATGAAAGGCAAAAAAATTAGCACTAATAAGGGAGGAAATTCCCTTGGGGTACTTTTCTTTCAAGAGAAAAGTAATGAATCCTTATAAATTCAATCATTTAACCAGAAATAAAAAACTTACTCAGACTAATTATACACCTGACTACATTGCACATAAAGTCTTTTTCATAATTTTATGGTTTATTTTTTTGCCAATGAGTTGTAAAATTAATATATTAAAAATAGTCAGACTGAAAAATCGGAGGGAAATATGAAAAAACTAATAATAGAACTACTACAAAAAAACGGTGTAGGTTCACAACTGAGCCAGTATATCAGCTATATTGTTTTAATCTGCATAGTCTTTATTGCCGCCCTATTGGCAGACCTTATATCTAAAAAAGTCATTCTTATAGCTGTGGAAAAACTTGTGAAAAAAACAAAAAACAGATTTGATGACATATTCATGGACAAAAAGGGATTTCATTATCTATCCCAAATAGCACCAGCAATTGTGATCTATCTCTCTGCAGGTATGTTTCCCCTCATCAAAACCGGGCTTCACAAACTGTCGCTTATTTACCTTATTATAATAACGATAATCGTCTTATTCAAACTCATGGAATCCATAGAGGAAGTTTATTCAGGATTAAATATATCAAAGGAGAGGCCAATAAAAGGATATATCCAGGTATTTCAAATGATCGCAACTATCATCGGGGGTATAATGATTATCTCCAACCTGATGAATAAGTCTCCATGGAAGCTACTGAGTGGTATAGGGGCTGTAACTGCCATCGTTTTACTTATTTTCAAAGACTCTATTTTAGGCTTCGTAGCTGGTATACAACTCGCTGCCAATAACATGATCAGAATCGGAGACTGGATAGAGATGCCAAAATATAATGCCGACGGAGATGTAATAGAGATCAATTTGACAACTGTCAAGGTACGTAACTTTGACAAAACAATCACTACAATACCAGTGTATGCCTTTATATCAGACTCCTTTAAAAACTGGAGGGGAATGTCTGAGTCGGGAGGGCGTAGGATAAAAAGACCTATATATATAGATGCTACTACAATAAAAATCTGTACAGATGAAATGCTTGAAAAATATAAAAAAATTTCATATATTTCCGAATATATAGGGGAGAAAAGTTTAGAAGTAAATGAATACAATAAAAATATTGATATATCTCAGACAGCAAATGGTAGAAGACTTACAAATATAGGTACTTTTAGACACTATGTCCTATCGTATCTCAAAAATAATCCTGAAATCAATCAAAATATGACACTCTTAGTGAGACAGCTCGAGATAACTCCCCAGGGATTACCCATTGAAATCTACGCCTTTTCAAAAGATGTGGTCTGGCAGAACTATGAGAAAGTACAGTCTGATATATTTGACCACCTTCTAGCTGTACTTCCCGAATTTGATCTAAAGGTATTTCAAAATCCATCAGGAAATGATTTCAAAAATAGCCTTCTAGGAATTGATAATTCATATTTTCAGCAAACTAGATAAAATTTCAAAAGTAAAAGGTTTTTTATCCTCTAAGCAGTAGATAATATTAATGAGTATATTTTTACTAATTTTTTACATGAGGGGTCTGTTATGAAAATAAACAAAAGCCTTATGGTCGGAGTCTTTATCGGAGTTCCGATTATATATATCAATTTAAAAAATTTATTTCAAAACCTCGGTTTAGATAGCACCCTTTACTTTTCTTATATTATCCTATTTTCTGTAGTAGTTATTTCAGGAATTTATGTGGTTAATTTTTTTGTTAAGTTAAATAAAAAAAAGAATCGCAAGTTTTTCCCCAGTGAAACTGACTCAAAATATATTTATCACAGAGGAGAGGAAAAAATCGAAGTCTTCGAAAGAGAAATAATCAAAAGAAAAGAAATAAAAGAAAAATTAAGAGATAGTCTTATCAGAATTCCAAACGAAAAATTATTTGATGGAAAAAATATTCTGAAAAAACTAGATCTTGAGATTGTAAAGGCCAAAACAGAGGGACTGCCTCTAGTTGTCATAATGATAGACTTTCAAAATTTCAAAGATATTGCTCTTCCTTTAGGAGATCATATTGAAGACGATGTACTTAATAAATTTGCCGATGCGATCATAAATGACTTGAGAAAAACAGATTATACAGGAAAGACAAAATCAGATGAATTTGTAATTATTTTACCAAATACTACTCTTAAAAAAGGTGAACTTGTTTTATCTAGGATAAAAAGCAAAATAAACTGTGTCCCTTTGGCCAATGAGTATTACCTGACATGTTTTAGCGCAAGTATACTCGGCATACATGACAAAAATATGGCATTTTATGACTCACATCAAATTTTCAAATCAATTAATGATCTGATGCGTTTTGGAAGAGTCTATGAAAAAACCTATATAAATCCAAAGGTAAATACTGCCAAAAGTTTAAAGGAAATCTAAATAGTATTCGTAGTCCTAATTAAAGAGAAGATTATTTAAACTACTGTGGCAGGGGTGATTTTATGCTTACATTCAAAATTATTGCAGGTATTATAATATTTATACTGACATTTTCCATGATAATATCAGAAAAAGTTCCACCCTCTTTATCTGCCATTATCGGCGGTGGAGCTATGATAATCTTGAGAATAATAGACGAACATGAGGCCCTTCTTGCGATAAGCAGAAACTTAGAGATCTTACTTCTACTAATGGGTCTGATGATGATAGTCAGTATAATGTCTGAAACTGGAATGTTTCAATATTTATCTATAAAAGTTGCACAAAAAGCAAAGGGAGACCCTGTGAGAATAATGGCTTTCTTGGGTTTAGGTACCGCCATCTGCTCAGCTTTTTTAGACAATGTCACCACAGTTCTGCTGGTAGCTCCTATATCAATACTTCTGGCAGAGCAGCTAAAAATAAAATCACTTCCATTTCTTATAGTGGAGATTTTTTCAGCTAATATAGGTGGCGCGGCTACACTTATTGGAGATCCTCCAAATCTTATTATCGGAAGTATGGCAGGATTTAAATTTAATGATTTTATATATAACCTTGCACCTTTGGTGATAATAAACCTTGCTGTACTGATATTTACAATGGTATTTATTTTCAAAGATCAGATGGATGTCTCCAGAGTTTCAAAGGCAAAAATAATGGAGATGGAAGCAGAGAGGGTTATAAAAGACAAAGACCTTCTCATAAAATCTATGGTTGTTTTCATATTGGTTATAACGGGTTTTCTTACTCACACCTCTACAGGACTTGGACTTGCTACAATCTCTATTATGGGAGCAGGAATGTTGATTTTGATATCTAAAAAAAGTCCAGAAGAAATATTTAATCACATCGAGTGGCCTACAATATTTTTTCTTTCTGGTCTATTTGTTCTGGTAGATGGAATCGAAAATATAGGTGTGATTGAGAGAATAGGAGAGCACGTAGTCAATATGACTGATGGAAACCTAAACTTTACTGCAATACTGACATTATGGTTTTCATCACTTTTATCGCCATTCATGGGTGCTGTACCTTATACCATATCATTTGCCAAGGTAATCACAGAGATATCTCCAAATTTTTCTGGTAATACCAATATACTATGGTGGTCCCTATCCCTAGGAGCATGCCTGGGAGGAAACATGACTATTGTAGGAGCTGCAGCAAACGTTGTAGGAGCCGGAATAGCTTCAAAAAGTGGAAATCCCATTACATTTAAAGAGTTCTTTAAATATGGATCTCTAGTTGTCCTTCAGTCTGCGATACTTAGTACTATATATATTCTCCTCAGATATTGAAAAAAATCGAATAATAAAAAACATCGCCCTGGAGTTCTCTCTGGGGTGATTATTTTTACTGTTCTTTTATATAGCCTTTGAATATGGTATTATTTATATGAAAAATTTATTTTTGAGGTGGTAAAAATATGAAGTTTACCTATGTGGATTATGGCAAGGATATTTTAGAAAAACTAATAGATGATGGAAAATCAGTATTTGTTTTTTCAGACAACACTCTGAAAAACTTTGCAGAAGATAAAGCAGAAAAGAATTTTTTCAGAAGAAACAGCCTCTATACTACCATGAGTTCTATGAAGGAATATCTCCTTCCTGAAGAACGACTGGTAATAAGAGAAGAAAAACGTACTCTGCTGTTTTACAGGGCTATTCCTGAAGATTTAAGGAAAAAATATAATATAAACTCATACTACGACATAATCGACCTGGGGGAAAACTTCTTGAAGTTCTACAGAGAACTTCAAGAATATCTTGTAAAAGATGTGAAAAACCTCCAAAATTGGCAAGAAGAATACCTTAAAGATTTAGAGATTATTAAAAAGAATTACCTTGATCTTTTAGACAGATATAATTATATCCCACAGGACTGGACAAATAATCTGAATAATTATTCCTTGGATTTTTTTGAAAATTATGAAAATTTTATCTTTGTTGACATACCTTTTTTTACTCCCTTTGAAAAAAAGATGATAGAAAAACTCTCTGAAACCTATGAGTTAGAGTTTATTTTGCAGATAACAGAAGGTGATTTTTGTGAAGATGATCTGAAGATCAAGAAATTTACATTCCCCGAAAAGTCAGATAACATTAAAGTCATCGAAGTTTCTGATGAGATGCACCAGCTGATTAATCTCATGGATATTATGAAAGAAAAGAAAATAGAACTTTTTTCTCAAAATCCAGAAAATAGTATATATCCATTATTTGCACCTAGAATTTTTACAGGTCATAAAAATATCCTTAAAAACACAGATCTTTATCGTTTTATGGAGTTACAGTATGAGATTCTTTCTGGAATAACAGAAAAAATTTTTTATAATGAAAATGAAAAAAGTAAAATCTTATACTTTTCTTCTCAGACTATTTTGAAAGCCTTGGAGAACAGAGTTTTTTCTGATTACTATTCATTTAATCATGAAGAGATAAAATTTTTTATGAAAATAATAGAAAACGAATATCAATATATCACAAAGGATCTTATAAACAAAGGTGAACTAACTCGAATCCTTTTAGACAGAAGAAAAACAACTAAAGACAGTGAAGATAATATATCTGGATTTATAGAGAAACTTTCTCATATAATTGAAGATATTTGTCAAATAAGAAAAGTCTCTGATGCTGGAGAACTGTTAGAATTAATGGGTAATAAAGAATTTTTCAATTTCACTAAGCTAGATGAAGATATTTATATTGATTCTATAAACAAGTATTTTGAATCACTCTCAGAAGTCAAGTCCCTAGAGATGTTAGAGATGCACAAAACTTGGGAGGATTACTTTGGTGAAAACCTAGCAGAACCTTTATACAAACTTCTTCTTAAATATATGCAACTTAAAGAAATTAAGGTATCTAGCCGAAATGACCTTGTCCCTACAAAAATAAAATCTTCTAGAGAAGAAAACTCTTGTTTAAAAGAAACCGGAGTATACATAGACATTTCTGGAAAAACTCTTCCTGAAAATAACATAAGGGATTTTCTTTTAACAGAGATACAAAGAGAAGAAAACAATCTTTTATCCTCAGATGAAAAAAGGCTCTATGAAAAATACAGATTTTTTCAGGGCCTATTTAACTGCAAAAAAGCATTGGTTTTCAGTATGAAAAATGAGGAAAATGATCTGGACAGCTCTCCGTTTATAGAGGAATTGATGCTAAACTACAAGCTGAAAATCACAGATCCAAAATATGATCAAAATGATCTGTTGTCCATGGCAAGAACTTTTTTCAAAGGCAGCTCTCCTGTAAAAAAAGAACTCACTGTAAACTCTCTTCAGAAAGATGACAGTGATTTTCATGAAAAAACCATAAGACTTGGAAGTTATGATTACTCTCTTTTGACGATTTGTCCATATAAGTTTTATCTGCAAAAGATCGCATCCATAGAGTATCAAACCAGAAAATTGGAATCAAAACTTTCCCCTAGAATCATAGGTATAATTGTACACGAGATATTAGAAGAGATTGCCAATATAAAAGAAGATGATGTGAAAAATAAAAACTTTTCCCTGGCTGAGGTTAATATAGATGAGCTACTGAGAAAAGCATTATATAAAAGGAGACTCCAGATACCTTTTCATCTAGATAACTATTATAGGGAGATAATGTTTCCTGTTTTTATTGAAGGAATAAAAGGATTTTATAAAAATCTTGAAAAAATTATTGGAGACCAAAATATAATAAGTTTTTCAGGAGAAAAAAGTAAAAAAGAAAAACTTATAGATGAAAATCTAAAGGTCATTCTAAGTGGTAGAATAGATCTTATTATAGAAAGCAGCAGAGACAACTGTATCTTAGATTACAAGACAGGTCAAGGAGATCCAAGGCAACTGGATTTTTATTCTATCTTATACTATGGTGAGGAATCCCAGGCAAAAAAATATATTTTTAATGCCTGGGATGGAAAATTAGAAGACTTTAGCAGCAGGAAAAATACCCTCACTTATAATGACATGAAAAATCAACTAAAGGAATTTATCGCTAATCCCATATATAAAAGAACAGAAAAACACAGCACCTGCAACAGGTGTGAATATCAGCAAGTATGCAGGATGAGGTGGGAAGATGAAAAATAGAAAAATCTTAAAGGCAAGTGCAGGAACAGGAAAAACTTACCGTCTTTCATTAGAATATATAGCCAGTCTTCTGCTAGGAGAAAATTTTCAAGAGATTATGGTACTGACTTTTACCAGAAAAGCCACAGGTGAGATAAGAGAGCGAATATTATCCTTTCTAAAAGAAATAACAACAGATGGAGAAGATGCACAAGAAATAGTAGAAAATATAAAAAAACTTTACCCGGATCTTGTTGTAGATACTGAGAAACTTGTCGATGTCTATTCTGAGATTATGAAAAATAAAGACAGATTAAAAATCCATACAATTGACAGCTTCACAAATATAATCTTCAAAAAGTCCATCGCTCCAAGCCTTGGTATATATTCTTATGAGATAATAGACGATGACAGAAACAAAGACTTTCATTTGAAAATCCTAGAAAAACTATTAGAAAAAAAGACCTATTTCGAAAGCTTCAAGGACTTTCTCTATGAAAACGCTGAAAAAGATATAGAAGCTTATCTAAAGCTTATAAAAAACATACTCAACGAACGATGGAAATTTCTGCTTTTCAAGAAAAAAGATAGAAAAGCCTACGACATCTGCAACCTCGTAGACTTACTTGACAATATGAAAACTGATATTGAAGAGGCTGGTAAGATAAAAAGTCCGTCTAAAGTTCTAATAGATGGATTTAAAAAAGCTTTTAAAGGGTATCTGTCAAAAAACACCCAGTCGGAAAAATTAAAATTTATAACTGAAAACTTTAAATTATTTCTAAAGGAGGACACCTTCTGGGTAAAATCTTTTATTAATCCTACAGCCAAGATAAAAGGCACCGAAAAACATGTTGAAAGAATTATAGAAGCCTATTCTCTCTTTAAAATAGAGCTCTCCAGATTTATTTTTAACAGTAAGGTTATCCCCTATGAAAAAAATCTCTTTGATTTTGTAGAGTTTATATTTTCAGTATACGATGAGATGAAGTTTAGAGAAAAAAAGTTTACCCATACAGATATATCTACCTTTACCTTTAAATATTTTAGTGACCCTAGACTCTCTCTTGTGGAAAATAACAAGGTAACCGATTATTTTTATCAGCTAACTGAAGGGGAAATTAAGACCATTTTTATTGATGAATTTCAAGATACCAGCATACTTCAGTGGAAAATTCTTAGATCAATAACAGAGAGAGCTAATAAGGTTATCTGTGTAGGAGATGAAAAACAGAGTATTTATGGATGGCGTGGAGGAGAAAAAGATCTCTTTGATAAACTTCCTAATATAATAAACGGTACCAGTGAAACTTTGGAGAAATCCTATAGAAGTGAAAAAACAATAATCAACTTTGTAAATAAGTTCTTCTCCTCTTTGAGAGACCAGTATGACGAAGAAAACAAGATTTGGAATTATGAAAATGTAGATTATTTGCAGTCCAAGGACAATGGCTTTGTGCAGACAGTTATAAACTGTAAGGACGATGATAAAAGCTCTTTTGACGCCATGATTGAGATTTTACAGCAAAATGTCAATAATTACAATAAAGTTGGAATTATTGCCAGAAGAAATAAGGATCTCATAGCTATATCAGAAAAACTAGCTGAAAATCATATACCCTTTATAATAAACTCTAGTGGCACTCTGCTAGAGCACAGAGCTGTGAAAGGAATATTCTCTCTTTTAAAATACCTTGCCTACAACGAATATATATATTTATTAGAATTTATGAGGAGTGACATTATAAATATAGATGACTCAGAGTTGAAAGAACTCATTGTAAAACGTATAGAGATAAATGAATATTTAGACGGCATCAGAGATAAGACTGATATCTGCAAACTTCAACTTGGTTTAATAAAGGGATTTAGAAAAAAATTCCTTGGGGTTTTCCAAATCAATACAAAAGATCAAAAGGGACGTCTAGACAACCTGGCTCTCTCCCTGATAAAGGATCTGGGTATATTGGAGATATTCCCTACAAACTCTGATGTGAAAAATCTTCTCAGATTTTATGAAATACTCAAAGAATATAGGAGTATAGAGGATTTTCTCGCCTATGCTGAAGAAAATCCCGATGGAGATAAATTAAAACAAGTAGCTGTAGAAGAAATAAATGCAGTAAATATAATGAGCATACATAAATCAAAGGGTCTTGAGTTTGAGACTGAATTTTTTTACCATCCTCTTTCAACTAGAAAATTTCCAGACACAGGTCTAAAATTTTATCTAAAAATGGACGACACTTATGAAAATACAAAAGATTATCTTCTTACTAATGCCTCATATAAATCTATACTCAATTTCCTGAACATGGACTTTGTAGAAGAAAACAATGTGAAAGACGAAATGGAGGAAATAAACAACCTCTATGTTGCAATGACCAGGCCAAAGAAGAATCTTATAACTTTTATTGATGCTGGAATAGAGAGGAAAAAACTTATCGAGAAGGAAAATAAGATTCTGAATGGTCTGAAAAATGCCATGGGATCTGAGGACAACGAAAACCTAGATATGAAAAGTATCGGATTTTTCAGAGAGTCCCCAATAGAAACAGTTTTTTCTCAAGATAAAAAAATTTCCTTTAACCAGGAACTTGACAATTACATTGTAGATACAGATATTCTAATGGAAAATAGTGTGAAAAAGAAAAACTTTTCTTATAATATGAGTTTGGACCAGGAATTTAAACGAAAATCCGGAAGTGCAGTACACTACTTTCTTGAAAACATAAAATACCTTACTCCAGAAGAACTTCAAAAATCCCAAAAAATCACTCTGGCAAAATATGGAAATATGCTTGGCGAAAGAATGATGGCAAATATTTTTGAAGGAACAGGGATAAAAAAATTCTTTCGTGACAATAGCTGGATATTCAGCAAAGATTGGGATCATATTCATAGGGAATTTAAAATCTTAGATGAAAACAATTCTGTGCGAAGAATAGACCGTCTTATGATAAAAGAAGCAAAGGATAAAAATCCAGGAAAAATAGTTATCGTGGACTATAAAACCGGAGAAAAAGACGAGAAACAGATGAGTATATATGAAAATTCCATAAGAAATCTATTAAAAAAAGATGATTTAGAAAAACTTTATGAGATAGAATGTCATTTTTTATTTCTTGACTTGTAGTAAAATGGGCATTAAAGAATCAGTTTCTGTTTTCATATAAACTATCAACTTTAAAATTGAGAACCTAATGTATAAAAGGGAGTAGAAGCTATTTCTAGCTATTGCTCCCTTTTTCAAAAAAATTATATGTATAGTCTTACTCTATTCCGTCCCACTCTTCTCCTCTTGTATCCTTACCATTCTCCCCATCATCAAAATAGTAAGTAGAGTTATCCGCTATTGAAACTCCCACTCCTTTTTCTATAATAAGTAGAATCAGAGGCATCGTACTTCCTTCAACAGTAATGCCTCCGGTGTTGGTACCTACCTCAAGGAATCCCCCTATACCTCCATCTTCGACACTACCGCTTGCATAGGCACCCTTAGAATCTGAAATTCTGCTTGAATATAGTTCATTGGCTGCATGACTGTCAACTCGTTCTACAAGATCATTAAAATCTATATCATTTCCCCCGTCTTCGCTTTCAACAGCAGCTATCTTATACACAGTCCGATATTCTCCAGTTATAAAATAAGCTTTTGCATCTCTTGAATTTTTTATAACTTTACTTACTTTCACCATAATAGTCGCTGATAAGATTAATATCAATGCTACCACTACTACTAGTTCTATTAGAGTAAAACCCTTTTTCATGACAACCACCCCAAAAATAATTTCTTTATAGCATATTTTAATTACTTAAATCTTTTTAAGTATCTACAAACTTAATCCAAGTATTCCTCCTATAAAATTTAATTTTTCACAATAAAAAAAGACTTTTGCTATTGATTACACAAAAGTCTTTACAAATCTCAAAAAATTAGTCTATTTTACACCATTCCATATGTTCCATAAGGATCTTTTTTACAAGAATTAGGTTTCTTGCAAGATCTCGTGCTATGTTAAACATTATTTTTCCAAAAAGTTCCTGTCTTTCTTCGGATATCTTAAGAAGTGCCATTTTAGGTATCACCGCAAGTGTTATATCTGTTTTAGCTATAGCCGTCGAAAGCTGCTTTTGTATTCCAAGAGGAGCCACTACACCAAAAAGTTTCCCATCTTTTACCGTTCCCAATTTCTCTCCAAGCATTAAAAAATCCACCTTGCCATCTAAAATAAGGTAAGAGTCTCCAGGGGGTTCTCCCTCACTAAAAATGACGTCTCCCTCTTTATATCTAACCTCTTCCATTAACATGGCAAAATACTCTATCTCCTCCTCTGAGATACCTCCGAAAAGCGAAGTCTTGGGAAGAATTTCAAATATTCTATCTAAAACTTTTTTATCTATCATACCGACTCGCCCCTTTATCTGAATTTTAATTTCATTTTTAAAAAAAATCATATAAATACCAAACAATAAATTATATCTCAGATAAATGAAAAAGTAAAGGACCCCTATAGAATAGGGGTCCAAATTATTTAGTCTCTCTTATAAAGGTCACGTGTATATATTTTTTCCTCTACATCTTGCAGATCATCTGAAAGCCTGTTTGTTACTATAATATCTGAAATAGATTTAAACTCTTCTAAGTCTCTTATCACTTTTGAATTAAAGAAGCTCTCTTCCTCTAAAGCCGGCTCGAAAATTACAACTTCTATTCCCTTTGCCTTTATTCTCTTCATTATTCCCTGAATAGCAGAAGCTCTGAAGTTGTCTGAATCAGTTTTCATAGTCAATCTGTATACCCCCACTATTTTAGGATTTTTTGAGATTATCATATCTGCTACATGATCTTTTCTAGTGGTATTGGCATCTACTATAGCACCTATTATATTATTAGGAACATCTTCATAATTTGCTCTAAGTTGCTTTGTATCTTTTGGAAGACAGTATCCTCCGTAACCAAATGATGGGTTGTTATAGTGAGATCCTATTCTAGGGTCTAGACCTACGCCTTCTATTATCTCTTTTGAATTTAATCCCCTAATTTCTGCATAGGTATCTAATTCATTAAAATAAGCAACTCTAAGTGCTAAATAAGTATTGGAAAATAGCTTTATTGCTTCTGCCTCTGTAGAATCAGTAAACAAAATATCTATGTTTTCTTTGATTGCTCCCTGAGCTAGCAGTTCTGCGAATTTTTTTGCTCTTTCAGATTTTTCTCCCACTACAATTCTAGATGGATAAAGATTGTCATAAAGAGCTTTTCCCTCTCTCAAAAATTCTGGAGAAAAAATAATGTTGTCTGTATCAAACATCTCTCTTACTTTTTTAGTATATCCAACAGGGACAGTTGATTTTACAACAATTGTTGATTCTGGATTAATAGACAATACATTTGCTATAACAGCCTCTACTGTCCTGGTGTTAAAGTAATGCTTATCCGGATCGTAATTTGTAGGAGTTGAAACTATTACATATTCTGCACCTTCGTAAGCTTTATAGGCATCAGTGGTGGCAGTCAGATTCAGATCTTTATTTTCCAAAAAATCCTCTATTTCGACATCTGCGATAGGTGATTTTCTTTGGTTTATCATGTCTACCTTTTCCTGTATGACATCTAAGGCAACTACCTCATTATGCTGGGCTAGAAGTATTGCATTTGATAGCCCTACATATCCAGTTCCTGCTACACATATTTTCATGATATTAATTCTCCTTTTTTATCATTTTTTTCCTTACGTCACATAAATTATATACCAGAGATAGTATAAAGTAAAGTCTTCACTCTCTTACCATCGGAACAAATCTAACAGGTAAAAGTCTTTTTTTTGATATCTTCCCAAATTCATCTTTTTCTAGTAATATCAGCTCTTGAAAAATCCCCCCTACAGGAGCTATTAATTTTCCCTTTGCAGCCAGCTGATCAACAAGATTTTCAGGAATATCAGTCGGAGCTGCTGATAATATTATCCTATCATAAGGTGCCTTTTTTTTATAACCTCTATACCCGTCACCACTTACTACTTCTATATTTTCATACCCCAGATTTTCAAGTTTTCTTTTGCCATCTTTATAGAGTTCTTCCACTATCTCTACAGTCACAACCTCTTTAGCCAGTCTTGACAAAATAGCAGCTTCATATCCCGATCCCGTCCCTATCTCTAAAACCCTGTTTTCTTTTTCTATGTCTAAAACTTCTAGCATATACGCCACTATGTATGGCTGAGATATTGTCTGACCCCATCCTATGGAAAGAGGTGTATCTGCATATGAGATCAACTTATCCCTCTCCCTTACAAACTTTTCTCTAGGAACACTGCTCATGGCTTTTAGAACCCTTGCATCTCTTATTCCTCTGCCTATAAGGTGATCTTTTATCATCTTGCTTTTTTCTGATTCAAACATCTACTCCACCTCACAAAAAAAAGGCAGCCTGGCTGCCTTTTTACTAAATCAAAATTTCCTTTGCCTGAACTCCCTCTATATTGTTCAATGAGTCGAGCATCTCCCCAGCCTTAGGGTCATGGGCTATAACTTCCAAAAGTATCAGCCCAGTAGGGCTACACTGATCCGGTGCCACATTGTGCAATCCAAGTCTCACCTTTATAAGGCATCCGTACTCAGTCAAAATATCCTGCACCTTAACTGCAGTTTTTTGTCTTTCTTCCATCTTTATAGCCACAATCCTATACTCCATCTTATTACCTCCCATATTTAATCTATATGGTTTTATTCTCTGATTAATTAATTTTCCTTCAAAGAAAAGGTTAAGATTTTCGTTAAATAGATTTTTAATCTTCACTTGTAGAATTTACGTAAATTTTCCATAGTCTGTCATTTTAAGCAAGGAAAAATAAAAAAATTTAAATTATTTGTTATAAATAGGTGTTATATTGACTGATTTTTGAAAACTCCCTTTATTTTTATCAAAATAATTCTTTAAAAAAAACAAAGAGATTACAAAAGCTATTCCCTCTGCAAAAAGCGGTGTCATCCACACACCTTTTATACCGGCCATTCCTGGAAGAAAAATCAGCCCGACCACCATGAGTACACAACTTCTCATAGTCGTTATAAAAGAAGATACTGCAGAACTTTCTATTGACTGGTAAAAAGTCGACATCATTATATTCAGACCCATAAAGATAGATGCACTAAAGAACAAAGGCATTCCATCTCCTGTAATTTTCATAAGTTCCATATCATCTCTTATAAACAACCCTATTATTTCCTTTGTATATAAAATTGTGACAAGAATAGTAACTGCTCCTAGCAAACCACTGACCAAAGTGCTTAATTTTAGGGTCTCCCAAACCCTACTGTGTAATCCCCCTCCATAATTCACGCTGAATAATGGCTGTGATGCCTGGGATATTCCCAAAAACACAAGATACAGAAGAATATTTATATTTAGGATTATGCTATATGCAGCAACTGCATTTTCGCCACCTATACGGAGAAATATATAGTTGAAGGCAAAGATTACTGCACCGAAAGACATCTCATTTATGAAACTAGGAAGTCCCACCTTGAACATTCTATGAATAACCAAAATTTCAAGTTTATGACTTTGTAGAACAAGTGAGTTCTTCTTTGATATAAAGTGAGTCAAAAGGACAGCAGTGTAACTCATCTGGGCTATTCCCGTAGCAAGAGCGGCACCTTTCATTCCCCAGTTAAATTGAAAAATAAAAGTATAATCTAAAATAATATTTACTATCCCGCATAAAACCATTCCCATCATAGAAATAGAGGGATTCCCGTCATTTCTTATAAAAGCATTTAGACAGTGTGGAAGCAGATAAAAAAGAGTAAACTTCGAAAGAATCCCCAGATAATCCTCAGTCATAGGAATGGCACCACCCCTTGCTCCTAGAAAAAAAGTGATCTCCTTTAAAAGTACAGTCTGACCAATAATATATAAACATCCGAGGACAAGTGCCAAAATTACAGAATGAGTAAATATTTTATTTCTTCCATCGTAATCTCCCCTTCCTGCATCTACAGAAGCTGCTGTAGCTCCACCTATTCCGAGAAGCATCCCAGTAGAAGAATACAAGGTATAGGCGGGTATAACTGTATTTAGTGCCACGAGTCCTAGGCTTCCTATTCCTCTGCCTATAAAAATCGTATCTATAAAAATCAAAATTCCTATGGACAATGTCCCTGTAACTGAAGGTATAAGATACCTTAAAAATAACTTTGACACATCTCCATGCATAATTTTTTCCATAATATTACCTCCGAATCCAATATCCGTGTATTTTATCACGGACTCTTCTAAACAAAAAGTCTTTTTTGTTCTCATAAAAAAATAAAAATTTTCTTGATTTTTTTATAAATATCTTAAAAAAACTTATCATTATATATAAAAGATGATATAATCTATACTAACCTAGACCACATTCAAAGAAAGTAAAGTTTCTCTTTGCACGTTGTGCATCAAAGGGATATTAATATAAAACTCTAGGAGGTGTAGCATGTCCCAAGAATTTTTACAAGAAGAAATGGAACACTATCGGCTAGAACAGGAAAAAGTGAAACAGATCGTAGGAAGTATCGGTGGTTCTCATCAGTCTCGAACACATAAGATGCTTAATGCAGCGTTTCTAACTATTGTGGTGGTATCATTCTTTATGGGTGGAGTCCTTCACTATATCCCTGTGACACTTTCTCTAGAGCTCGGAGTACTTCTTGTATCTCTAAAAATCGCCTGGATGATCCATGAACAGCAGAAGGTTAATCACTTTCAGTTTTGGATTCTAAATTCCTTGGAGATAAGACTAAACTCTCTGCAGACAGGATCTAGAAAGATTCATAAGGAACTCTCTCTGCTTCGAGAGGAAAACCAAAGGCTGAGATCGGCCCTTGAAGATGAAAAAAAGTAACCGGCTGTATGTCGGTTACTTTTGCATTTTTAGCTCTTTAAATTGATATAGATTTTTGTTCTTTACAAGTTTTAAAGGAGAATACTATGAAATTAAAAAAACTAAAAACACAGAAAGAATTCTTAGAAATACTAATGGATAATTTAGAAACAAAAATGTTTGTCTTTAACGAAGATATGGAAATTCAGGAGTTAAATAAATCCTCAGGAAAAATGATAAGTCTTGACCTCAATGATATTTACGGGAAAAAATGTGGAGATCTACTGCAATGTGCCAACGCCCTTGAAGAAAACAAAGGTTGTGGAGAAACCAGTAAATGCCACGAATGCCATCTCAGAAACTCTGTATATGACTCTATTTCCAAGAACTCCCACACAAATAAGAAAATCCTTTCCAGGGAGGACTATGTTTGCGGGAAAAAAGAAGAGAAGTTCTTTTTATACTCTTCTAAAAAGATAGCCTATAACAATAAAGACATGTCTCTTGTACTAATTGATGATATTACAGAAATCGAAAAAAGTAGGAAAAAGCTTCACGAACTCTCTATAACTGATGAACTCACAGGTATTTATAACAGGAGATTTATTTTTGAAAGCATAAAAAAAGAGATCAGCAGGTCAGAGAGAAACGGCGGAATTTATTCGCTTATGCTCATAGATATCGATTTTTTCAAAAAAGTAAATGACTTATGCGGCCACTTAGGAGGAGACGAGGTATTAAAAAACGTAGCTTCTGAAATAAAAAATAATATCAGAAATATGGATCTTTTTGGAAGATTTGGAGGTGAGGAATTTATTTTGCTTCTACCTGAAACTGATTTAGAATTAGCTCTTCTCTGTGCAGAAAGACTTCGAAAAGCTGTGGAGAGCATAACTTTCCCAAAAGTTGGGCATCCTGTTACAGTAAGTATAGGGGTAGGCCAGTATTCCATAGGAGAAACCTTAGATGACATACTAGACAGAGTCGACAAGGCTCTCTATAAAGCCAAGAATAACGGTAGGAACAGAGTGGAGGTATCGGAAAATGCAAAAACTTTACAGGATTCTTGATGTCAATGTAAATAGGGCATCTGAGGGAATCAGAGTTGTCGAGGATCTCTTTAGATTTTATTTTGAAAATGAGGCTCTCACAAAAGAATGCAGGATTATAAGGCACAGCTTGAGAAAAACCATGAAAAATATAGATAATATTCTTATCCAAAGCAGAGATGCCAGAGGTGACATAGGACTCACTGTGAGCCAGAAAATCAAAAATGACTCTAAGGAGAGTATAGACCAGCTCTTGGTATCCAATTTCAAAAGGATACAGGAAGCTGTCCGGTGTATAGAGGAGGTTCTAAAAGTAGTCGGTCATTACAACCTATCTAAAGATATGGAAAATATAAGATACCAGTCTTACTCGTTAGAAAAGGATATATCTGAGTATTTAAAAACCAGTGGTGCTTAGACCACTGGTTTTATTTTTTCATAACAACCACTATCTGGTGTATCATAAGATTATTTGGATACATGACTAGATTTCCATTATCATTTTCTACCTCTACATAAAAAAGTCTCATCTCTTTTATTATCCCTTCAAGTTTGTGATCTCCTATATTGATCAGCACCCTGTCCCCTACTTTCAGCCTGTAGCTAAAAAAAAGAATCAAGCCAGAAGATATGTTACTGAGATTTGACCATGAAGCAAAAAGAGCAGTTCCCAAAATAGTGAAAATAGTTGCCGCCACTACGAAAAACTCTTTCAGATGGAATCCCCATATAAGTGTCATAAGAGTAAAAAAGCATATTGCAAAAAAACTATCAATTAGTCTTTTAGCCCTTACTATCCTGTCTGTAGAGAAATTATTTTTTTTTCCAAACTTTTCAACGCCTCTGTTAAAGAGCTTTCCAACCAAAAAAAATGTCAACAATATCCCAACTGTCCAGGCAATTTTACTAAGATTAATAACAATATTTTCCAAGTTTCACACTCCAGATTATTCACTAAAGAAAAAATAATATCACTTTTAACTCTGGATTTCAATAGAAATTTTAATTATTATGAGTTGTAACTCTCAAAGGCTTCTAAAAATTCATTTTTCATCTCTTCTCTTAGTTCTTTGGGTTCAAGAATAACTGCTTCTTTTAGAAACTGTCTAAAATAAAGCTTGGCATTTTCATTTGAAGCCTCAAAGGTGTAGACATCTCCTGATCTTTTTAAAAATTTAGGCCTGTAGTTTGTCAAACTCTTCATAAGACTTACCCCTTCTCCTGTAAGCCTTACCTTCACAAAGTTCCCGTTACCCAAAAATGGATCAAAGTTTTTTCTTACACTTTCTATGTACTTTTTATCCTTACCTTTTATCTTGTCATCTAATATAGATATTATCTCTAATTCTTTTAGCTTATAGTTTCTATAGCCTTTAGCTTCTTCACAGAAACAGAATAAAAAGTTTTCATCTCCCTGTTCCTCTCTTTTTACAAAAAAAGGTTCCACAGTGTAGATTTTGTTTATATATTTCAATTTAAGTTTTCTTTTTAGTTTTATGGCTTCTAATATACTTTTTAGTCTCTCTTCGTATATAAAAAGCTCTCTTTGATATTTAAATTTAGATGTATACACTTCAAAAAGCTCCCTGAAAAACTCAGCCTCTATATCTACATGATTTTCCTTCAATACATCATAATAAATCTCTCTATTTGCCACATTGAGGTCAAACTGTATTATCTTCTTTAGAGGTCTTCCTTGAGTTTCCAGGAGCTTTTCCACATTAATATCTTTTTTATATTTTAGTTTATCCAGTATATAATTGCAGAGTTTATTGTTGTTTATACCAAACTCTTCTACGTCATTTCTCATCATACGCCAGATATCTTCCGGGACTGTCACCCGTATCTTCTTCATAAAACCCTCCCAAAAAAATCTTTATATGATTATATCATAAAGACTTTGAGAATTCTATACTGAAAAGAGTTCTTCCCCTCTAAATCCGGCTTCTTTTTTATGAAATGTTTCAAGAAGAGATTCTACGGTCAATTCCTGCTTATCTTTTCCACTAATATCTATTATTATTTCACCTTGATGAAGCATGATCATTCTGTTTCCATAATCTATTGCATCTTGGAGGTTATGAGTTATCATAAGAGTAGATATGTTATTTCCTTCTACTACCTCTTTTGTTTTATTCATTATGATCTTAGATGTCTTAGGATCTAAAGCCGCCGTATGCTCGTCGAGCATCAGAACTTCTGGTTTATTAAGAGTTGCCATTATTAGTGCAAGGCACTGTCGCTGTCCTCCTGATAAAAGTCCCACTTCGGTATCCATCTGGTTTTCTATACCTAATCCCAACTGAGAAAGTGCCTCTATATAATAACCTCTCCTATTTTTGTTAAGTCCAATAGAAAGTCCAAATTTTTTACCTTTATTGTCTGCCATAGAAAGATTTTCATAAACTGTCATCGAAGGTGCAGTTCCTAAAGATGGATTTTGATACACTTTAGACATAAAACTGTTTCTCTTATGTTTTTCCATATATGTCACATCTCTGCTTCCTACAAGTACCCTTCCTGAATCAGAGATTATATTTCCTAAGATTACATTTAAAAGGGTAGATTTACCCGCTCCATTACTTCCTATTATAGTTATAAAATCTCCCTCTTTCACATGAAAGTTGAGATTTTTAAACACCTCTTTCTTAGTTCCAAGTTCTGAAATAAAGGTTTTCTTTATATTTTCCAATTTAACCATTTGATGCAACACCTCTTTTCAGACCTTTTTTCTTCTCCTTAAGGGCCATTATTCCTACCACTATAACAGCAGTTACAAGCTTTAGGTCACTGGCTCTCATACCCATTTTTAGTGCAGCCGCTACTACATATTTAAATATAAGGGTTCCTAGTAAAGCTACTGTTGTTGCTTTCATAAACTTACCTGTTTTGAATACAGTTTCACCTATTATTATAGCTGCAAGACCTGTTACTATTGTTCCTGTTCCCATTCCTACATCTGCAAATCCTTGATACTGTGCAAGAATTCCACCAGATAAAGCAACCAGAGCATTGGATATGGCCAGACCATATATCTTTAGGTGCTTTTCATTTATCCCTAGCGATACTACAAGAGTTTCATTGTCTCCTAAGGCCTTAAGGGCAAAACCAAACTTTGTCTTTAACAGATAGTCAAGAGATCCTTTTACAACTGTTAATAGCACTAGAATAACAACTATAGACGGTAATCCAGTGTTAAATAAGTGATCCACTCCAAACAAAGGTATATTGGATTTCCCCATGACTCTGAGATTAACACTATAAAGACCGGTCATAACTATTATCCCTGCCAAAAGGTTTGTTATATTCCATTTTACATGTATATAACCTGTTACAAAACCTGCCATTCCTCCTGCTACCACAGCTAGAAGAAGTGCCAAAACCGGACTCATCCCTCTGCTGACACACACTGCAGCAACTGCAGCTCCCAATGGAAAGCTTCCATCTACTGAAAGGTCAGGAAAGTCTAATATCTTATAAGAGATATAGACCCCCAAAACCATTATTGAAAATATTAATCCCTGCTCCAGTGTTCCTAGTAATATCACGATGTATCTTCCTCCTTCCGCAGAGAGTCAGCACTATATCTTAAAATATTTCAGCTTTATCCAAACCATCGATATTATCAAGTGAGATTCCCATCTCTTCAGCCGCTCTCTTGTTTATAATAAGTTGAGTATCT